>JAGQSS010000120.1:5062-9802 GCA_020439405.1 Ilumatobacter sp. | reverse complement strand
CGGACCCTCGACGACAGCGTCGGCTTCCTTCTTGGCCTCGATGTCGCCCCAGGCACGCTCGTACTGAGCCCGCTTCTTGGAGAGGACCAGGCGGCCTTCCTTGTCTTCCTTGGTGAGGACGAGCGCCTCGACCTCTTCGCCCATGCTCACGACCTCGGACGGGTCGACGTCGTTGCGGATGCTCAGCTCGCGGCTGGGGATCACGCCCTCGCTCTTGTAGCCGATGTCGAGGAGCACTTCGTCCTTGTCGATCTTGACGACGGTGCCGTGCACGAGCTCACCGTCTTCGACCTCGACGATCGTGCCGTCGATGGCGTCGGCGAAGCTCATGCCGAGGTCGTTCGAGACGACCTCACGCGGTGTGTAGTTGCCCTCTTCGTCGAAGGTCCCGAAGTTGGATTCGGTGGTGGGCTCGGTGGTAGTGGTATCGGACAAGAAACGGACTGCTTTCGAAACGGACGTGAGATGTATTCGGTGTGTTTTGGGCGCGCTGGAAGGCCCAACGCAGGGAGCCATCGTAGCAGCCACTCCGGCGACCCGACCACGCAAATGCGGGATCGGGCCGGACCGTGTCCGCGTCAGCGGCGGGAGGCGACGAGGAGGAACTCGGCCGTCTCGGTGGTCGGCACCGCTCGGCGGTAGGCGCCCGGCTCGACGGAGTCGATCGAGTCGACCTCGAATCCGGTGAGATCGCAGAGCAACCGCAGCTCACGGGGGGTGTAGCACCCGGTCCAGAGGCTGGTCTCGGTGACGACGCCTGCCTCGTCGCGGATCTCGGTCCGCTCGTGGTTGACCCCCGTGTCGGCGTCGAAATCGGCGCCTTCCCAGTGCTTGACGACGAAGTACGAGCTGAATGCGCTGAGGGCGAGGCGGCCACCCGGACGGAGACAGCGCGCGATGCCGGCCAGCACGGTGCGGTCGTGACCGTCGGCGGTCATCAGGCCGAACGCGCCCTGACACAGGCAGATCGCGGCGTCGAACGACGACGCCAGGTCGTCGCGATCGACGAGGTGGCGGGCGTCCATCCGTTCGAAGGTCGCGCCCTCGGGAGCACCGTCGGCGGCCAGGTCGACGAAGGTCCGGCTGACGTCGATCCCGTGGGTCTCGATGCCCCGCGTCGCGAGCTCGTAGGCGTGTCGGCCCGGGCCGCACCCCACGTCGAGGACGCGCATCCCGGGTTCGAGGCCGAGTTCGCCGACCAGGAAATCGATCTCCTGGCGGGTCCCCTTCGTGAACGAGTACCGCAGGTAGGCCGCGCCCAGGTGATCGGCGACGTCCTCGAACCAGTGGTCGCGCTCGCCGGGATCAGCCATCGACGATCACCGGATGGTGCCCCGGTCGGAGCACGGCGCGCACCCGGGTGCCGACCTCGACCGGCTCGAGGTGGTTCCGGAGCGACTTCACCCGCGCCCCGTTGGCGAGCAGCACGGTGTAGCACCAGACGGTGCCGCGGAACTCGGCGTGCTCGACGACCGCACCGTCGCCCGGTTCGAGCACGATGTCGTCGGGTCGCAGCATCAGTGCCCGATCGGCCGCCGGGGCAACCGCCGCGGGGTCGCCCAGGTCGTCGGCCAGACCGGACACGTCGGCAGCGTCGGCGAACGGCACGTAACTCGCCTCGCCCATGAACGACGCCACGAACCGGTCGACCGGCCGGTGGAACACCTCGACCGGCGTGCCGACCTGCACCACCCGGCCGCCCCGCAGCACGGCGATGCGGTCGCCCACCGCCAGCGCGTCGTGCTGGTCGTGGGTCACGAACACCGCCGGTGTGCGGGTGGAGCGCAGGATTTCGACGACGTCGTCGCGCACGCGGGCACGCAGGTTGGTGTCGAGGCTGGCGAACGGTTCGTCGAGCAGCATCAGCTCGGGCCGCGGCGCGAGCGCGCGGGCGAGCGCGACCCGCTGGCGTTCGCCGCCCGAGAGTTCGTGCGGGAAACGTTCGGCGTAGTCGGTCATGCCGACGAGTTCGAGCATCTCGTACGACCGGGCGGTCGCAGTGTCGTCTCGCACGCCGAATCCGACGTTGTCGGCGACGGACAGGTGCGGGAACAGTGCGTGCTCCTGGAACACCAGGCCGACGCGCCGCCGCTCGGGTGGCAGCTGTACACGACCGTCGTCGACGACCCGGTCGCCGAGACGGATCGTGCCGCCGTCGACCGGATGGATCCCGGCGATCGAGCGCAGCAGGGTCGACTTGCCGCAACCGCTCGGCCCGACCAGGGCGAGGATCTCGTGATCGGCGATCTCGAGCGACACGTCGTCGAGCGCGACGACCTTGCCGAAGCGCTTGGTCACGTGGTCGAACTGCAGTGCGGTCATCGGTCGGCTCCGGCGGCCACGCTAGGCGCTCGGCCCGGCGGCTCCACCGGTCGACGCCCGACCGTCGCGTGCGAACATCACGCCCGGTCGAGCCGGCGCGAGAGGACGGCGACGGGGACGAGTGCGACGACGATGATCGACAGCGCCGGGAGCGCGGCCTGCTGGAAGCGCGACTCGGAGGCCAGGTTGTAGACCCACACGGGGAGGGTGTCGAACCCGAAGGGCCGGAGCAGCAGCACGATCGGCAGCTCCTTCAGCGCGTCGACCCCGACGAGGATCGCCGCCGACAACAGCGACGCCCGTGACAACGGCAGGTGCACCCGCCACATCGTCGACATCGGCGTGTGCCCGAGCGATCGCGCCGACGCGGTCATCTCGTCCGACACCTGCGCCGTGCCGGCCTCGACCGCGCCGAGGCCGGGCGCCAGGAACCGGACGACGTACGCGTAGACCAGCACGAGGAAGGAACCGGTCGCGACGGCACCCGGGAGGTCGAGTCCGACAGCTTCGAGCACACGGTCGGCGCCGATCACGGCCAGGAGCACCCCGATGGCGACGACGGGGCCCGGCACGGCGTAACCGATCGCGACCAGTCGGGCCGTGACCCCGGTGATGCGCCGACTCCCGAACCGCTGCGCGTTCGCCACGACAACGGCGGCGACGAGGCAGATGACGACCGTGACGACCATCAGCTGGAGCGAGTTGCCGAGGTACTCCGGGTACTGCTCCAGCAACGGTGTGCCGCGGTCGCTCGTCTGCTCCCGGACCGCCCAGACGGCGAGCTGCACGACGGGCCCGACGAAGGCCGCCACGATGACCCCGCCACAGACGGTCGTGGCGGCGACGGCTCGCCAGCCGGTGAGGCGACGTCGCTCGATGCCGGCCCCTGCTCCCCCACTCTGTCCGAACCGCGCCCGGCCGCGGGCCAGGCGCTCGATGGCGATCGCCAGCAGGGCGAAGCCGAGGACGAGGGTGGCGATCTCGCTCGCCGCGTCGCGGTCGTAGGTGCCGCGCCAGATGCGGAACACCCCGACCGACACGGTGTCGACGCCGAAGTACTGCACCGTCGCGAAGTCGGTGAGCGTCTCCATCATCACCACCGCGGCACCGGCCGCGATCGCCGGCCGCACGAGCGGCAGGACGACCCGACGTGCCGCCTCGGTCGGGCCGGCACCGAGGATCCGGGCGGCGTGGTAGGCACCGGCCGCCTGGTCGCGCAGCGCGGCGCGGGCGAGCAGGTACACGTACGGGTACAACACGAGCGTGAAGGCGACGGTGGCGCCCCACACGGACTCGATGTCGGGGAACCACGCGTCGCGGCCGAACCACTCGCGCCACTGATCCTGCACCGGACCGGTCGGGCCGAGCGTCGAAAGAGTGAGGAAGCCGAGGATGTAGCTCGGCATCGCCAGCGGCAGGATCAGCATCCACCCGAACCAGCGCACGCCGGGGAACCGGTACGCCGAGACGAGCCAGGCCAACCCGGCGCCGAGCACGGTCGAGCACACGCCGACGCCGAGCAGGAGGATCGCCGTTTCGACGATCTCGCCGGGCAGTCGGGTGGCCCACTGCTGCGACCAGACGTCGGTCCGCGGCGTGAGGATGCTCGTCGCGAGCATCGCGACGGGGATCACCACGAGCGCGGCGATCACGATCGACGTCCACGACCACCCGGTGCGGGAGGTCGGTCGGCGGAACACGATCATCGGGCGACGCCGATCAGCCGTAGCCGGCCTCGTCCATCAACCGCACCGCGTCGGGGTTCAGCGCGCCGTAGACCGACGGCTGCAGCGGGTCGCGCAGGAAGTCGACGCCGAACCGTTCGACGAGCACCTCGTCGGGTGGGACGTCGGGGTTGGCCGGGAACTCGTGGTTGCCGCCGATCAGCACCTGCTGTCCGTCGGTCGCGAGCCACTCGAGGAAGGCCGTCGCCTCCTCTGGGTGGCTCGAGTACGTGGTGACGCCACCGCCCGACACATTGACGTGGGTGCCGCGGTCGTCCTGGTTGGCCCAGATCAGCTCGACGCCGAAGTCGGGGTTCTCGTCGTATTCGCGAGCGAGGTAGTAGTGGTTCGTCACGCCGACCTCGCAGAGGCCGTCGTTGACCGCCTCGAGGATCAGCACGTCGTTGCCCATGATGTCGGCGTTGGCGGCCCAGCCCTCGACGATCTCGAGCGCCTCGTCGTAGCCGTGGTGCTCGATCAGGCTTGCGACGAGCGACTGCTGGTAGACGTTCGACGCGTTCCGCATGCAGACGCGGTCGGCCCATTCGGGTTCGGCGAGCTCTTCGTACGTCGTCGGCAGGTCGTCGACGGCGATCTCGTCGGGGTTGTAGACGATGGTGCGTGCCCGCACGGTGAGCCCGTACCAGAGCCCGTCGGGGTCGCTCAGTTCGGCGGGGATCGCCGACGACAGCAC
>JAGQSS010000120.1:0-4576 GCA_020439405.1 Ilumatobacter sp. | reverse complement strand
CGTCCTTCATGGGCGGCCAGATCATGAAGTGGCTGATCAGGATCCACATGCTGGCCGCCGCGATCGTCGCGACCGGGGCGACGGCACGACGAGGGAGCGGGATCTCGTTGACCCAGACCAGCAGGACGAATCCGGTGGCGATGAAGTACTCGCGGCGGGGGTTCTGGAACACGCCGTACGCCGTCACGAGCGCGATCGCGCTGGTCAGCACTTGCTGGTGACGGCGCGTCGACCGCTGGATCAGCCAGCCGAGCACGAAGAACCAGGCGACGGCGTGGGTCCGGAAACGCAGGTTGTACCAGTCGCCGAGGTCGGCCCAATCCATGCGCAGGGTGAGGACGAGCCCGAGCAGGCCGAGCGGGAACAGGTACGGGAACCGCAGATCGAGGCGCCGGACCGCCGGGATCGAAGTGAGCAGCAGGGTGAGCACGACCAGGTGCACGAAGACCTCGACGAACCAGAAGTGCCAGTGGTTGCCGGCGTGCGAGCGCGGCCCGACGTAGTTGTTGACGAGGGTGAGCGTGTGCCACGTGTACTGCCCAAACAGCATGAACACGAGCGTCCACGCCACCGTCGGCACGGCGACGCGGGCCACGGTCCGCAATCCGGCGACGACCCGGGCGCGGGTGTCGGCGATCGGGAGCGTGAAGCGGGCGAGGTTGTACCCGACGACGCCGAGGAGCAGGTGCGAGCCACCCGGGACGTGCCAGAGCCGCATGTGGGTCGACACGACGGCGAGGATGCCGACGGCGCGGAGCACCACCGTGGTGTCGACGCGAGCGAGGCGCTTCGGTGCGCGATCGGCGGCGAGTTCGTCGACGCTTCGCAGATGCCAGTCGGACGGCAGCGATCCGAGCGCCCGTTCGAGCCGGATCGAGCACTCGATGTAGCTGAGCGAGTCGCCGCCCAGTCGGACGAAGGTGTCGTCGTCGGCGACCATGTCGACACCGAGCACCGCCGTCAGGGTCGAGCGGACGACGTCGCGGCGATCGGTGGGTGCGTCGGTGTCCGGTTCGTCGCTCCCCTGCGGCACGGCGACGTGGGCGTCGAGCAGCAGCGCCGGGTAGTCGATCTTGCCGTTGGGCGCCCGGGGCGCCGATCGGTCGAACGCCACGATCCGACTCGTCGGCAGGCCGGTGGCGAGGGCGATCGATTCGATCGTTCGGACGGGGTCGACGTTCGGTGCGGCCGCCACGATCAGGTCGTCGTCGCCGGCGAGGTCGGCGGCGATGCCCGCCTCGGCGAGATGGCGTTCGACGTCGTCGAGGTCGATGCGGAACCCGAACGGCTTCACGCGTCGTGCCAGACGACCGACGACGTGGATGAATCCGGTCGCCGGGTCGAGGCGACCGAGGTCGCCCGTGCGGAGGGCCGACACGGTCGCGCCGAGCGCCAGGTCGGCGCGTTCGGTCGCGTACCCGAGCATCACGTTCGGGCCGGTGTAGACGATCTCGCCGATCTCGCCGTCGCCGCGAGCGTCGATCTCGAGCGTGCCACCCGGGATGGCGACGCCGATCGCGCCCGGGTGGGATCGGACGGCGTCGGGCGGGACGAACGCCATGCGTGCAGTCGCCTCGGTCTGGCCGTACATCGAGAACCAGTCGGCGTGCCAACGTCGGGCTCGGTCGGCCCATGCGGCCACACGCTCGGGCGCCATCTTGCCGCCGGCCTGGGCGAGGAACCGCAGGCTGGGCACCCGCACCTGCTCGGGCCCGGCTCGGTCGAGCAGATCGAACGTGTGGGGCACGCCCGCCAGGTTCGTGACGTCGTGCTCGAGCAGCAGACGGCGGAAACACGGGTCGACGACCGACGTGTCGGTCACCACCACGCTGCCGCCGACGACGAGGTGGGAGTGCAGGATCGAGAGCCCGAAGCTGTAGTACAGCGGCAGGCTCGTGATGCCCACGTCGGCGTCGGTGAGGTGCTGGAACTCGGCGATCGACGACGCGTTCGCGTGGAGGTTCGCGGTCGCGAGTCGGACCAGTTTGGGGTTGCCCGTCGAGCCGCTGGTGCTCATCAGCAGACCGAGGTCGGGATGCAGATCGATCGTGGGGGCGGTTGCACGCACCGACAGGCGCCAGTCGCCGGTGTCGGCGCCGACATCGATCGTGGCCGCCGGCGACCACCGTTCGACCAGCCGTTCGACGTGGTCGGCCGCCAACAGGGGCACGTCGCCGCGACCGATCAGGGCGAGGTACGACACGACCCACTCCAGGCCGTTGTCACCGACCAGCACCACGATCGAGCGGTCGGGCACCCCGGCCGCGTCGAACGCTGCGATGCGGTCGTCGATCAGGTCGGCGAGTTCGCCGTACGTGATCGATCCGGCCGCATGACGGATCGCCGGCCGCGCGGCACGGGCGGGGTCACGGACGTCGAACGGATCGACCAGTTGGCGGACGCCTGGGTGCGTCGGGGCCGTCGGCACGGGAACAGGTTAAGGATGACTAACGCCGTTCGCCAAGGCGACCTCGGAGTTTTCGGCAACTACCCCTTGGCATCGGCCCAGGTGGCACCCCAGGCGACGTTGACCTCGAGCGGCACGTCGAGATCGGCGGCGCCGCGCATCAGGTCGACCACCAGGCCACCGACCCGCTCGTGCTCGTCGGTCGGGACCTCGACGATCACCTCGTCGTGCACCTGCAGGACGAGTTCGCTCGCCAGCCCGACGTCGTCGAGCGCTTCGTCGATGCGCACCAGCGCCACTTTGAAGATGTCGGCGGCGAGACCCTGGATGCGCGCGTTCATCGCCTGGCGCTCCCCTGCCTGGCGGATCCGCCAGTTCGAGTTGAGCAGCTCGGGGATCGGGCGCCGACGGCCGAACAGCGTCTCGGTGTAGCCGTTCTTGCGGGCCTCCTGCACGGTGGCGTCCATGTACGCCTTGACGTTCGGGAACGCCTCGAAGTAGGCGTCGAGGATCTTGGCCGCCTCGTCGGTCGGGATGTTGAGGCGCTGACCGAGCCCGTACGCCTCCATCCCGTAGGCGAGTCCGTACGACACCATCTTCGCCTTGGATCGCTGGTCGAGGGTGACGGCGTCGGGTTCGACCTCGAACACCCGCGACGCCGTGGCGTTGTGGATGTCGCTCCCGCTGGTGAACGCCTCGATGAGCCCCGGGTCGGCGGCCAGGTGTGCGATGCACCGCAACTCGATCTGGTTGTAGTCGGCGACGAGCAGCTCGCGCCCCGGCGACGGCACGAAGGCGGTGCGGAACACGCGACCGGCGTCGGAGCGCACGGGGATGTTGTGCAGGTTCGGCTTGTCGGAGCTGAGCCGGCCGGTCCGGGCCACCGTCTGGTTGAACGTCGCGTGGATCCGGCCGTCGGCGGCGACCTCGTGGAGCAGCCCCTCGCCGTAGGTGCCACGCAACTTCTCGACCTCGCGGTGCCGCAACAGCGGCTCGATGAACTCGGGCCACTGGTCGCGCAACTTCTCCAGCGTCTGGGCGTCGGTGGAGTAGCCGGACTTCGTCTTCTTCACGCCCTGCGGGCTCAGTTCGCGCTCTTCGTACAGCAGTGCCCGGAGCTGGGTCGGCGAGTTCAGGTTGAGGTCGTCACGCCCGGCGACCTGCCGCAGTTCGGCGGCGAGCGATTCGACCTCGGCGGTGAGCCGCTGGTTGATCGACCGCAACGTGTCGGCGTCGACGCCGACCCCGACGTGCTCCATCCGGGCGAGCACCCGCACGAGCGGGTTCTCGATGTCGCGGTACAACTCGGACATGCCGAACGACTCGAGGCTCGCCTCGATCGGGCCGGCGATGTGGTGCACCGCCAGCGCGTCGCGCCCGGCACGTTGCGCATCGCTCACCGCGGCGCCGTCGAGGTCGAGCTGGCCGGCGGCGGCGGCGTCGTCGCTCGGCGGCGCGAACGCCGTGAACTTCTCGAGCAGGTCGGCGAGCTCGTAGCGCGCCTCGGCCGGGTCGATGAGGTACGCGGCGATCGCGATGTCGAGTCGGAGACCGTGCAGATCGACGTCGGCCTCGAGCAGGCTGCGCATCAGCGCCTTGACGTTGTGCCCCCGCACGTGCGGATGGTTCCCCAGCGCTTCGGCGACGGCGTCGTCGCGCAGCAGCGCCCCGGCGAACCAGGCGACCTCGGACGACTCGGCGTCGGTGACGAACGCGATGCCGACCACGTCGCTCCGCCCCGGCTCGCCCGACCACACGGCGGCGAGGTCGAGCACGTCGAGCGCGGCGATCGCCGATGCGACGGTGGCCGCGTCGGCGAGCTCGGTCACCTCGGCGACGAGTTCGTCGCGCGGCGCGCTGCTCTGGATGCCGGCGTTCGGCCCCAGCGCCTCGGCGAGCCGGTCGCCGAGGGTCCGGAACTCGAGGAAGTCGAAGAGACGCTGTTGCTCGTCGGGCTTCGGGGTGATCGCCAGGTCGTCGAAGTCGACCGAGTCGAGCGGCGCGTCGTGACGCAGCAGCATCAGCTCGAGGTTCTTGCGTGCCCGCTCCTCGTTCGCGGCAAGGTTCTCGCGCAACTTGGGCGTCTGTTCGTCGACGTGTTCGAAGATGCCGTCGAGTCCGCCGTACTTGTTGATCAGCTTCGCGGCGGTCTTCTCCCCCACGCCCGGC
>JAGQSS010000011.1:14101-29651 GCA_020439405.1 Ilumatobacter sp. | reverse complement strand
CCACCGTCGCTCGACCGGTCGTTCCGCCGCCGAGGAGGCTCCCGATGAAGGCTGTCCAGTACGACCACCACGGCTCGAGCGAGGTGCTGCAGTACACCGACGTCGCCGATCCCGAACCCGGTCCTGCCGACGTCGTGGTCGACGTGGCTGCCTGTGCGCTCAACCGACTCGATCTCGTGCAGCGCAACGGCTGGTACACCCTGCCCGGGTACACCCTGCCCCACGTCGCCGGCATGGACGTGGCCGGGGTGGTGTCGGCCGTCGGCGACGAGGCGGCAGCGGCCGGCTGGTCGGAGGGCGACCGCGTCGTCGTCGACCCGTCGCTCGCCGGCGTGAGTGAGCACTCGAAGCTCGCCGGGATGGGCGACCTGTACGGCGACCTCGGCGTGATCGGCGGCACGGTCCCCGGTGGCTACGCCGAGCGCTGCCTCGCGCCGGCGTCGCACATCTATCGCGTGCCGGACGACATGGACCTCGCGCACGCCGCGACGTTCCCCACGATCTTCCTGACGGCGGGTCACGCCCTCTTCGCCGTCGCCGACCTGATGCCCGGCGAGACGGTGATGATCCACGCCGCCGGTAGCGGCGTCTCAGTCGCGGCGATCCAGATGGCGGTCGACCGGGGCTGCACCGTCCTCGCCACGGCGGGCAGCGAGGCGAAGCTCGAACGCGCCCGCGAGCTCGGCGCCGAGCACGTGTGCAACAACCGGACGGGCGACGTCGCGACCTGGGCCCGCGAGGTCACCGGCGGCCGCGGCGTCGACGTGGTGTTCGACCACGTCGGGACCGCACTGTTCCCGCCGTCGATCTTCTCGCTCGCCGTCGGCGGACGGCTGGTCTGCTGCGGCAACACGTCGGGCGACGAGGCCGTCATCCCGAGTCTCGGGTTCCTGTTCCACTCCGGCATCAAGATCCTCGGCTCCGACCCGTACGCACCCGACGAGTTCGGCCCGCTGTGGGACCAGTTCTGCGAGCGCCGCTACCCCCAGGTCATCGATGCGGAGTACGCCCTCGCCGACGCCGCCGAGGCCCAAGACCGGCTCGAGAACAACGACGTGTTCGGCAAGGTCGTGCTGCGACCGTGACCGCGTCGGGCGACTCGCCCTTCCCCGAACTGAAGAAGACGCACACGATGGCCCGCACGGGCCGGCCGTACACCGACTACAAGCCGCCGGCAGCCGCGCCCGTCTGGGCGGCCATCGAGGGATACGGACGGTTCCACGTGCTGGTCGCCGCGCTCGAACTCGGGGCGTTCGAGGCGCTGGCCGACGGCCGCTGGGCATCGGGCGACGAACTCGCCACCGAACTCGACGTCTCGGCGCCCCACCTCACGACCCTACTCGAAGGCGTCGTCGCACTCGGCTTCCTCGAGCACCATCACGGACGCTTCGCCCTCAACGACACGGCGAAGCGCTACCTGCTCCGCGACGGCGCCGCCTCGATGGTCGATCTGGTGCCCGTGTCGCCGGGCCCGCTCGCCAACTGGAGCGATCTCACCGAGACGGTGCGGACCGGCGCACCGCCCTCCCCGATCGACGACGACCCGGCCGCGTTCTACCGACCGCTCGTCGCCGGCACCTTCACCACCATCTTCCGCTGCGCGAGCCGCGCCGACCTGAAGCTGCGCTACACCGCACTCGACGCGCCGCGTGTGTTGGATCTCGGCGCCGGTGCAGCACCGTGGTCGTGCGCGATCCTCGCCGCGAACCCCACGGCGACCGCCGTCGTGAACGACCTCGACGGCGTCGTCGACCTCGCCGAGGACCGACTCGCCGAGCACGGTGTGACCGACCGCGTCGAGATCCGGGCCGGCGACTACCTCGAGATCGACGTCGAGGACGACACCTACGACATCGTCGTGCTCGGCCACGTCCTGCGCGCCGAGAGCGACGAGCGTGCACGCGCCCTGATCGACCTGGCGGCACGCGCGCTGAAGCCCGGCGGGCGGGTGCTCGTCGGCGACTACTTCGCCGACCGACAGCGAGCCCTCGAACCGCACGCCCTGATGATGGGCGTGACGATGATGGCCAGCACCCGACACGGACGCGTGTTCCGCTATGCCGACCTCGCCAACCAGCTCCGCAGCGCCGGCTTCGAGGCGCTGCGCCTCATCGAACCGATCGGCTTCCAGATGGTGGCCGTCGGATCCCTCGCCCCCGGAGGACCGCGACCATGACCGACACCCCGACGCCCCGCCCGATCGACACCCTCGTCGACGCCTGGTACGTCGTGACGATGAACGAGACGCGCGACATCATCCACCGCGGCTCGATCGCCATCGACGACGGCGCCATCGTCGATGTCGGCAAGACCGCCGACCTCGAGCGCCGCTACTCCCCCGCGAGGCGACTCGGTGGCGACCGGTTCGTGGCGGCTCCCGGGATGGTCAACACCCACATCCACATCACCGGCGAACCGCTCACGCGCGGCTACGTGCCGGACGACACCCCGTTCGAGGAGAACGTGTTCGTGTGGCTGACCAACCTCTACGCCGCCTACGAGGAGGGTGACGAACGCTGCTCGGCCCAGCTCGCGGCGACCGAGATGCTGCGCTCCGGCACGACGACCTTCCTCGAGGCCGGCACGATCCGATTGCTCGACGAGGTGTTCGACGGGCTCGCCCAATCCGGCATCCGTGGTCGGCTCGGAGCCTGGGTCTGGGACCTCCCGCCGGAACCGGATGTGTACCGCCAGAACACCGACGAAGCGATCGCCCGACTCGACGACCAGCTCACCCGCTATCGCACGTTCGCCGACGGTCGGCTCGGCGCCTGGTCGACCGTGGTCGGCCACACGACATGTTCCGATCCGCTCTGGAAAGCGGCTCGCGAACTCGCCGACTCCCACGACGTCGGTCTCAGCTTCCACATGTCACCGGCGAAGTCCGACCCGGACGGCTTCATCGCCGAGTTCGGGCAACGGCCGTTCGAGCACCTCGACGAGATCGGGGTACTGGGTGACGACGCCTGTGCCACCCACTGCGTCCATGTCGACGACCGCGAGATCGACGCGATGGCACGCACCGGGACCAGTGTGGCGCACTGCCCCACCACGGCACTCAAGGTCAGCTACGGCGTCACCCAGATCGGCAAGATGCCCGAGATGGTCCAGCGCGGCGTCAACCTGTCGATCGGCACCGACGGCAACAACGCCTCCAACTACCACGATCTGATGCGAGCGACGTACCTCGTCGCCGGGCTGTTCAAGGACGGCCGCATGGACGCCCAGATGTTCCCGGCCGAGAAGGCACTCGAGATGGCGACCCTCGGCGGTGCACGTTCCATGACGATGGACGACCAGATCGGCTCGCTCGAGGTCGGCAAGCGAGCCGACGTCGTCCTCCACGACACCGACCGTCCCGAGTGGCGGCCACTGTTCAACGTGGTGAACCAGCTCGTGTGGTCGGCCGACGGACGCGGCGTCCATACCGTCTTGGTCGACGGCCGCGTCGTCGTGGAGGATGGCCACATGACCACGATCGACGAAGCCGCGCTCTGGGCGGAGGCCCAGGAACGCGGTGAAGCGATCGTCGCCCGATCCGGTCTGCCCGACCGGGCCAAGTTCCCCGTTCTGTGAGAGGTTCCCCATGACCTGGTGGGAGGCGATCCTCCTCGTCGTCGGCGGCTTGGCCGCCGGCATCATCAACACGATGGCCGGTGGCGGCTCGGCGCTGACCGTGCCGCTCCTCGTGCTCGCCGGCGTGCCCGGCAACCAGGCGAACGGCTCGAACCGCGTCGGCATCCTGGCCGCCAGCGCCTCGGCGGTGCTCTCGTTCCGCAACTCGAAGGCCACCTCGCTCGACGGCTCGTCGAAGGTGCTGCTCCCGACCGTCATCGGTTCGGTGATCGGCTCCGTCGCGATCAGTCAGGTGGCCGACGACACGTTCGAGACCGTGTTCGGGATCCTGATGATCCCGATCGTCATCCTGACGGTGCTCAAACCGAAACCGAAGCTCGAGGTCGAACCGTGGCCGGCGTGGGTGACGTTCGCCGTGTTCCTCGGCATCGGCATGTACGGCGGCGCGTTCCAGGCCGGTGTCGGCCTGGTCCTCCTCACCGCCTTGACGCGTGCGGGCTACGACCTGGTCACCGCCAACAACATCAAGGTGTTCATCAACCTGGTCGTGACGGCGATCGCCCTGCCGGTGTTCATCATCAACGGCGACGTCGTGTGGGGCCCGGCGCTGGTGCTCGCGGCCGGCTTCCTCGCCGGCGGCTGGTTCGGCGCCAAGCTCGCCGTCAAGGGCGGCGAGCAGCTGGTGCGGATCTTCATGATCGTCGCCGCCCTCTACCTCGCCGGCAGCCTCATCGGCATCTGGTGACCCCCATCGGGTCAGGTGTCGGAGGTGACGCCGAGGAACGAGGCGTTACCGGCAGATCACCTGACCCGGGAACCTGTGATCCGGTCTCGCACCGTGTCCCGGGTCAGGTGACCAACGGTAACGGGCTCGGCTTGGCGCCTCGCCCGTCACCTCTGGCACCTGACCCGACGTGAGCGGGCGCCTCGCCCGTCACCTCAGGCACCTGACCCGCATCGCTACTGGAGGAGGCCGGGTTCGGCGACGAGGGCGCGGTAGCTGACCATCAGCTCCACCGCCTCCTCGACGGTCTGGCGACGACCGTCGGCCGTGCCGTCGACGTCGCGCACGCGAACGATCTCGGTGCCGTCGGCCGCCATGATCGACACACCGGTGGCGGAGCAGCCCCACGCGACCGCCCACAGGTCGTCCGAGTCGCGGAGCCGTGAGGCCGAACCGGCGCAGCCGGAGTTGGCGCCGGTCGCGTCCTCGATCACCGTCTCGATCGTCGCGACGCCGCTGTCGACGGAGAACACGATCACGCGTGCCGCACGTTCGGTGTCGCTGGCATTGTCGAACACCGAGTACCGGCCGTCGCCGAGCGGCACGAAGTGGTGCGGGGCGCTGAGCGTCGCCTGCTGCGCACCGGCGCCCGGATCGCCGAGCAATCCGTCGGGGTCGACGACGTCGAGCGCAGCTGCACCGTCATCGCTCCCGAAGGTCCAGACGATGTCGCCGGTCGCGACATCGACGGCGAACAGGGTGTTGAGGTTGCGGGTCGACACCAGCAGCAGTCCGGTCTCGTCCTCGACCTCGACGCTGTTGCAGTGCACCGGATCGAGGTTCCAGGTGACGACATTGCCACGCTGGAAGTCCCACAGGTCGGCCGGGAGATGGTCGAGCAGATCCCACTCCTGATCGACGGCGCCGTCGGCGTCGACGTGGGTCACGATGCACCCCACCATCGTCTCGTCGGCGGCGACGTCGACACAGGGCAGTGCATCGGACGTCGTGCAGTCGAGCTCGGGGTAACGAAGACTCCAGAACCCCTCGCCGTCGTCGTCGAAGTGAAGTTCGTGGAAATCGAGTTCGAGATCGGTGATGGCGTCATTGGTCGCGAGCTCGCCGCCGGCGGTCGTGGAGATGACGCTGCAGAGGGCGAAGCTGCCGACCTCGCACGTGCCCGTCAGGAACGCCAGCCCGTCGGCGCCGACGTCGGCGGCGAACCCGGTGCCGATCTCGCCGTCGAGCGCGATCGCGTCGACGGGCAGCAGCTGCGACGTCAGTTCGAGGATGGCGTTGTCCTCGTCGTGGATCGGTCCGATCAGGTAGATCGACGACATCTCGTCGGCCAGTTCGTCCCACCGTTCCTCGTCGAGCACCTCCATCGTCAACCGCCAGTCGGCGAGTTCGACCGTGTCGTCGTCGACGGCGACCTCGGTGGTGGCTGGGGCCACGGTGGTCGGTGCGACGGTCGTCGCGGGTGCTGTGGTCGTCGGGGCCGCGGTCGTGGCGGGCGCGCTCGTCGCAGGGACGGCGGCGTCGGAGCCACCGCACGCAGCGGGCACGAGTGCTGCGGCAGCGACGAGCAGCGTCAGGCGGGAGGTGGTCGACATGACCTACGGGTCTACCGCCGGATCCACTGATCGGGTCAGGTGTCGGAGGTGACGCCGAGGAACGAGGCGTTACCGTCGATCACCTGACCCGGGAACCTGCCATCCGGTCGCGCTCCGTGTCCCGGGTCAGGTGACCAACGGTAGCGGGCTCGGCTGGCGCCTCGCCCGTCACCTCAGGCACCTGACCCGCTTGGTCAGCCCTCGCCGACTCGGGCGATCCAGAGGCCGGGGGCGTCGATCTCGGCGGGGGTGGGGAGCGACTCGGGGGTCTCGATCAATCTCGTGAGACCGTCTTCGCCGACTCGGTCGACGACGCCCTGGATGAACGCCTTGCCGCGTCGCACCTGCTCCTCGCCGACGCGGATCCCGAGCAGCTTCTCGACGAAGACGTCGTCGGGCGTCGACTCGGCACGCTGGCGGCGCACGGCCTCGGCGATGCGCAGCGACTCGCCACCGATCAACCGGACCGAGACGGCATCGACGACCCAGTCGGTGTAGCCGACCACCGCCGCCACGGCCGCGTCGAGTCGCGGCTGCAGCTCGCGTTGTTCGGCCGACTGGACGGCGCCGAGGAGCACCTCCGGATCGGAGAACGCCTGCTGGATCGCCTGCATCGGGTCGGCGTCGTCGCTCAAGGCGTCGACACCGCCGAGCGAGTCGGCCAACGCCGACGGATCGGGTCGGAAGCCACTGACGTGACGCCGGACGAGATCGGCCAGCGCGGCGCGCAGGTGCTCGATGGCAAGCACGCGGTGTCCGCTCAGTTCGTGGGCGAGCACCCACAACCGCATCTGGTCGATCGGGATCTCCCACGTGTCCGCGAACTCGGCGATGTTGCGCGAGACGAGGACGATCTCCTGCTTCGCTCGGGGGATCGGCAGGTCGTGCAACCCGAAGACCCGCTGCGACAGCGCGCCCACCATCGAACCGACCGACATGCCCATCATCGCCGGGCCCATCATCTGGCTGAGGCCGGCCATCATCTGCATCATCGGGTCGGACGGCGTGTCGACGTCGGTGCCTGGCTGCTGGCCGAGCGAGGTGGCGAGGTCGGTGAACAGCGGGCGGTACGCCTCGAGCGTTTCGGCGGCCCACTGGCTACGCGTGACGATCCGCGGTTCGGGCGGATCGGACTCACCGCCGGTCACGTCGTTGACGTGCATGGCAGCGATCCGGGCCAGCTCGGTGTACGCGATGCGGTCGGCCGGATCGACGTTGTGTTCGGGCTGACCCTGGGTCGCGCCGATCATCGCGAACTGACGGGCTGCGTCCCAGTTGAGTGGGCCCTGTCCCTGCAGGGCCTTGGCGATGTCGCCGAACATCGGGAACGCGCCGAACGGGTTGAACGGCTCGTCGCCCTGGCCCTGGTCGTCGTCTGCCATACGTCGAGGCTACGGCAACTCACCCCACCTCCGGTCACCGCGCACCCCGACCAATGCGTGAACTCTGTGCAGGATCATCCTGCAAGGAGTTCACGCCTTCGTCGGGCCGGGGCGGGGTAGCGTCGGGCGGATGACGACGATCGCCGAGCCGGTGCGCCGGGTGTACGTGCGTGGCGTGCGCGGGTCGCTCGGGTACCGCGTCGCCGATCGGGTGGCCGATCTCCCGGGGGTCGACGTCGTGATCGCGTCGGGTGACGAACCGGTCGACGACGAGTCGTTCGACGTCGTCGTCGAGGTCGGGATCGCCGACCACGACGTCCTCGGCGAGCGGGGCGAGAGCGTGACGGTCGGCGCCGAAGGTCTGCTCGACGACGCGCGACGGGTCGGCGCACGGCACCTCGTCGTCGTCTCGTCGGCGATGGTCTACGGCGCGCTCGCGAACAACCCGATCCCCCTGACCGAAGAGGCGGTGCTCCGCCCCGACCCGACGTTCGTCTACGCCCGCCAGCTCGCTGCCGCCGAGGCGGCGGTGGAGGCGTGGCGGACCGAGGAAGCCGGACGTCGCGTCACCATGTTGCGACCGGCCATTCCCATCGCCGAGGAAGGCACCTCGTCGCTCGCGAGGGCGCTGACCGCCGGCTCCGGGCAGGTGTTCGGCGAGACGTCGGCGCCGACCCAGTTCGTCCACCACGACGATGTCGCGAGTGCGGTCGCCGTCGCTGTGGAGCGGTCCCTCGACGGGGTCTACAACGTGGCGCCCGACGGCAGCATCCCCGGCGATCGCGTGCGCGCCCTGTCCGGGCAGCGGCTCCGGCTTCCGCTACCGGGCCGTCTCGCCGACGTCGTCGGGGCGCTGCGCTGGCGTTTCCAGCGTGGTCCGATCCCGCCGGGGTTGAGGTCGTACACGCGGGCCCCGTGGATCGTGGCGAACGACAAGCTCCGCGCCGAGGGGTGGGAGCCGACGGTCACCAACGAGCAGGCGTACGTCGAAGGCACCGAGGCCAAGTGGTGGACGATGATCACCCCGAAGCGCCGTCAGGAACTCGCGCTCGCCGGCATGGTCGGCCTGATCGCGGCGGTGCTGGGAACGACGGTGTACTTCGCGCGTCGTTGGTGGCGTCGCCGCACCCGCTGACCGGCCCGACGCTCAGCCGTCGGCGTCGGGGATCGTCGTGCCAGGCACGGACGTGTCGGGCACCGATGTGCTCGCTACCGATGTCGTGGTGACCGCGGTGGTCGACGAGGCGTCGACCTCGCTCGAACTCGTGGTCGTGTCGCCCGCGGCCTCGGCGGCGATCTCGTCGTCGATCATCAGCAACTTCGTGCCATCGGCGTCACGGGTGCACAGTCCGACGAGATCGCCGTTGTCGTCGAGCACCGCGGTGCCGTCGGCGACGTCGAGCGCGTCGATGTCGGCCAGTGCGACGGTGATCGGCGGCGAGGCCATCACGGTGACGACCTCCCGGTCGTGCGGACGGCGCTCGGCGACCTCGTGCCCGGGTTCGTGGTCCGGTTCGGCGTCGGCGAGTGCGATGAGCGCCGTCTCGGTGTCGTCGTCGACGATGTGGCCGGTGACGACCCGACCGGACGGGAGCAGGACCTGCACCTCGTCGCCGCCGGACGAGACGACCGACGACCGGATCACCACTGCGAAGTCGCCGGAGCCGATCGGCGTCGCCAGCGCCAGGCCCGTGCCTGCCACCGCGACGGGGCCGCGGACGGCGGCGATGGTCGGCACGGCGGTGGGGACCGCACCAGCGGCGACGGCCACCTCGGTCGTCGTGGCGCTGACGGCGATCGGTGTGCCGGTGCGGGACGGCGTCATGGCGAGCACGAAGACGGCGAGTGCGACGAGACCGAGCGTGCCGGTGGCGACGGCGAACGCACGGGTCGACCGGGGGACCTCCTCGGCGCGCAGCACGGCGAGTTCGTCGGCGGCGAGCTCGGACGGGTGCCGCCAGCTGCGCTCGTGAGGGGGAACGGGACCGTGCTCCACGAAGAGACGATCGTAGTGACCTTCGAACACGAGGGGACGTCGCGCAGTGCAGTCGCACGGCTACGATGCCTCTGTGCTCCCACCGGACAGCGGCGACGAATGGCTCGGTCTCACCGACGCCGCCCTGCCGATCGGCGCCATCTACGACTGGTGTGTCAGGCCGGATTGCGGTGCGGTGGTGCTCTTCAGCGGCACCGTTCGCGATCACGCGGCCGACGCGGATGGTGTGGAGCGACAAGACGTTCAGTACCTCGAATACGAGGCTTACGACGAGATGGTCGTCCCCAAACTGGCGGAGATCGCAGCGGAAACGCGCGCTCGCTGGTCTGAGGTCGGCCGGATCGCGATGATCCATCGCGTGGGACGCCTCGAGCTCGGAGAGAGCTCGGTGGTCTGCGCCGTGTCCGCCCCGCACCGACCGCAGGCGTTCGTCGCTGCGCGGTTCGCGATCGACGCCCTCAAGGTGTCGGTCCCGGTGTGGAAGCGTGAAGTGTGGCCCGAAGGCTCCGACTGGGGCACCAACGCTGCTGATCTCGTCGACGTCGCCGATGTACCCGTTTCGGCGTCGTCGGAGGTCGATACATGACGCCGATCGTCGTCATCGTGCTCGCCGCTGCGGTTGCCGCCGCCATCGCTGTCAGCGCCTCGCGCTACCGCCGTTCCCGCGACGGGGTCGATTCGTTCCGCCGCCAGATCGACGCGCTCTCACCCGAGGCCCGACGACCCGTCGTCGACCAGGTGCAGAGCGCCGCCGAAGCCAACGACGCCTCGAGCGCCGCCGACGAGGAAGACGACGACGATGGCACGTGACCTCGCGATCGACCTGGGCACAGCGAACACGCTGGTGTACATGAAGGGCCGTGGCATCGTGCTCAACGAGCCGTCGGTCATCGCGCTCAATCGTCAGACCGGTGAAGTGCTCGCCACCGGCCGCGAGGCGTGGCAGATGATCGGGCGCACGCCCGGCTACATCGTCGCCGTCCGGCCGCTACGCGGTGGGGCGATCACCGACTTCGAGATCACCGAGCGGATGATCCGGTTGCTGTTGCAACGAGTTGGCGTCAGCCGGTTCACCCGTCCGAAGGTCGTCATCTGTGTGCCGTCGGCGATCACCGAGGTCGAGCGCCGCGCCGTCACCGACGCCGCCCGGCGCGCCGGTGCCGCCGACGCGAACCTGATCGAGCAGCCGATGGCCGCCGCGATCGGCGCCGACCTGCCGATCGACGAGCCGGTCGGCAACATGGTGATCGACATCGGCGGCGGCACCAGCGAGACCGCGGTGATCAGCCTCGGTGGCATCGTGGCGCTCGAGGCGGTGCGGGTCGGGTCGTTCGACATCGACGCCGCGATCCAGAACTACGTGCGCCGCGAGCACGGCATCGCGATCGGTGAGCGGACCGCCGAGGAGATCAAGATCGCGATCGGGTCGGCCGACCCGACGCCGCAGGAGTCGCAGGCCGAAGTGCGCGGGCGCGATCTGATGACCGGTCTGCCGAAGACGGTCGTGCTCACGCCCGAGGAGATCCGCTACGCGATCGAGGACGTCGTGTCGTCGATCGTGGCGTCGGTCATCCGCTGCCTCGCGAAGGCGCCGCCTGAGCTCTCGCAGGACTTCCTGGTCCGCGGCATGTACCTCGTGGGCGGTGGCGGCCTGCTCCGGGGCCTCGCCCAGCGCATCGAGCGCGAGACGAAGGTGCCGGTGCGCATGTCGAACGTGCCCCTCGAGGCCGTGGTGCTCGGCGCCGGCCACGTGATCGAGCACTACGACGCGCTCAAGGGCATGTTCATGGGCGCCCGCCGCTGATTCGGCGTTCGCCGGTGCGAAGCGCTCGGATCGCCGTGGCGCTGGCGGCCGGTCTGGCTCCCGGTTGCGGTCGATCGGATCAGGGCGAGAGCGGTCAGCCGCTGCCGACGACGTGGACCGTTCCGGCTCTGCTGGCGGATCTGGTGCTCGACGTGGAGGGCGCGCCCTCGACCGACCTGTGCTTCTCCGGCAGCAGTGAGTCGCTCGACCTGTCCTTCAGGGAGCGGTGCTACGAGCCCCCGTATCTGCAGCCGATCATGTTCGTCGGCGGAGGGCCGGCCGCGGTGGGCGATCCCGACCTGGCCTCCGCTTCGCTGCTCGTCTCGCCGTTCCCCATCGTGGTCACCGAGGTGAGCCAACCCGGCGTCGACGTGGTGTGGCGCCAGGTCGGGCAAGGACTGGTCGTGCTCGGGCTCAGCATGTTGGCCGCCGAGACCGAGGTCAGGTTCACCCTCGACGGCGAAGCCGGGCGCTGCTCCTTCAGCCCCGACAAGGAGAGCTGCCGAGTCGGATGATCGACAGCGACTCGGTCCGCCGTGCCCGCGTCGGAGCGGCCATCGCGGCGTCGTATCGCGAGCAGCCCCAGAGCCCCGAGGACGATGACCTCGCCATGGCGAGCGCGATCGCGATGACCGAGGCCGAGCCGTGGTAGCCGAGGGCGAGGGCGAGGGCTGACTCACCTCGTGGACACGGCGTCTCATCGGGGGTGGGCGGTCGGTAGGGTCGGGCGGATGCGGCTGGTTGGTGCTCAGGACGCGATGACCGAGGGGCTCAGCCGGATCCGGGCCGACGCCGGGGTCGTGGTCGAGTTCCCCGGGCACGTGCTCGCCGCAGCCGATGCGGCAGCGGCGAAGCGGCCGGGCGGCGAGCACCGCGACCGCACCGGCGAACGGTTCATGACGCTCGACCCGGCGTCGTCGGTCGACCTCGACCAGGCGTTCGCGATCGAGCTCGCCGGTGACGACGTCGTGCTGCACTACGCGATCGCCGACGTCGGCTGGTTCGTGCAGCCCGGCGACCCGCTCGACGTCGAGGGGTTTGAGCGCGGCGTCACCGTGTACCTGCCCGACGTGCGCGCCCGGCTCTACCCGACCGTGCTGTCGGAGGGCGCGGCGAGCCTGCTCCCCGACGTCGACCGGCCGGCGGTCGTGTTCACCGTGCGGGTCGCGTCCGACGGTGGGCTCGCCCTCGACGGCGTCGAGCGCGCCGTCATCCGCAGCACCGCCAAGCTCGCGTACGACGCCGTCACCGCCGACGACCTGCCCGACGGGTTCGCCGAGCTGCACCGCCGCATCGAGGCCGCCGAAGCGGCGCGCGGCGCACCCCGTGTCGAGTTCCCCGAGCAGGAGATCGAGCGGCTCGACGACGGCCGGTACTCGCTGTCGTTCCGCCCGCGCCTCGCCTCGGAGGAGCAGAACGCAGCGCTGTCGCTCGCGACCAACCTCGCCGTCGCGGAGGCGCTGTACACCGCCGGCACCGGCCTGTTCCGCGTGATGCCCGACGTCGACGAGCGACGCATGCGCCGCCTGCGCGGCACCGCCCGCGCGCTCGGGCTCACCTGGCCCGACCACGTCGCGCTCGACGCGTTCGAGCGCTCGCTGCCGCGGGATGACCCGCGCACCTCGGCGTTCCTCCTCGCGATCCGGCGCGCCGCGGGCGGTGCGTCGTACGAGCCGTACCGTGAGGGCGAACGGCCGTGGCACTCCGCCGTCGCCGCCACCTACGCCCAGGCCACCGCCCCGCTCCGGCGCCTGCAGGACCGCTACGTCGTCGAGGCGTCGCTCTCCGTCGCGGCCGGCCGGGCGGTGCCCGACGAGATCGCCGAGGCGTTCGAGCGGCTGCCGGCGGCCATGGCCCGCGCCGAGCAGCGCGCCAACCGCGCCGAACGCCAGGCGCTCGACCTCGCCGAGGCCGTCGCACTCACCGGCCGCGAGGGCGAGATCTTCGACGCCGTCGTCATCGACGAGGGCGACTGGGGCGTCGAGGTGCAGATCGTCGAACCCGCCGTGCTCGCACGCCTCACCGCCCGGCGGGTCGACCCCGGTGACGCGATCCGCGTCCGGCTGACGAAGGCCGACCCGGCCACGATGACGGTCGAGTTCGAGCGCGTCTCCTGACGAGTCAGGCGGGGATGATGCGCGACACGGCGCCGCTCGCCTGCACCACGTACAGCTCGCCATCGGGCCCGCGCCGCACCGCGACCACCGTGTCGAGGCCGTCCACCAGCGTCAGGTTGCGCTGGCCGGCGAGGTCGAGCGCCCACACGGTGCCGGCGCAGTAGTCGCTGTACACGTATGCCGGCTCGAGGCCCGGCACTGCCGAGCCGCGGTACACCGCGCCGCCCGAGATCGAGCAGCCGCCCGTCGAGTGCTCGTACGTGAGCACCGGGAACACGAGGTTGCCCGGGTCGGCGACGTCGTCGTTGAAGCGATCGTTGCCCTCGTACGCGCTCCATCCGAAGTTGGCGCCGTAGCCGGCGGGTAGGTCGCCGGTCGGCGACACGACGTCGATCTCCTCGACGCGGTTCTGGCCGACGTCGGCGATCCAGAGGTCGCCGTTCGCCGGGTCGAAGGCGATCTTCCACGGGTTTCGCAGCCCCCAGGACCACACCTCGGCGGCGCCCTCGACGCCGGCGAACGATCCGCCGACGAACGGGTTGTCCGACGGGATCGAGTACGGCGCGTCGGCCGTCGGCGTCGGATCGATCCGCAACAACGAGCCGAGCAGGCTCGTCGGGTCGCCGGCACGCCGTTCGGGGTCACCGGCGGCGCCGCCGTCGCCGAGGGGCACGTACAGGTAGCCGTCGGGGCCGAGCGCCAGGTCGCCGGCGTTGTGATTGGAGTAGGGCTGCGCGACCTCGAGCAGGACGCGGGCGGACGCCGGATCGAGCACCCCGTCGGCGCCGACCGCGTACTCGGTGACGGTCGTCGTGCCGTCGGCGGCCGTGTGATTCGTATAGGCGTGTGCGCCGTCGGCGGAGAACTCCAGTCCGAGCAGTCCCTGCTCCCCGCCCGACGAGATCAGCCCGCTGACGTCGAGCGTGACGGTCGACGAACCGGTCGCCGGGTCGAACCGGACGACCGTCCCCGATTGGTTCACGAGATGGAGCGCCGCGTCGCCGGGCCGGACGGCGAGATCGACCGGTCGATCCGTCTCGACCACGAGTTCGGTGGTGACGGTCGGCTCGCCGACCGTCGGATCGGACGGCGGTGGATCGACGTCGGGTGCGAGCGCGTCCGTCGTCGGCGCCGGTGAGGCGGTGGTCGTCGACTCGGTGGTCGACTCGGTGACCGTCGGCGCAGCACTGGTCGGCGTGGCGTCGGGCGCGACCGTCGTCGTGGTAGTGACGATCACGGCCGACGACTCGTCGTCGGGTGCACCGTCGTCGCCGCAGGCGGCGAGGACGACGACCGTGGCGCACAGCGCCCCCAGCGACCGGCGCATCAGTCGATCACCCGGATGAGACCCTCTTGGACCACCGACACCGCGAGGCGGCCGTCGGCGGTGTAGATCGAGCCGTCGGCCAGACCGCGTGCGCCCGACGCCGAGATCGACCGCTGCTGATACAGCATCCATTCGTCGGCGCGGAACGGCCGGTGGAACCACATGGCGTGGTCGAGGCTCGCCATCATGATGTCGTCCATGAACGACGCCTTACCCGAAGGGCGGAGGGCGGTGTCGAGCAGGGTCATGTCGCTCGCGTAGGTGACGACGCAGGCGTGCAGGACCGGGTCGTCGGGCAGGGTGCCGTCGGCCCGCATCCACACCAACTGCCCGTCGGTCTTCAGCCCCGGTTCGAACGCGTGGTCGGGCGGCGCGTACCGCGTGTCGATCGGGCGGGGTCGGTCGAGCCATGCGCCGACGCGGTCGCGGTACGGCTCGAGGCGCTCCTGGTACGTCGGCAGGGACTCGGGTTCGTCGACGTCGGACGGCGGCGGCAGGTGGTAGTCGAGGCCGTCCTCGGGTGTGTGGAAGCTCGCCTGCAGGTTGAAGATCGGACGACCGTGTTGGATGGCAACCACCCGCCGCGTGGTGAAACTGCGCCCGTCGCGCAGGCGGTCGACCTCGTAGAGGATCGGGATCGTCGGGTCGCCGGGGCGCAGGAAGTAGGCGTGCAGCGAGTGCACGAGCCGGTCGGGCTCGACCGTGCGTGCGGCGGCGACGAGTGCCTGACCGGCGACCTGACCGCCGAAGACCCGCTGCCGATCCTCGTCGGGTTGGATCCCGCGGAAGATGTTCACCTCGATCGCCTCGAGGTCGAGCAGTTCGATGAGTTCGTCGAGGGCCTGGGACATCCCGACCATCGTGCCACGCCGGGACGGCGCCGACCCACCGACGTCGGTACGCTCGCACGGTGCCCCTCGACCCCGACCTCCGACGGATCGCGCTCGCCACGAAGGGCTTCATGCCGCCCGACGAGGGCGACGCCTTGTTCGAGGCGGCGCTCGCCGCCGG
>JAGQSS010000011.1:12801-14003 GCA_020439405.1 Ilumatobacter sp. | reverse complement strand
GACGGATCGCGCTCGCCACGAAGGGCTTCATGCCGCCCGACGAGGGCGACGCCTTGTTCGAGGCGGCGCTCGCCGCCGGCGCCGCCGTCCACGGCGCCCCGTGGGTCGAGGTCGGCTCGTACTGCGGGCGCTCGACGATCTGGCTCGGTGCAGCGGCGCGTGCCGCCGGGACGCATCTGTTCGCCGTCGATCACCACCGTGGTTCGGAGGAGAACCAGGCCGGGTGGGAGCACCACGATCACGACGTGGTCGACGAGCGCATCGGGAGAATGGACACCCTGCCGTTCTTCCGGCGGGCGATCCACGACGCGGGCTTGGAGGACGCCGTCATCGGCGTCGTCGGACCGTCGCCGAGCGTGGCGCGTCACTGGACCACGCCGATCGGCTTCCTCTTCATCGACGGCGGGCACGGGGAGGATCCGGCCCGGCTCGACTACGAGCGTTGGGTGCCGCACGTCGCCTCGGGCGGCACGCTCGCCATCCACGACGTGTTCCCCGATCCGGCCGACGGCGGACGGCCCCCGTACGAGCAGATCTACCTGCCGGCGATGGCGAGCGGTTCGTTCGACGAGGTGTCGGCGACCGGTTCGCTGCGGGTGCTCCGGCGTCGCTGACGCGTCAGGCGCCTCGTCGGGCGAACGTCTCGCCGAGCACGTCGGGGTGGATCCGCCACTCGACGTACACGAGCAGGAGGGCGGCCGAGATGATGACGCCGCCGGCACCGAGCCCGAGCGCCGTCGGCGAGATCTCGTAGAGCACGCCGCCGATCAGCGGGCCGACCACCCGACCGAGTGCCATGACGGCCTGGGCGTCGCCCGCTCGTTCGTCGGGGAAGCGTGACCGTTCGGCGAGCAATGCGAATGCACCGGGGATGCCCATCCAGAAGGCGAATCCCCACACCATCAGCGCGGCCCAGAAGGCGACGGGGACGTGCCAGGTGCCGAGCGTGATCGCGCACAGACCGGTGAGCGACATCCACATGCCGGCCAGGCGGCGGTCGCCGCGGAACCGCGCCGACGGCAGCCCGGCGAGTGCGTTGGCGGCGAAGGCGAGTGACACGGTGAACGCCGGGAGGCCGACGAACTCGGTACCGATCGCGCCGGCGAACACGAACGTGGCCGATCCGCCGAGCGTGAGCGTGCCGAGCGCGACCAGGATCGCGAGCGCGGCACGGGTCGGTCGGTGACGTTCGACGCGTGGGC
>JAGQSS010000011.1:0-12703 GCA_020439405.1 Ilumatobacter sp. | reverse complement strand
GAGGCGATGGTGCCGACGATCGGACCGATCACGGCGACGTCGCCGACGCGTTCGTTGTCGCCGAACACCTCGGCCCACGCGATCCACGCGATGAGTCCGAGCGACACGCCGCTCACGAACCGGGTCCCGACGAGGAATGCGAACGCCGGCGCCACCGCCGAGAGCAGGTTCGCCAGCACGCCGAGCACGATGGCGATCGTCATCACCCGCCGTCGTGGCCGGAGGAAACGCGGACCGAGTGACGACGCGAGGACGAACCCCGCCAGTTGCGCCGTCGACACGATGCCGACGAGACCCACACTGACCGCCCGATCGTCGGCGATCGCCGGGATCAGGAACGGTGTCGCGGAGAACACCACCGTGCTGACGGCGGTCGCCGTGAAGACGCCGGCGGGGATGTCGGGGCGCAGCGTCTGGAGGACGCGAACCGGTGCGAGCATCATGGAGCGTCAGCTCGCGGTCGTGTCGATCGGGGGAAGGCCCCGATCGGATCGCATCTCGTCGAGCGCGACGGCGATCGCGTCGCGGGCACGAGCGGTCAACTCGTCGACGTCGTGCTTCGTCAGCCCGTCGGTCTCGATCGGGGGCAGCACGCGCGCCTCGGCGTGGCTCCGACCGAACCGCCAGTCGTGCTTGACGAGCGCGTCGCGGGTCCCGATCACCGCGATCGGCAGGATCGGCACGCCGGCCTGGATCGCCAACCGGAACGCGCCCGTCTTGAAGTCCTGGAGCTCACCGGTCTTCGAGCGGGTGCCCTCCGGGAAGATCATCACCGACACCTTCTTGTCGAGCCGGTCGCGACTCTCCTGCAGGGCCCGGATGCCCGACTTCTTGTCGTCGCGATCGAGGCGGATGTCGCCGACCATCCGCATGCACCATCCGACCAGCGGGAACTTGAAGAAGTCGCTCTTCGACATCCACTTGGTCTCCATCGGGACGTGGCACAGCAGCAGGATGTCGACGAAGCTCTCGTGGTTCGCCACGACGACGTACGGCCGGCGCGGGTCGTCGGGTACCGAGCCCGTCACCGTGAACTTCCACAGCGGGCTGAGCTTCTCCATCACGACGCCGACCTGCCGGAACATGCGGCCGGCGTGGTAGGCACCCGGATCGAACGGCATCGTCGCCAACCGGATGACGGCGACCAGCGGCGTGATGATGATCACCGCCATCGCGAGTACGAACCACGTCCAGATCGACCACAGTGTTCTCGAGAGCATCGCCGTCGAGCATACGGGTCGGGGCGAACTAGCCTGCCGTCGAGTGGGGGTGTTGGACGCCGCCACCGAGCGGGGCACGACGGTCCGGTTCGCGGCCGGTCAGGCGATCGTGCACCAGGGCGACACGGGTCGGCACTGTTCTGCGATCGTCGAGGGCGAGGCCGTCGTCACCGCCGTCACGTTCCAGGGTGCGACCGTGGTGCTCGCCCGACGCGGACCCGGCGCGCTGATCGGCGAGTTCTCGGCGCTCGACGGTGCGCCGCGTTCGGCGACGGTCCGTGTGGTCGGCGAGGTGACCGCGATCGCCGTGCAGGGTGACGATCTCGAGCAGATCCTGCACGACCACCCCGACCTGGCGATCGAAGCGATCCGCCGACTGTCGAGACTGCTCCGCTCGTTGACCGAGCGGTACTCGCAGCGGCGCTCGACGCTCGTCTGCACGTCGTCACCGCCGTCGAACCGACGACGACCGTCGACTTCGCGGTCGGCGGCGACGTCTTCCACTCGGACTGGATCGGTGCCGCCGAGGCGCTGTTGCAGGACGCGACGCGTGGCCTGGCCTGCGATCACGTCACCACGAAGGTGATGCGGGGCGACGCTGCACGTGCGTTGCGTGCCGAAGCGGAAGCGGTCGGGGCGAACGCGATCGTCGTCGGGAACCGGCGGACGCAGGGCGTCGGACGGGTGCTGGGCTCGGTCGCCGCGTCGGTCGTGAAGCACGCCCCGTGTGACGTCGTCGTGGCGAACACGTGCCACCAGCACCAGAGCGGCTCGGTGGCCGAGGCGACCACCGCCGAAGCGGGCGCAGCCGTCTGACCGTCAGGCCGGTCGGAGCGACGACCGGACGAACAGGTCGCTGCCGGCACTGGCGCCGGCGATCGCGTCGGCGGCGAGGATGACCGCCGCCGCGGTATACGAGCTCGACTCGCCCTCGGGGAAGACCAGCTGGTCGGGGTACACGAGCCCGGTCAGGTACGAGCCGTCGGGACAGCGGTGCGAGCGGGTCCAGCGGAGCAGGTCGGAGGCGGTGGCGAACTCGCCGATCGCCGCATAGGCGATCGAGGCCTCGGCGGTCTCGGATGCCGTGATCCACGGTTCGTCGCTGACGCAGCGGATGCCGAGCCCCTCCATCGAGAAGGCGGGCCAGCCGTCGGTCAGGCGGATCTTGGCCGACTGGCCCTCGATCGCACCGGTGAGGACCGGGTAGTACCAGTCCATCGCCCAGCGCGTCTTGGGCTGGAAGGCGAGGGGCTGGTTGGCGATCAGCGAGCACATCCGATCGGCGGCCTCGACCCAGTCGGGGCGGGGCGAGCCGGTCGCGAGTCCGACCGCCGCGCCGCACCGGAGCGCGTGTTGGATCGACGACGATCCGGTCAGGAGGGCGTAGTCCCAGCGGCGGGTGCCGTCGGCCTCGACGGCCCACACGACGAGGCCGTCATCGTTGCGGAGCGACAGGACGAAGTCGAGCGCCCGCTCGATCGTCGGCCACAGGTTGTCGACGAAGCTGCGGTCGGCGGTGCACTTCCAGTGATGCCAGACGCCGGTCGCGATGTACGCGACGACGTTCGTGTCGATCTTGTCCTCCTCGACCGCCATGTCGCGGTCCCCGTCGGGGAGGTAGTAGTTGTGCCAGCTGCCGTCGGGGAGCTGGATGTCGGCGAGCCACTCGTAGGCCCGCTCGGCTTCGGCGTGGAGGCCGGCGACGTCGAGCGCCATGGCCGACTCGACGTGATTCCAGGCGTCGCAGTGTCCGCCCGGCCACCACGGGATCATCCCGCTCGCGGTCTGGAGTCGACCGAGGTGCTCGGCCGACGCGACGACCTCGTCGCTCGAGATGATGCCGGGGAGGTCGGGGATGCGGCTCACGACGTCGCTTTCGTGGCGTAGTGCACCGAACTCTTGCCGAGGACGGGGGACAGGACCCGCTCGGCCACCTTGGTACTCGTCGGCTGCTCGATGATGTCCCACTCGAGGAAGCTGCGGTACTTCGCGACGAGCGGATGATCGTCGTTCGACGGACCGACGGCGCACTTGATCCACCAGTACGGGGAGTGGAGGGCGTGGGCACGGTGGTAGCCGTCGACGTCGAGCCCGGCGCTGCGGAGCTTCGCCCGCAGTTCGGTCTTGGTGTAGATCCGGACGTGTCCACCGACCGACTTCGGTGCGTGGTACTCGTCGCTCAGCTTCCAGTTGACGACCTCCGGCGACCACGCCGGGACGGTGGCGGCGAACCGGCCGCCGGGCTTCAGCACCCGGACCATCTCGCCGATCGCGGCGACGTCGTCCTGGATGTGTTCGAGGACCTCGGAGGTGATGACGACGTCGAACGTGTCGTCGGGGAAGGGGAGCCGGGTGGCGTCACCCCGGAGCACGCCGGTGAGGCGGTCGGCGGTGATCTCGCCGGCCTCGACCATCGCGGCGAGTGTGTCGCGGGTCTCGACGACCTCGTCGGCCGCGTAGTCGAGGGCGACGACGCGTGCGCCGCGACGCGCGCATTCGTAGACGTGGCGGCCGAACCCCGAGCCGACGTCGAGGACGTGGTCGTCGGCGCGCAGGCCCAGTTCGTCGAAGCGAATCGTCAGCATGATCAGATCCGGCCGTTCGCGGCGAGTTTCTGGACGTTCTGGGGCATCGCGAGGACCTCGCGGTACTGCTCGACGGTGAGTTCGGCGCAGCGCCGCCACGTCCACCGTTCGAGGACGCGGGTGCGGCCGGCCTGGCCCACGCGGGCACGCGCCTCGGGGTTGGCGAGGGCGTCGCGGATCGCTCGTGCGAGGTCGTCCGCGTCACCCTTGCGGCAGCGGAAGACGGTGTCGCCGTCGGTGCCGGTGACCTCGGGGAGCGCGCCACCGTCGGTCGCCACGAGCGGCGTGCCGGAGCACATCGCCTCGATCGCCGGGAGCGAGAAGCCTTCGTACAGGCTCGGGACGACGGCCAGTTCGGCCTCGGAGTAGAGCTCGACGATCCGTTCGTCGGGGACGCCGGAGACGAACTGGATGTGGTCGGCGAGGCCGTACTGCTCGATGAGATCCATCGACTTGCCCGGCTTGGCGCGACCGATCACGGTCAGCGTGATGTCGTTGCCGTCGGCGCGGAGCTTCGCCATTGCTTCGATGAGGTAGGCGAGCCCCTTGATGGCCACGTCGGCCGACGCGGTGGTGATCAGACGGCCGGGGACCCGTTCGACGCCCTCGAGCGGGCGGAACAGATCGGGGTCGACGCCCACCGGCACGAGCCGCATGTTCTCCATCGGCACGCCCATGTCGGTGTGGATGTCGTTGATCGAGTTCTCGGAGACGACCACGACCCGAGGTACCCGCGAGGCGACCTTGCCCTGCATCCGGACGAAGCTGTACCAGCGGCCGATCGACCGCTTCTTGAACCAGTTCGGGGCGGCCTCGACCTCGAGCGCCCGGTCGCGCGTGATCGGGTGGTGGAGGGTGACGATCAGCGGGATCTTCTCCTCCAACTTGGCGATGCCCCAGCCGAGACACTGGTTGTCGTGGACGAGGTCGAACTCGCCGAGTCGCTTCGAGAGCAGGGCGTTGACGCGGGCGCTGAAGGCGAGCGGTTCGGGGAACTGGCCGGTGCAGAAGACCGCCGCTTCGAGCACGTCGTACCGGCTCTTGAACTCCCAGTAGGCGGGGAAACGCCCTGGGTACTGGTCGTTGAAGATGTCGAGCGATGGGAGCTCCGTGAGCGTCACCCGCTCGTCGACCACGGGGTACGGCTGCCCGGCGAACACCTCGACGTGGTGGCCGAGATCGACGAGCGCTTTCGTCAGATGACGCGTGTAGATGCCCTGGCCTCCGACGTGCGGCTTGCCGCGATACGTGAGGTAGGCGAGCGACAACGGCGCGTGGGGGTCATGTCCGGCCGGGGGCATCCGGTCAGACTACCGGTCGCAGTTACCTGTAGGTAACAAGTGTCGCGAGCGCCGTGCGCGTGCGCCGGGTCACGGGCAGTGGGTGCGGTCCTGACCCACCGACACGGTGCCCGACGACGTCGCGGCGAAGCCGTGCGGGTCGGTCGCCGTCACGGTCCAGGCGAACACGCCGAGATCGGGCACCCCGTTGCGGTCGCGATCGAGGTCGAACGACGCGAAGAAGGCGCCGGCGTCCGGGGCCATCGGACCTTCGACTGCGCTGCCGCTCGGCGGCACGACGGTGAGCGTCACGTCGACGGGTTGCGATTCGTCGGTCGCGTACGCCGTCCACGCCACGGTGCTCACCTGCGTCTTCTGGCACACACGGGACGGCGGCGCCGCGACGCGCAGACCCGGGGCGCGCCCGATCGTCGCCACGACGTCGAGTCGGGCGGACGTGCCGGGCGCCGCGAACGTGAACGATCGGGCCGCCGCTCCCTCCGTCGGCCAGGCACGGTCGACCGAGACGGTCACCTCGACCGACGCGCCGGGGGCGAGTTGCCCGCCCGCCGGGGCGACGGCGAAGGGCGACGCGACACCGCGGAAGGTGGACGGTCCCGCCGTGGCGGTCCAGCCGACCGGGGCCCCGCCCGGATTCGACAAGGTGATGGTCGCCGAGGTGCTCGTGCGGCCGAGGTCGACCGTGCCGGCGGACAGCCGCAGCACTCCCGGTGTCGTAGTGGTGGTCGTCGCCGGCGGCGGGTCGGCGACGGCGGGCGTCGTGGTCGTCGGGGCCGTGGTGGTCGTCGGTGCCACGGTGGTGGTGGTCGTGGTGGTCGTAGTCGACGTCGTCGAACTCGTCGTGGTCGACGTCGTGGGAGCGACCGTCGTGGTGGTCGGTGCGCTCGGCGGTGCGGGGACGACCGGGGTCGACGTCGAGGTCGACGTCGCTTCGGTCGTGGTGGTCGACGCCGGCCCCGCATCGTCCTCCGATCCGTCGGCGAAGACGTACACGGCGCCGCCGACGCCGAGCAGCAGCAACGCGGCGGTGCCGATCACGATCAACGCGACCTTGTGGAGATGACGCAGCGCCGACGGGAAACCACCCGGGCGGCCGAAGGCGTACGACGACGAACCGCCGGCACCGCTGCTGGCCGCGGGCGACACCTTGCCGGTGGCCGCGAGCACCCGATCGCGCAACCCGGCCGGAGCGGCGAACGCCGGCGCACCGGCGAACAGCGCCAGTGGGACCACCGTGCGTCGGGTCCGCTCGCAGATGTCGCACCGGTCGATGTGGCGGGCGACCCGCTTCCGGACGAGGACCGAGAACTCCTCGTCCCATCCGTGGAGGATCTTCGCGAGCTCGTCGCACTCCTTCCGCCCGCGCCGGGCCACGCAGAACGCGGCGAGACTTCGCTCGGTCCTCTGGCGCATCCGGTGGACGAGCCCGTACGACTGCTGGGCGGACACCCCGAGCGCATCGGCGAGGTCGGCGCCTTCGAGGCCCTGGCGGACGCTGAGTTCGAGCACGAGCTGGTCGCGCTCGTCGAGTCCGGCGGCGGCGCCGCGGACCAAGACGGCCAGTTCGTCGAGCTCTGCGCCGGACGCCGGGTCGTGGTCGTCGGTCGGCAGCTGCATCTCAGCCGCCGTCTCGGTGAAGTCGGTGGCGACCGACCGCCGCTTGCGCTTGGTCCGCCGGTACACCTCGTTGCGCAGGATGGCGAACAACCAGGGCTTGAGCCGCGACGGGTCGCGCAACTGTCCGAGCCGTTCCGCGGTGACCACGAACACGTCCTGGACCACGTCGGCGGCGTCGTGCCGATCGCCCGTCATCGCGGCAGCCGTGTCGTACAGCGTCGCTCCGTACCGGTCGTAGATCGCGGCGAGCGCGCTCCGGTCCCCGCTGAGGTACGACGTGACGAGCTGGGTGTCGGTGATGGTGGACATGGTGCATGGGCCTCCTCCTCTGTCCGTCCAGAGTGCGAGGAAGCGCGGATCTCGCGATTTTCGCGTATCGGGTCGGGGCGATCCTCCGGTTTCCCGGGCCCCTATGCCGGCGGCTCGACGGCGATCCGGTACCAGGCCGACATCGAGGCGCCGGGTTCGAGTCGGCGGACGGCGATGTTGAACGCGTCCGGTGGGCCGGTCTGGGGTTCGACGCACGTGGCGTACGTACGCTCGTCGTACACGACCCAGTGGTCGCACGAGGAGGTCAGCTCGAGTTCGACACCGTCGATGCGGAGCCCGACCGGTTCGTGGTTGACGAAGCAGTCGTCCCACGGCGGGGGCGGCGGCGGGACGAGGTCGTCGGCCGCGACACCGTCGTGGCGTCGGTACATGGCGGTCGGTCGGAAGTCGAGCCGCTCCGGCTTCCGGAACCACGGGTGCCACCCGAACGACACCGGGAACGCCCGGTCACCGGCGAGGACGGTCAGCTCGGTCGTCAGCCCGAGGTCGTCGACACGGAACCGCTGGGTCGCCACCCCGCCGAACGGCCACCGCTCGTCGGAGGGGAGGTCGAGGCGGAGATCGAGGTGGTCGCCGCTCCCGTCGTCGACGTCCCACGGCAGCACGAAGCCGACGCCGTGGATGGCGTGATGATCGAAGTTGATCGGGAGCCGGTACTCGACACCGTCGAACGAGAAGCGTCCGTGGCGGATCCGTCCCGCCCAGGGCACCATCGGATAGGCGCCCCATCCGGTCGGCGGGGCGGACGCGTCGTCGACCAGGAGTTCGACGCCGTCGACGGTGAGTTGGGCGAGACGCCCACCGTCGTCGACGGCGACATCGGCCGAGACGCGGTCGGATGCGATCGTGATCGTCACTCGTGACACGGACCCATTGTCGACGATGCGGGGCGGCGTGCCAGGCTTTCGTCGTGCGAGCCCTGGTGCAACGAGTCACGCGAGCGCACGTCGACGTCGTGGTCGACGGCGCGATCGAGCGGTCGGGATCGATCGGTGCGGGTTTGTGCGTGCTGGTCGGGGCGACCCACACCGACGATCCGGCGACCGCCGACAAGCTGGCCGACAAGGTGTGGCACCTCCGCATCCTCGACGACGTCGATGGCGTGATGAACGTCTCGCTCGCCGCCCGCCACGATGCCGGCGCACCGGCCGAGGTGCTGGTGGTCAGCCAGTTCACCCTGTACGGCAACACCGACAAGGGGCGCCGGCCGAGCTGGGTCGACGCCGCTCGTCCCGAGCACGCCGAGCCACTCGTCGATCGGTTCGCCCAGCGGTTGCGCGACCTCGGCGCCGTCGTCGCCACCGGCCGATTCCGCACCGAGATGCACGTCGAGCTCGTGAACGACGGTCCGGTCACGCTGCTGCTCGAGGTCTGAGCAGCTCGTCGCCGTCCGGCGGTCTACGGTCCGGGTCATGGGGCGTGCAGCGATCGGCATGGTGTTCGACCGGGTCTTCCCGGCGTCGGCGATCGGCGACTACGCCCGCCGTGTCGAGGCGTCGGGTCTCGACCAGTTGTGGGTGATCGAGGACTGCTTCTACACCGCCGGCATCTCGCTGGCGGCGACGGCCTTGGCGGCCACCGAACGGATCGGCGTCGGCCTCGGCATCATGCCGGCGGTGGCGCGGGCGGTCCCGATCACGGCGATGGAGATCGCCACGCTCGCGGAGATCGCGCCGGGTCGGTTCTTCCCCGGGATCGGTCACGGCGTGCAGGACTGGATGGCACAGATGGGCGTGCGTGCCGACTCGCCCCTCGCCGCGCTCGACGAGACCATCTCGGCGGTCAAGCGACTGCTCGCCGGTGACGAGGTCAGCCTCGATGGGCGACACGTCCGTCTCGATCGCGTCCGTCTCGACCGACCCCCGGCCGTCGTCCCACCGATCGTGGCCGGTGTTCAGCAGACGAAGTCGCTGGCGGTGGCCGGTCGGGTCGCCGACGGTGTGATCCTGGTCGAGGGTGCGGGCCCGACCTATGTGCGGTGGGCGCTCGAGCAGGCCGGGAACCCCGATCCGTTCCGCGTCGTGACGTTCACGATGATGGCGGTGTCGGACGAGCGACGCGAGGCGTACGGCTGGGTCGCCCCGTTCGTCGCCGGTCTCGTCCGCGAGCGGCGACCGGCGTTCACCGTGCTGCCGTTCTTCGACGAGATGTTCGATCGTGTCGAACGCGGGGGAGCGGACGCGCTGCTCGACATGCCCGCCGACCAGTGGCGCGAGATCGGCGCGATCGGTACTCCCGATGACGCCCACGCCCATGTCGAGGCGCTGGAGGAGGCGGGTGTCGCGAGCATCAACGTCTTCCCCGGCGACGATTTCACCGTCGCGCTGGAGCAGATCGACGCCGTCGCCGACCTGGCGCGGCGCTGACCCGGATGGGGTCTCCGACCCCGTCCTCGGTCTCGCGTGACACCCCGTCCCTAGGATGGGAGCACGATGTCGGATCCGCCCACGCTCTTCTCCGATCCCGCGCCCGAACCGGACGAGCCGGTCGAGCCGGCCGCAGCGTCCGCCGTGCCTGCCGACCCGAACGCCGACATGCCGCACCCGGCCGACACGTACGTCGAGCCGTTCGCCGCACGTCGCGACGGCCCGTCGCCGTTCACCGAGGGGCTCAACCCCGACCAGCTCGATGCCGTCGTCCACACCGACGGTCCGCTGCTCGTCGTCGCCGGCGCCGGTTCCGGGAAGACCCGCGTCCTCACCCACCGCATCGCCCACCTCATCGACCAGGGCGCCCGCCCGTCCGAGATCCTGGCGATCACGTTCACCAACAAGGCGGCTGCCGAGATGCGCGAGCGGGTCGCCGAGCTCGTCGGCCCGGTCGTCCGCACGATGTGGGTCTCGACGTTCCACTCGGCGTGCGTTCGCATCCTGCGGCGCGACGGCGAGGCGATCGGGTATCCACGGACGTTCTCGATCTACGACCAGGCCGACGCGGTCCGCCTCACCGGGTACATCATCCGCGACCTCGGTCTCGACGCGAAACGGTTCACCCCGCGCGGGGTGCACGGCCTGATCTCGCTCTGGAAAAACGAGCTGAAGTCGCCCGAGCAGGCCGCCGCTGAGGCCGAGAACATCTTCGACCGCAAGCACGCCGACGTGTACGCCGAGTACCAGGCCCGCCTGCTCAAGGCCGGTGCGATGGACTTCGACGATCTCCTCACCAAGGTCGTCGAGCTGTTCCGGGAACACCCCGACGTCCTCGACCACTACCGCCAACGCTTCCGCCACATCCTGGTCGACGAGTACCAGGACACGAACCAGGCCCAGAATCAGTTGGTCCTCCTCCTGGCCGCAGAGAGCGGCAACGTGACCGCCGTGGGCGACAGCGATCAAGGAGTGTACGGCTGGAGAGGCGCCGACCTCCGGAACATCCTGCAGTTCGAAGACGCGTTTCCCGAGGTCACGACGATCGTGCTCGACCAGAACTATCGGTCGACGCAGACGATCCTCGACGCGGCGAACGCGGTGATCGACCACAACGTCGAACGTAAGCCGAAGAACCTCTGGACCGACGTCGGTGGCGGCGACCGGATCGTCCGCTACCACGCGGAAGACGAGGGCGACGAGGCGATGTGGGTCGCCGGCACCTGCCAGCAACTCCACCGCGACGACGCCTACAACTGGCGCGAGATGGCGGTCTTGTACCGCACCAACGCCCAGGCTCGCGTCGTCGAAGAGGCGTTCATGCGGTCCGGCATCCCGTACAAGGTCGTCGGTGGCACCCGCTTCTACGACCGGCGCGAGATCAAGGACGCGATGGCCTACCTCCGCGCCGCGATCAATCCGGCCGACGAGGTCAGCGTCAAACGGATCGTCAACGTGCCCAAGCGCGGCGTCGGCGACGCCAGCATCGATCGGCTCGACGCCTACGCCGCCGAGATGGGCATCACGTTCGCCGAGGCGATGCGGTACCCCGACGAGGCCGGCGTCACCGGACCGGCCCGACGTGGGCTGGCGCACCTCACCGAGATGCTCGACCGGATCGGCGCGATGGTCGGCGCCGAAGGCGTCGGACCCGGCGATCTGCTGCAGGCATGCCTCGACGACTCCGGCTACCTCGCAGAGTTCGAAGCCGAGGACACCGTCGAGTCGCACGGCCGGATCGAGAACCTCGGCGAGCTCGTCGGGTCGGCGCGCGAGTTCACGGTGCTCGACGAGTTCCTCGAACAGGTGAGCCTCGTCGCCGACACCGACGACCTCGACGACGACGACCAGGTCGTGCTGATGACATTGCACTCGGCGAAGGGGCTCGAGTTCCCGGCCGTGTTCATCGTCGGTGTCGAGGAGGGCGTGTTCCCGCACAACCGGGCTCTCACCGAACCCGACGAGATGGAAGAGGAGCGTCGGCTCGCGTACGTCGGCATCACCCGGGCGATGCAGCGACTGTTCATCTCGCACGCATGGAGCCGGATGCTGTTCGGCAACACCCAGTACAACCCGCCGTCGCGCTTCCTCGACGAGATCCCCGACGAACTCGTCGATCAGCAGGGCAACATCAGCGGTCGCTCGTCGTACGGTCGGCAGAGCTACCGCAATCGCGACGAGCGTCCGTACGACGATCCGCCGGCCTACCGGCGACGGGGCCGCGGTGGTGCCACCGACCCCGCCGCCCAGGACGCCCATCGCGACCGCATCGTCGAGTCGGCCATGCGGTCGAGGAACACGCCGCAACCGTCCAACTCGCAGGAACTCGGCCTCAAGGTGGGCGACGACGTCGCGCACCCGGCGTTCGGCGAGGGCGTGATCATCGACATCTCCGGTGTGGGCGACAAGGCCGAGGCGGTCATCAACTTCCCCGGGGTCGGACAGAAGCACCTGGCCCTCGCCTGGGCGCCACTCAAGAAGCTCTGAGCCGGCTGCGGGACGTTCGTCCCTCGCGTCGGGCGTCGCGATCTGGCAGACTTCGTGATCGATGAAGGCAGCACTGCTCGTCGAGAGCCTCACCGGTAACACCTGGAAGGCGGCCGAACTGATCGCCGACAAGCTCCAGCAGGAGCATTGGTCGATCGCCGGCATGTCGTCGGTCGGCAAGCCCGACCTCGCGGCGATCCAACAGGCCGATCTCGTCCTGGTCGGCACGTGGACGCACGGCCTGTTCGTCGTCGGCCAGGCCCCGTTCGCCGCTCCCAAGATCGCCAACCTGCCGACGATGCGTGGCAAGAAGGCGGCGTGCTTCCTCACCTTCGCGCTCGACGCCGGCAAGAGCATCGACAAGCTCACCGACTCGCTGCGTCAAACCGGTGCCGACGTCGCGGGCGGGCTCGAGATCAAGCGCAACCACCTCGACGAACACACCGATCTGTTCGTCGAGCGACTGCTCGACGTCTTGCACCCGGCCTGACGATCAGGGGCGGACGCCGACGCGCGCTGCCCAGGCGAGCGTGTCGGATTCGGGTTCGAGCCCGGCATCGGCGAGGCCCCCGAAGAGTTCTTTCGCCACCGACTGCGCGGCGGCGACCGACCCGATCGTGCGATGTGCAGCGATCGCCGTGCGGGCCGCCCGCTCCGAGATCGGATCGCGCGACAGCGCCCACGTCGCCAGTTCGAGGGCGCGTTCGGGTTCGCCCTTGGCGAGCACCAGCTCGGCGGCGCGACATGCTGCGGCGAGGGCGAGCGATTGGAGCCGGATGCGTTCGAACCGCACCTCG
>JAGQSS010000119.1:9268-9853 GCA_020439405.1 Ilumatobacter sp. | reverse complement strand
CGACGTGTACAACGCCGTGTCGGTGCTCGATCGAGTACCGATCGGTGGTGAGGACCTCGACCGGTACGAAGGTTGCCCGCGCCTGCTGTTGGCTTCGGGCGACGAACCGTTCCCGACGACCGACCACGGCGACGCCGTCGTCGAACACCCCGATCCCGGCGAGCCGGTGTGGACCGACGACGAGGTGGTGACCTGCCGCCGCTGGAACTGGCGCCAGACGACGCGCACCGCGATCGGCCCGACGACTCGACGGGTCGGTTTCATCATCGACTCACTCGATGCCCCTGGTCACGACGGCGCCAGGGCGGCCGCCGACCGACTCGCCTCGTTCCTGCCGAACGCCCATCGACGCGTGATCGGCGACGATCCCCACTGACGGACGGGCGTCGGATGTCGCGACCCGAAGCCGGCTTGCGTACTGTCGCCTTCATGCGTGAAACCGAGGAACACCGCGCCTTCCGGGCGATGGTCCGTGACTACGTCGAGCGGGAGATCAACCCCAACATCCCCGAGTGGGAGGCGGCCGAGATGATGCCGCTCCACGACATCTTCTCGTCGATGGCGAAGCTCGGCATGCTCGGTCTC
>JAGQSS010000119.1:0-8625 GCA_020439405.1 Ilumatobacter sp. | reverse complement strand
CGGCACGTGTTCGGCGAGCCGATCCTCGCGAAGCAGTACGTCCAGTTCAAGCTCACCGAACTGTCGGCCGAGCTCGACATGCTCCGCACCTACAACCACGTCATCGCCGAGCGGTACGAGGCCGGCGAGGACACGACCCGCCAGGCGACGATCGCCAAGCTGACCGCCGGCCGCCTGATCCGCAAGATCGCCGACGAATGTCTCCAGTTCCACGGCGGCATCGGCTACGTCGAGGAGAACTGGACGGCCCGCTTCTTCCGCGACAACCGGCTGACCAGCATCGGCGGCGGCGCCGACGAGGTGATGCTCCAGGTCCTCGCCCGCCTCGACGGCTTCACCGCCTGACCGCTCCGACCCGCCGTGGCGGCTGATCGCGGCCTCGCGCCCTGCTCGTCGAACCGACGACCGTCACGGCCCGAAGCACGTCCCGAACGCACCGTCCCTGGCGATCCCGGCGAACTCGATGCGGGACGCTTGGAGGGCAGACTCCGAGCCGGCTCCTTCTCCGGCCTCGAGCAAGAGACCGGCCTCGTTGAGAGCGTTGCGAACGCTTCGAATCGCCGTCCGGAGTTCGTCGTGGTTCGGGTCGTCACCGACGTCGGCGATCAGGACGTCGAGCTGCGCAACGGATGCGTCGATGTCCTCCACGGTCACGTCGTCGGGTACCGCAGCGGTGAGCAACCCGAACGCCACCGAGGACCGGAATCGTTCACACGCTTGCGCCGGCCCGAGCACCGGCACGGTCGTCGCAGTCGCGGTCGTCGGTGCGGTCGCCGCCGGGCTCGGCGGTGAGTCGGTCGACCGCACGGCGACGATCATGACGATCCCGACCACGATCGCCACCAGCGCCGCGGCCCCGGCCAGTCCACGCCACGGATGCGGTGCGGACGCCTCCTCGACTGCCGCCAACCGAGCGCGGTTCCTGCACTCATGGTCCAAGGTTTCGGCGAGATCGTCGCGCAGTTGCGCCTTGAACCTGAGGGCATGATCGTCGAGCGGCGCGTCGTCGTCGACCCGGCGAAGCATCTCGGCCAGTTCTCGTTCGGTCACGCTGAGGCCTCCTGGCGTCGGTACTCGGATCGGAAAGCTCGGCGAGCGCGTGCCAGCGCTGATTCGATGCTCCGAACGGATCCGCCGGTCGCATCGGCGATGTCGGGCACCGACATCTCGTCGACGTAGTGGGCGACCAGCAATGATCGGTACCGCTTGGGCAACCGTTCGAGCACCTCGAGGACCGACCGGCGAGTCGCCGCCCGGCTCCAGTGGTCGGGAAAGGGCTCGATTGCGTCATCGCGCGACCAGATCAGGTGCGCGCGTGAGCGTCGACGCTCCTCGCGGCGCCATCGGTCGACCACCTTGTTCCGAGCGACGGTCATCAGCCACGCTCCGGTGACGCGGTCGCTCTGACCATCGGCGAATGCGAGTGCCGCGGCATGAAACACGTCGGCGGTCACCTCCTCACCCTCACCTCGGCCGAGTCTCGCTGTCGTGAACCGGAGGACGTTCGCGAACTCGGCGTCATAGATCGCGTCGAAGTCGGCGGATGTCCCCATGGTCCGTTCAGCCTCGCGTATGCCACGATCGATCATCGATGGGTTCATCGTGGGACGGCGACGAACCCGTCGCGCGAACCGGCGCGACTGGTTCGGGCCCCGGCGACGATGAACCCGACATGGAAGCTCAACACCACCACTCGCCACGGCTCCGGAGGGCCTCGCGCGTCCATGCAGTCACCGCGAGTCTGATGGTCCTGTTCGCGGCGGGTGCCTGCGGCGGCGAGGAGGCAGCGTCCGGAGACGAGGACACCGCCTCGCCGGAGACGACCGTCACCGAGACCGCGCCGGCAGCCGACACCCTGCCGGCCCCGGACGCCGAATGGGCCGACCAGCTCATCGCCGCCTACGACACCTTCTTGGACGGCGACCTCGATCGGAGCCTCGAGTTCCTCGATGCAGTCGACAGCGACCCCGATCGCGAGGTCGCGCACTACACGGTGTACCTGCGAACGCTCGCCGCAGCGACATCCGACCTGATCAACGCCTTCCCTGAGGTCCCTACCGATGGGGCGATCGCCGCCTCGGCGACCGCGCTGCGCGACGCGCTCGCGGAACGGCGCGATTCACTCGATGCCGCGGCCGCCGAGCTCGAGTCGATCGCCGATGACGTTCAGGCGGAACTCGACGCCGGCAACGACACCCGGTACGCCGAGTGGCGGTCGTACCCTGCCGACGACCCGACAACGGACGCCTGCTTCGCGCTGCAGTCCGAACTCGACGCGTCCGGACTCGGTCTCCTGCGATGTCTCCCCGGTCCGACCGGCGACGAGCCGGTGCAGACCTCGTCGGGAGCGCCCGAGATCGATCTCGGCGCGTCACCACAAGCAATCACGATCGAGTTGGCGTTCGACGATGGCACCGACCCCATCGGAACGTTCGTCGTCGTCACCGGTGACGACGGGCTCGGCTGCAACAGCGGCGCCTGGAGCGACCTCGAACTGTCGGAGGACGGGATCGAACTCACCAAGGAGCTGACGTGCGACGACGGCTCACGGGTCGGCAGCTTCATCGTGACACAGTGGTTCGACGGATCGAACACGTGGGTGGTGACGGACGCGATCGGGGACTTCGTCGGCCTCACCGGCACCGGTACCTCGTCGTTCGACCCCGGCACCGCAACCGAGACGATGACCGGCAACATCGCCCCCTGACAACGAACGAACCCGGACCCTCGAGGGCCCGGGTTCGATTCAGTTCATTCGGTTCTCTGATTCGGGATCAGATCGTACGATCTTGCTCGAATCAGCGCCGGAGGCCGAGTTCGGCGATGAGGGAGCGGTAGCGCTCGACGTCGACCTCGTTGAGGTAGTCGAGCAGACGGCGACGGCGGCCGACCAGCATCAGCAGCCCGCGGCGGCTGTGGTGATCCTTCGGGTGCGTCTTGAGGTGCTCGGTGAGGTGCGAGATGCGATCCGAGAGGAGCGCGATCTGGACTTCAGGGGAACCGGTGTCGGTGTCGGACTTGCCGAACTTCGCGACGATGTCGGCCTTGGGCGTGAGCGCCATGGGAAACTGCCTTCCTGGTTGGAGGTCGCGCCGCCCCGGTCGGAACGGTCGCATCACGCCGAAGGGTTGGCCTCGACGGACCCTGCAAGGCTACGGCCGCCGGTGCCCGCCTCACAACCGGTACCCTCCGCGCCGTGACGAGCGTTCCGGGCATCAGCGTCGATCGTGCATCGAAGCGGTTCGGCGACCTCGAGGCGCTGGCCCCGGTCGACCTCGACGTCCGTGCCGGCGAGATCGTCACGTTGATCGGCCCGAGCGGTTGCGGCAAGACGACGCTGCTGCGGATGATCGCCGGCCTCGAGCGTCCGTCGGGCGGTTCGATCTCGATCGACGGGGGCACGCCCGACGCGGCACGCAAGGCGAAGCGGGTCGGTTTCATCCCCCAGTCGCCGGCATTGCTGCCGTGGCGCACGGTCGAGGCGAACGCCCGCCTCCTGCTCGACCTGAACAGCGGTGCGAATCCGCCGTCGCCGCCCGATCCGATCGAGTTGCTCGAGCGTGTCGGACTCGGCGAGTTCCGGTCGGCGTATCCGCACGAACTGTCCGGCGGCATGCAGCAGCGGGTCGGGTTGGTGCGGGCCTTCGCGCTCGGTGCGCGCTATCTGCTGATGGATGAGCCGTTCGCTGCGCTCGACGAGATCACCCGCGCCGACATGCGCCACCTGCTCGCCGAGCTGTGCGAGCCGACCGGTGCGGCGGTCGTGTTCGTCACCCACTCCCTCGCCGAGGCCGTGTTCCTCTCCGATCGGGTCGCGGTGATGCGGCCGCGTCCGGGGTCGATCGTCGACGTGATCGACGTCGATCTCCCCCGGCCCCGCCGCCCCGAGTTGGAGGACGATCCGAAGTTCTTCGCGCTCGAGTCGTCGCTGCGCACGACCCTGATGACCGGAGCCGGCCGTGAGTGAGCGCCGCTCGAACGCGGTCGTCTGGACGGTGGTCGGCACGGTCGGACTGATCGCGTTCTGGGAGCTGATCGTGCGTGCGCTCGACGTGCGCCCGATGGTGCTGCTGGCGCCGAGTCGGATCGTGTCGACGTTCGTCGACGATCCCGGGCCGTACGTCCACGACGCCTGGGTCACGGCCCAGCACCTCGTCTACGGACTGTCGATCTCGTTGGTGATCTCACTGCTGATCGGCGCTGCGCTGGCAGCCGTCCGCCCCCTCGAACACGCGTCGCAGCCGATGCTCGTGCTGGTGATGGTCACACCGTGGGTGGCCTACATCACGTCGGTGGTGCTGATCGTCGGCAGCGGGCAGCGGGCCGTCGTGTTCCTGGTGGCGTTCGTGACGATCCCGGCGTTCGTCTACGCCACGGTCGGAGGCATGCGTTCGGCCGACCCGTCCGCACGCGAGCTGTTCTCGTCGATCGACGCGTCGCGCTGGGAGGTCTTATGGCGCCTGCGCCTCCCATCGGCACTGCCGTCGCTGTTCACGGCGATGCGCTTCAACATCGGGCTCGGGTTGGGCGCGGCCTACTTCGCCGAGGGCGCAGCGTTGCGCCTCGACGGACTCGGTGACACCGGTCGCCGGGCGGCGTCGTTCAGCGATGGCGAGGGGCTCTGGACGACGATCCTGTGCACGGCGGTGCTCGGTCTCCTGGCGCAGGTCACGGTGGCCTTGGTCGAACGTTCGACCTTGCGGTGGCACCAGTCGCAGCGGTGAGTTCGTTTTCCGAACTCATTCCCTCTACACTCCTCGCGAACCGCTCCCCCTGGAGGACTTCCCGATGATGCGTTCCACGTTCGCCGTCCTGGCGACCGCCACCCTGGTGCTCGCCGCGTGCGGCGATGACGACGACGCGACCGAGTCGCCGTCGACCGTCGACGAGACGACGGACGAGACGACCCCCGACACGGGCGCCGCACCGGGCACGACGACGGCCACGACCGACACGACCGATGCGACCGACGGGTCGCTCGAGGTGGTCGCCGGCGAGGCGTTCCCCGAGACCCGCTGCGAGGCGAACGAAGCAGCCGGCACGATCGAGTACCTCACCGGGTTCGACTACGCCGCAGCGGCGTCGATCATCGAGGTGCTCGTCGCCGACCAGGCCGGCTACTACGACGAACTCTGCCTCGACGTCCAGATCACGCCGAGCTTCTCGACCGCCAACTACCCACTCGTCGCGGCGAACGAGGCCCAGTTCGCCTCGTCCGGCTCGTTCTCCGAACTGGCGACGCAGGCCGCAGCGAACGAGGCCGACCTCGTCGCGCTCTCGGTCGACGGCTACGTCGCCGTCGACGTGTTGATGGTGAAGCCCGACCGCGCCGCGTCGCTCGACGAGCTCGCCGGTCAGACGATCGGCATCAAGGGCGCGCTGGCGCCGGCCATCGCGGTGATGCTGCAACAGGAGGCCGGCCTCGTCGAAGGCAACGACTTCCAGACCGCGCTGCTCGACGGGTTCGACCCCTTCGCACACTGGGCGATCGACGACATCGCGGCCCTCCCGGGGTGGCGCAGCAACGAGCCCGGCGCCCTCGAGCGCGGCGGTGAGACCTTCGACCTGTACGACCCGGCCGAGTTCGACGTCCCCGGTTCGTTCGGCCTGATCTACACCAACGCCGATTTCCTCGCCGAGCACCCGACGGCCGCCGAGGACTTCATGCGCGCCACCCTGCGCGGCCTCGCCGACACGATCGCCGATCCGGCCGCGGCAGCGGCAGCGGCCTTCGAACTCGTCGAGGCCAACGGCAACTCGAACTTCCTGTCACTGGAGGGCGAGACGTTCCGCGCCGAGACCGACGCCGCGGCGATCGTCGCCTCGACCCCGGCCGGTTCGTTCCCCGGCGTGGTCGTGCCGGACCAGTTGGCCGCCCAGATCGCGGCATACGAAGCGGTCGGCTTCTACGGCGACGATGGCGCCCCGGCGATCGACGGCCGCTACGACGCCGACCTCGCCGCCGCCCTGTACGACGAGTCCGGCCAGATCATCTGGCCCGGCTGACCGCCAGCAGGGGTCGCGTCAGGCGCCGAGGAGGCCTCGGGCGTGGTCGATGTCGGCGTTGAGTTGGGCGACGAGGGCATCGATGCCGTCGAACTTGCGCTCGGAGCGCAAGAAGTTGGTGAACCGCACCTTCGCCTCCTCACCGTAGAGGTCGCCCTCGAACCCGATCAGGTGGGCTTCGAGCAGTGACGAGTCGGCGTGTTCGTAGAACGTCGGACGACGCCCGAGGTTGATCGCACACGGGTGCGTCGAACCGTCGGGACGCTCGTACCAGCCGGCGTAGACCCCGTCGGCGGGGAGGCAGATCCGGTTCGGGACCTCGACGTTGGCGGTCGGGAAGCCGAGCAGTCGGCCACGCTGATCGCCCTGCACGACCTTGCCGCGCGCTTCGAACGGGCGGGTGAGCATCGCCGCCGCCATCTCGACATTGCCGCCGGCGAGGGCGCGCCGGATGACGGTGCTCGACACCGGCTCGTCGACACCGTCGGCTCGCGGGATCAACACCATCGGCGCGACCTCGAAGCCGTAGGTGTTGCCGACCTCACGGAGCAGGTCGACGTTGCCTTCCCGGTTCCGGCCGAAGTGGAAGTCGGCGCCGACGACGATCAGCTTCGTCGACAGGCACCGGACGAGGACCCGCTCGATGAACGACAGCGGCGCCTCTTTCGACTGGGCCTCGTCGAACGGGAGCACGACGGCGGCGTCGACACCGGTCGCCTCGAGGAGCTCCATCCGCTGCTCGTGATCGGTCAGCAACTTGGGCGCCGACTCGGGTCGGACGATCACGGCCGGGTGCCGATCGAACGTGACGACCGCCGAACGTCGACCGGTCGCCTTCGCCTTCGCGACGACCTCGGCGATCACCGTCTGATGTCCGAGGTGCAGTCCGTCGTACGCCCCGATCGTGATGACGGCGTCCTCGCCGGGGAACGGGACCAGGGAGCAATCGGTGACGACCTGCACGCCGAACGACGCTAGCGGCAGGGCCGACGCGATCCGGATTCGGCCGGATCAGCCCGCTGCGGTCGGCAGGACGACGGCCGGCTTCGCCTGCGCGTCGCCGAACGCCTCGTAGACCGCGATCAGGCGATCGCCCGGGCCGAAGACCGCCCACGGCCCGTCGCCCATCTCGATCGGCCGCGGCAGCACCCGACCGTTCGCGACGAGCGCGGCCAGATTGTCGTCGGCGGGGACGCGTGCGAGCCCCCGGACCGCCGTCGACACCGGGAGCAGTTCGCACTCGTCGGGACCGGCCGCTTCGTCGAGGGTGAACTCGCCGACGGCGGTGCGTCGCAGGTTGCGCAGGTGCGCTCCCCCGTCGAGCAGGTGGCCGAGGTCGGCGGCCAGCGTGCGGACGTAGGTGCCGGCCGAGCAGGTGACGTCGATCGACAGGACGTTCGGCTCGGGCTGTCCGGTAACCCGGAACTCGTGGATCGTGACCGGCCGCGGCGGACGATCGACCTCGATGCCCTGCCGGGCGAGTTCGTGGAGCCGCTTGCCGTCGATCTTGATCGCCGACACCATCGGGGGGATCTGCTCGATCGCGCCGGTCAAGTGCTCGTCGACCACCGCCTGCGCCCGGTCGACGGTCACCTCGCCCATCTCGTGGGTGGCGGTGATCTCGCCGGCCGCGTCGAGCGTCGACGTCTCGGTGCCGAGCACGACCTCGCCCTCGTACCGCTTGGTCGTCTTCTCGATGAAGCGCAGCAGCTTGGTGGTCATGCCGACGGCGACGACGAGCACGCCGGTCGCGTCGGGATCGAGGGTGCCGGCGTGGCCGACCTGGCGCTCACCGAAGCGCTTGCGCAACATGGCGACGACGTCGTGGCTGGTGACACCGGCGGGTTTGTCGACGACGCACAGCCCGTGCGTCGTCGCCGGCTTGCGGCGCGCCATCAGCCCTGGTTGCGGCGCTGGCGATCTTCGCGGAGGATGTCGTCGATCCGCTCGGCCGACCGCAGGGCGATGTCGGCCTGGAAGTCGAGGATCGGCGTCTTCTTCGCGCGGATCTGCTTGCCGATCGACGACTGGAGCCGGGCCCGGTGCTCGTTGAGCGCCTCGATGATCTCGTCGTCACCCTCCTCGCCTGCGAGCGAGTCGAAGTAGACGTGGGCCCGGTTCAGCTCGTTGTCGACGTCGATACCGGTGACGGTGACGAACTCGAGTCGTTCGTCGTCGATCCGCACCAGCTCTTCGGCGATGATTTCGCGCAGGGTCTCCCCCACCCGAGCCGAACGCGGGTACCGATGTCCTCCGGAGCTACGCCCTCGTGCCATTACGACAGCGTACGTTCGATTTCGACTTCGTCGTAGGTCTCGATGACGTCACCCGGCTTGAGGTCCTGGAAGTCGCTCAGGCCGATACCGCACTCGAAGCCCGCACGGACTTCCTGCGCATCGTCCTTGAAACGCTTGAGCGAGGAGATCTCGCCCTTCCAGATGATGGTGCCCTCACGGAGGAAGCGCACCTTCGAGCCACGGGTGATGACCCCGTTCTGGACCATGCAACCGGCGATCGCACCGATGCGCGGCACCCGGAAGATCTCGCGCACTTCGGCATCGCCGGTGACGACCTCTTCGAACTCGGGAGCGAGCATGCCGACCATCGCCTGCTCGATGT
>JAGQSS010000118.1:5690-9906 GCA_020439405.1 Ilumatobacter sp. | reverse complement strand
TACGTCGAGATCGAGGCCCGACGCGATCTCGCGGTCGTCGTAGGCGAGGGTGACGCCCTTGGCGGACAGCCGGCTCACGATGCGCCCTCCAGGGCTCGAGCGCGATGCGTGAGTTCGACGACGGCGGACCGGACGTCGCCCGGATCGGTGAGCGGCCCGCCGGCGAACGCGACCCGCACGAAGTGCCAGCCGCCGGGAGCGTCGGCGGCGAACGTCACGCCGGCGCGGTCGATGTCGCGTACCCGTGCCGTCGTGGCATCGGCGAGCCCCCCGAGGGTCCGCACGATCGACAGTGACGCATCGAGGTGATCGGCGTTCATGTGCTCGATCGCACCGCCGCTCGCCGCCGCGACCGGATCGGGCGACGCTGCGGCGATCTCGTCGCCGCCGACCCAGCTCATGATGCCGAAGCCACCGACGAAGCGACCCGACGCGATCGACAGCGTCCACCATCCGAAGTCGGGCCAGCCCACGTACTCGGACGCGCCCGGGTGATGTGCCAGGTGGCGTTCGATGTCGGCCGGCGACGGTGAACACCGTTCGAGCTCACCCACCAGGCTCACCCGCGGCGCGTCCATCGGGTCGCCGCCGTTCGGGGTCGACCCGGCCACGAACAGGCCCGCCGCCGGGTTCTCGGTCGCGAACCGTGTGTGCTCGGCGAGGTCGGAGATGCAGGCGAGCGGCGACCCGTCGTCGAGGACGGAGTACGCCACCAGGCTGCCGTAGGGGTGGCCGTCGGGTGTCGTCGTGGTCAGGGTGCCGAACCCGCCCTGCCCGACCAGGGTCCGGATCAGTTCGGCGTGCGACGGCAGTGTCGCGACGTCTCCGACGATGCGGAGCGAGGTCAGGTGCTGGCGATTCGTGTCAGTCATGGCTGGGTGTCGCTTCCGTCGTTGCGGGTGATGTCGGTGAGGTCGTCGATGAGGGTCCGGAGGAGTTCGCCCGTCCGGGGGCCGTTGCCCAGCAGGAGCTGGGCGTCGTAGGCCAGCACCGCGCGTCGCCGCCCGGCCGGTGTCTCGGCCAGGGCGGGGATCTGTTCGAACAGGCCGTCGATGCCGCCGACCGAGTCGAGGCCGCTCGTGGTGAGGAGGAGGACGTCCGGCTCGGCCGCGAGGATCGCCTCGTCGGAGATCTCCGCCGACTCGGTGACGCCGAGTTCGTCGGCGACGTCGATGCCGCCGGCCGTTTCGACGAGCCAGTGCGTGTTGTACTCCTCGCCGAAGACCAGGCGCGTCTGCGCACCGCGCAGGTAGAGCGATGCCACCTTCGGCGCGGGATCGATGCCGGGAGCCGTCGCGGCGGCGTCGATCGAGGACTGCACGTCGGCAGCGAGGCGTTCGCCCTCCTCGGGGACGCCGAGCACCTCGGCCACGGCGCGGATCTTCTCGGCAGCGCCGGTCGGCGATGCGTCGGACGGGATGATCACGAGCGGGATCCCGAGGCGCTCGAGGTCGTCGAGCACTTCGGGTGGTCCGGCGATGTCGGTGGCGAGCAACAGCGTGGGCTCGAACGCCGCGATCGGTTCGGCGTTCAGCGATCGCTGGTACCCGATCTGGGGGAGCGCGTCGGCTTCGGGCGGGTACGTCGCCGACAGGTCGGTCGCCACGACCCGGTCGCCGAGCCCGAGCGCGAACACGATCTCGGCGAGGTCGCCGTCGAGCGGGATGATCCGCTCCGTGGACGGTCCCGGCAGGGTCGTGGTCGTGGTCGTGGTCGTGGTGGTGGTCGTGGCCGGTGCGGCGGTGGACTCGGTGGTCGTGGACGCGACGGTCACTGTCGTGGCGTCGTCGGTCGTGCCGCAGGCGGCGAGCCCCATCAGCACGACGAGTCCGGCGACCACCGATCGCGTTCGGCTCACAACGCCCCCGTCCGAGCACGGCGAGTCAGCAGCCAGAGGAGGTACGGCGCACCGATGACCGCCGTCATGATGCCGACCGGGAGTTCGGTCGGCGCGAGCACGCGGCGCGCCGCGAGGTCGGCGGCCGTCAGAACGAAGGCACCGACGAACGCCGCCGGCACGACGCAGGCGCTCGGTGAGTTCGTCAGTCGTCGCGCGATCGGACCGGCGACGAAGGCGATGAACGCGATCGGACCGGCGGCGGCCACGGCGAGGGCGGCGAGCCCCACCGCGAGAAGGACCAGCCCGAGCTTGGCTCGATTCACCCGGACCCCGAGCGCGGCCGCCATGTCGTCGCCGAGATCGAGTCGATCGAGTGACCGTTGCCCGATGATCACGAGCGGCGCGAGCACGGCGAGTGCGATGCCCACCGTCCGGACGTGATCCCAACTCCGCCCGTTGAGCGACCCGGTCAGCCAGACCGCAGCACGCTGGACGTCGTAGATGTTGGCCCGGGTGATCATGTAGTCGACCCCGGCGGTCGCGGTGAACCCGATGCCGATGCCGACGAGGACGAGCCGTGACGACGACAGCCCCTGCTTCCACGCGAACGCATAGACGAGCAGTGCCGTGACGACCCCTCCGACGACCGCACCGCCTGCCACGGCGAGACTCGAGCCGCCCCAGGTGACGATGACGAGGACGGCGCCGAACGCAGCGCCCTGCTGGAAGCCGACGATGTCGGGCGACCCGAGCGGGTTGCGGGCGATCGACTGGAACACGGCGCCCGACATGCCGAGCGCGGCGCCGACGAGGATCGCCGTGAGTGCACGCGGGAGTCGGAGCGTCTGGACGATGAACTCGGCGTCGTCGCCGCCGTCGCCGAAGACAGCGGCGAGCACCTGGTGGACCGACAGCGGGAAGTCGCCGACCATGATCGACCAGGTGGCGACCACCAGGGTCGCGGCGAACAGCACCGTGCACACGACGACCGAGCGGACCTCGACGCGCATCGAGAACGACCCGGTCCGGACCACATGCGTGGCGCCGAGCACGGTCACAGTCGGACCATCCGCATCCGACGGACGAGCACGACGAAGACCGGACCACCGATCGCCGCGGTCATGATGCCGACCTGGACCTCGCTCGGTCGGGCGACGACCCGGCCGAGGGTGTCGCACAGCAGCAGAAAGGCCGCACCGCCGAACGCGCAGCCCGGCACGAGCCATCGCTGGTCGGGCCCGAACAGGGCGCGCATCGTGTGCGGGATGACGAGCCCGACGAATCCGATCGGGCCGACGGCGGCGACCGCTGCCCCGCACAAGAGCATGATCGCGATGCCGCTCATCCCACGCGTCAGGTGCACCTTGACGCCGAGCGCCGTTGCGGTGTCGTCGCCCAACCCGATCGCGTTGAGGGAGCGGCTGACGCCGACGGCCATCACCAGGCCGACGGCGATGAACGGGGCGACGCTCCATGCGATCTCGGCGTCGCGGCCCGACAGCGACCCGACCGCCCAGAACCGGAACTGGTCGAGCGTCGCGGTGTCGAGGAGGGTGACCGCTCGCGTGAGCGCGAACAGCAGGGCGCTCAACGCGGCGCCGGCGAGCGCGAGTCGTACCGGGGTGGCGCCGCCACGCCCGATCGAGCCGAGCGCATAGACGACGACGGACGTGACGGCCGCTCCGACGAGCGCGAACCAGACGAGATCGTCGACCGCGGTGAAGCCGAACCACCAGATCGCGAGAACGACCGCGAACGACGCGCCTGCGTTGACGCCGAGGATGCCGGGATCGGCGAGCGGGTTGCGCGTGACGGCCTGCATCAGTGCTCCGGCGACGCCGAGTGCCCCACCGACGAGCAGTCCGACGATGGTGCGGGGCAGTCGTAACTCGCGCACGACGAGGTGGTCGGTGTTCGTCGGGTCGTACGCGAAGAGTGCGTCGACGACGGGCCCGAGCGGAATCGGTTTGGCACCGACGGCGAGCGAGAGCAGGACGGCGATCGTCGTCACGGCGATCAGTGCGACGAGCCCGATGGTGCGGCGCCCGACCCCGGTGCGCTGCGGCGCGGTCACGGGACCCGTGAGGCCGGTGCCGCGGTCGGTGTCGAGATCGGGGGCAGTGGTGACGGTCACGGGATCGGGAGAGGTGGGAGTCCTGGACGACAACTGTTAGGTTGCCCTGACAGTTTCTATCAGGAACTCCTGCGAAACGCCCAACGTGCAGGAGGAAAGGTGCAGCATGAGTGCGCAGTACGGAACCGTCGAACACGTCGAGCGGCTGTCGCCGAGCATGATCCGTGTCGTGTTCGGCGGCGAGGGTCTGGCCGAGTTCGAGCCGACCGAGCACACCGACCAGTACGTGAACGCGTTGTTCG
>JAGQSS010000118.1:0-5591 GCA_020439405.1 Ilumatobacter sp. | reverse complement strand
GACGCCGTTCGCGAGCTCGACCCGGCGATCCGGCCGCGCGGGCGCCGCTACACGATCCGCGCCTGGGACCCCGACACCCGGCAGGTGACGATCGACTTCGTCGCCCACGGCGACGTCGGCTTTGCCGGCCGTTGGGCCCAGCGCGCACGGGTCGGCGACCGGTTGCAGATGGTCGGTCCCAGCGGCGCCTACCGGCCGAGCCCGGATGCCGACTGGCATCTCCTGGTCGGTGACGAGAGTGCCCTCCCCGCGATCGCAGCGTCGCTCGAGGTGGTGCCCGCCGACCGTCGCGTCGTCGTGGTCGCGATCGTCGACGGCGCCGACGACGAGATCGAACTCGGCGGGTCCGACGCGGTCGACGTCCGTTGGCTTCATCGTGACGTCGAGCCGGACGGTTCGTCGACCGAGGAGCGGCTCGTCGACGAGATCGGCCGGCTCGACTGGTCGGGCGACGTCGACATCTTCGTCCACGGCGAGGCCGCCGAGGTGCGGGCCGTCCGCCGGTTCCTCGTCGCCGAACGCGATGTCGACCGCGCCGGATGTTCGATCTCGCCCTACTGGCGGCGCGGCAAGGACGACGAAGGCTGGCGCGAGATCAAGCGCCAATGGCTCGCCGACGATCTCGCCGGCGTCTGAGAGGAACCGACACGTGAACATCCCCCGACTGCTCGCCGGCCTGGCCGCCCTGTCCGTGCTCGCCGCCGCGTGCGGTGGGAGCGACGAAGTGGCCGAGGGCACCGTCACCGAGACGACCTCGACCGAGAGCACCGTGGCGGCGACGACGGTTGCGCCGCCGGAGACGACGGCCGCGCCGGAGACGACCGTCGCGCCGGCGACGACGGTGCCGGTCGCCGATGTCGGCACGGTGGTGGTCGTGGCTGAGGAGACCGTGCTCGCCGATCTGTTGTCGCTGGGGGTCCCGGTGGCGGCATCGAGTGCGACCGTGCCCGACGCCGGGTTCTCCGGCATGGACGAGTTCGACACCGCCGGGATCGAGATCTTCGACTACCTCACGCTGAGCCTCGAAGAGCTCGCCACGTACGACGCCGATCACATCGTGACCTGGCAGTTCCTCGCGGACCAGGTCGGCGAGGAGCAGTTGGCCGGCATCGGCGGCGAGGTCCACGTGTTGCCCGACGGGACGACCGGTCCCGACCGGATCCGGATGCTGGGGGCGTTCTTCGGACGCGAGGATGCGGCCGACGCACTCTTGGACGAACTGAAAGCGGCCTACGCCGCTGCCGAAGGCGCCGTGCCCGAGGGGTGTCGGGTGAGTGTGGCGGCGATCTATCCCGGGGCGAACGTCGCGGCGTTCGCCGAACCGGTCTGGGACGGACCCAGGGCCCTCGTCGAGCTCGGGTGCGAACTGGTGCCGAACGGTGGCGATGTCGACACCGACCGCAACGGCCGCGCCTACCTGTCGTTGGAGCAGCTCGGACTGCTCTCGGCACCCACGATGATCCTGATGCAGGCGATCTCCTCGACGGCGACGCGGCCGCCGTCGAGGAGATCACCGCCAACCCGCTGTGGCAGCAGCTCCCCGCCGTGGCCGGCGGGTCGGTCGTCGAGCTCGACCGGATCGGCTATCCGGGTATCGCGGGCGAGATCCGCCTGATCGACGACCTCATTGGGGCACTCGGCATCTGAAAAGTTTCCTACCCGTCTTGCGTTAGGTATACCTAACAAGTACGTTGTCCGCTCATGGAGAACCCCGGCCGCACGCCGCTGCCCGTCTACGAGTTCGCCTGCCTCGCGCACACCATCCCCGGGGTGTCGTTCCGCATCGCTGCCTCGACCGGCGACACGTTGCTCGTGTCGGCGACGTGCCTCGCCGCCGACCTCGACCCGTGTCGGTTGCGCACGGTGCTCGCCTCCGAACCGACGGGATCCCGCTTCGCACGCACCGTCGAGCGGATCGAACTCGTGTCGGGTCTGGTCCACGTCGGTGGCGGCCTGTACCAACGAACGCACCCGCAGGCATCGGGCGAGCGCTGGTTCGTGGTCACGACACCCGCCGACCGGCTGATGCGCCTCGTCGGTGAGTTGATCCTCGAAGGGCCCGCCGCCGACGAGGTCGAGGTGACCATCGGCCCCGACGAAGCGCTCGGCGTGAGTGCCGTTCGCGTCCGGGCGACGACCGACACGGCCTGCGCCCGGATCGACGACCTCGCGTTCAGCGTGCTCGGCGTCTGTGTCGTCGACGAGTTCCTCGTCTCCCTCGACGGTGTCGGCGATCTCCACTGAGCGGGCGACCCGCTCACCTCCCCTCGTGCGAAACAGCACGAACCCAGAAAGGTTCACCGTGAACACCCGTACCTCCCACGTCACTCGCCGAGCGCGCCTCGCCGCCTTCGTCGTCGCCGCCGGACTGCTCGCCGCCGCGTGCGGTGACGACGACGGTGACACGTCGGCGTCCACCGACGTCGGCCAGCCGGTCGAGAGCGCACCGGCCACGACCGTCGCCGACGAGTCGACGCCGACGACCAGTGCGACCCCCGAGACGACCGACACCACCGAGGCGGCCGACGAATCGGTCGCGGCGTTCCCGGTGACGATCGAGCACAAGTACGGCTCGACCACGATCGAGGCCGAACCGCAGCGCGTCGTGTCGGTCGGGTTCGCCGAGCACGACGGCATCCTCGCCCTCGGCGTCACGCCGGTCGGCGTGCGCGACTGGTACGGCGACATGCCGTACGCGACGTGGCCGTGGGCCCAGGACGAACTCGGCGACGCCGAGCCCGAGGTCATCGCTTCGACCGAGCTCAACTTCGAGCAGATCGCCGCCCTCGACCCCGACCTGATCCTCGGCATCGGCTCGGGCATGAGCGACACCGACTACGCCACGCTCGCCGCCATCGCACCGACGGTCGCCCAACCCGGTGAGTATCCCGACTACGGCACGCCGTGGCGCGACCAGCTCCTGATCACCGGTCAGGCGCTCGGCCGAACCGCCGAGGCGGAGGCGATCATCGCCGACATCGAGGCGTCGTACCAGCAGGTGCGCGACGAGCACCCCGAGTTCGAGGGCCGGACCGCAGCGGTCGCCTTCACGTTCGAGGATCTCCCGGGCGCCTACTCGTCGAACGACATCCGGAGCCAGATGCTGATGGAGTTCGGCTTCGAGATCCCGACCGAGTTCGACGAACTCGCCGGCGACGCCTTTTACTTCTCGGTGTCGCAGGAAGAGGTCGGCGTCCTCGACACCGACGTGATCGTGTGGGTCGTCAGCAACGAGGCCGGCTACGAGGCGGTCCGTTCGATGACCCTGCGACCCACGATGAACATCTACGCGGAGGGCCGAGAGGTGGTCGCCGATCCGCTGTTGTCGGGTGCGTTCTCGCACGCCAGCCCGCTCAGCATCCCGTTCGTGATCGACGAACTCGTCCCCGAACTCGCGCTCGCCGTCGACGGCGACCCGAGCACCGTCGTGCCGTCGTCCGAACTGCTCGTCGACGGAGCGACGAGTGGTGCGGAGTTCGATGCCGACGAACAGGCCGCCGCCGACGCCTGGGCCGTCGTGTTCGACTCGACCACCTCCTTCGACGAGAAGGCACCGCACCTCGAGGACGCCGATGCGCTGAGCGCGACGATCGACGCCTACGCCGCCGCCGGCGAGGGCATGGGCGGCATCGCGCTCGACCCGACCCTGGTGCAGCTCGACGGTGAGCTGGCGACGATCACCTACGACGTCCTCTTCGGCGGTTCCGCCGCTTACACGGCGCTCTCGGGCGAGATGAGCGACGTCGACGGGGTGTGGGTCGTGTCACGCGACGAGTTCTGTTCGTTCATGGCCTCGGCCCGCACCCCGTGCCCCGCCGGATGAGCGAGCACGTCGTGCACGCCGCGGCGCCGCTCGACGACGACGTGCGGGCCCAACTCGCCGAGACCGTCGAGCACTTCAACGCCAACCACGCCGACACGGTCCTGCTGGTCGCCCGCCACGTCGCGGGCGCCGAGTCGGCGACCGACGCGGAGATCGTCGATGTCGACACGCTCGGCGCCACGTTGACCGTCCGGGCGGGCGGTCACGTGGTGGCGGGGCGGGTCGACTTCACCGAACCGGTGCGGTCGGCCGCCGAGGTCCAGCAGCAGGTGTTCGCCGCGATCGGGCGAGCCCGTGCCGAGGCGGGCGACACCGTGCCGACGACCAGCCTCGAACGCGAACTCGTCACGACGGCGAGCCTGCCCACCTTCGTCACCGAGGTGTCGTCGGTCCGCACGCTGACCCCCGAGTTGCGGGAGATCGTGCTGAGCGGCGGACTCGACGACTTCCCGTCGCTCGGTGCCGACCAGTTCGTGTTCGTGATGGTGCCCACGGCCGAGGCGCCCATCGGCGAGCACTACTCGATGGCCGACTGGCGCGTCGCGGACCCCAAACCGCTCGGGGCGTACTACACGGTCCGCTCGTACGACCCGGGCGCCGGTTCGATCACGCTGTGGGCGGTCCTCCACGGTCACGACGACGGGGTCGGTGGCTGGGCCGCGGGGTGTGTCCCGGGCGATCGGGTCGCGATCTGGGGCCCACGGGAAGGGATGGGCGTACCCTCCGACGCCCGGAAGCTCCTCGTGGTCACCGATACGAGCGGTGCGGCGGCGGCCGCTGCCGTCGTCGACGAACTCGCCGCCTTCCCCGACGTCGAGGTCGACGTCGTCATCGAGACCGCCGACGGGGCGCCCCTGCCGTTCCCGTCACGAACCGGGTTGGCGGTCGAGTGGTGCGCACGCGGCGAGGCCGAATCCGGCACCTCGGGCAACCTGCTCGCGGCCGTCCGCCGTCGCGACCTCGATCCGAGCGGCCTCGTCGTGTTCGGTGCCGGTGAGTCGCGTGAGATGACGGCGATCCGCCGCTACCTGCGCGGCGACGTCGGGATGTCCGCCACCGCGGTCCATGCCATTGCGTACTGGCGCCGGCGGCCTCACTGAGTACGGTCGACCGACATGGCCGACCCGGACGGACCCGTGTTCCCGCTGCGCGACCTGCTCGACTTCGAGATCGAGTCGGGCGACGGCACCTGCCGCGCCTGGCTCGAGGTCGGGCCGGTCCACGTCAACCCGCACGGCACCGTGCACGGCGGGATCCCGTACATCCTCATCGACACGGCGATGGGTGGGGCGACCATGAGCGTGCTCCCCGAGGGCAACTGGTGTGCGACGCTCGACATCCACACGCGCTACCTGGCTCCGTGCTTCGGCGGTCGCCTCACCGCGGCAGCGACGGTTCGACGCGCCGGGAAGCGGGTCGTCCACCTCGACGCGGTCGTCACGGGCGACGACGGCGTCGAGTACGTGGCGGCGTCGGGGATCTTCGCGGTCATCCCGGCGGGCTGAGTCACGTACCGTTGGGGCATGTGCCGCAACATCACCACCCTGCGCGGGCTCGAACCGTCGGCGACCCCTGACGAGATCGAAGCCGCGGCGCGCCAGTACGTCCGCAAGGTGAGCGGCGTCCAGAAGACGTCCGACGCCACCGCCGAGGCGTTCGAGCGCGCGGTCGCCGTCGTCACCACCGCGACCGCCGAGTTGCTCGCCTCGCTCCCACCCCGCAAGGTGCCGCCGAAGACCGAGCCGCCACTGCGGCGGATCGCCCGCAC
>JAGQSS010000117.1:7839-9918 GCA_020439405.1 Ilumatobacter sp. | reverse complement strand
CCCACAGCTGCAACAGGCGTACGCCGCGGCCCGGCAATGACCGACGAGGTCCCGCCGAACCCGTCGGCGACCCCGTCCGCGACCAGACGGGTCGTGCGGACCGAGCGGCGTGAGCGGCCCTACCGGGCGGGGATCGCACTCGAAGTCGTCGGCATCCTCACGATCGTGGGCGGTGCGCTGCTCAGCACGGCGCTCAGCGGCACCGAGGTTCTCGCCGCGTCGGGCCGCGCCCGCGTCGGCGCCCCGATCGAGTTCGAGGCCGACGACCGCAGCTACGTGATCGTGATGATCAGGGGCGAGACGAACTCGGACGGCTTCATCGAGGAGTCGGTCGCATCGATGGACTGCACCGTCACGCTGGCCGACGGTACGACGATCGAGCCGACCCGCGGCGTTCAACTCGTCGCCGAACGGTCCGACTTCGGCAGCACGATCGCGAACTTCGACGCCGTCGCCGGGCCGACGACCGTCCTCTGCGACGGCAGCCGCGGCCAGATCATCAACAACTACGCCGTCGCTCCCTACCGCGGGACCGCGAAGATCGTGGCCTGGGCACTCGTCGGACTGGGCATCGTCGCCGTGGTGGTCGGCGCGTGGCTGATGGCCGTCGGCCTCCGCGGCCGGCCGGTCGTCGAACGCGTCCCGGTCTGACCGCTGGCGCCGTCGGTCCTCGCTGGGAGGGGGCACCCGGTCGTTGCGTAGGTTGGCGCGGTGGTCGACGTCGACGAAGACGGACCGCCGGCCGTTCGCGGTCGGCTCGAGAGCGCGTGGCTCACCGTCGGCCTCGTCATGGCCGCTGCATGTGTGGCGCAGGCGTTCGGCCGCTTCACCTGGGGCGTCGTGCTGCCGGGCGCTCGCGACGACGTGCTCGGCGGCTCGAACACGCTCGCCGGGTTCTTCGGCACGCTGAACGTGACCGCGTACATGATCGGCACGCTCGCGGTGTCGTGGGCGTCGAGCAAGTTCAGCCTCGTCGCGCTGATGCGCATCGGCCTGTCCATCTCCACGACGGCGCTGGCGCTCGCCTCGTTCGCTCCGAACGGCCCCGTCCTCGGCCTCGCCTTGTTCGCGATGGGGCTCGGCGGTGCCGTGATCTGGATCCCGTCGCCGGCGATCTCCGCCCGCGCCCTGCCCCCTCATCGGGCCGGCATGGCGGTGGGGCTGGTCGGTTCGGGCATCGGACTGGGACTCGTGTTCGCCGGCCAACTGTCCGCGTTCCTCGACCGTCGGAGCGACGCCGACGACCTGTGGCAGACCGTGTACCGGGTCGAGCTGGCGATCGCGGTCGTCGTGTTGATCGGAGCGTTCACGCTCCTGCGCTCGCGCGGTGATCGCCCGGCGCTCCGCGGCGGGTTCGGCGGCGTCGCCGCGCTGAAGACGGTCCGGGGATGGATCCCGTTGACGACCTGCTACGCCGCCTACGGGTTCGCCTACATCCTCGTGCTTGCCTTCCTCGTCGCCCGACTCGAGGACGATTCGGGGTTCTCGTCCGGTGCGGCGACGGCGATGTTCTCCCTCGTCGGCGCCGGATCGGTGTTCGGTGGGATGCTGCTCGGGCCGATGTCCGACCGGATCGGACGGCGGATCGCCCTCACCGGCGGGTTCACGATCTTCGCCGCCTGTGGTCTCCTCGTGTTGACCGGCGGTCAACCGTGGGTGGCGATCGCTGCGATCGGCGTGGGCTTGATGTTCTCCGGGATGCCGGCGCTGATCATCGCCCACATCGTCGACCACACCGATACCGACAACTACGGGCCGGCGTTCAGCGCCGCCACGCTCGCGTTCGGGGTCATGCAGATGATCTCGCCGCAGGTCGGGGGAGCCATCGCCGACGCCCTCGGTTCGTTCACGTGGGTCTTCGTGCTCTCGGCCGTCGTCTCACTGGCCGGCGCCGCCTCGGCAAGTCGCCTGCCGAGCTGATCCGACGCGGGTCGCCGCCGTATCGATCGCGAGGAGCATGTACGAGACGCCGCCGGCGCAGTACTGTGCGCGACACGAACTGGGAGGCGACCGACGGGAATGGTTGGGCGAAGTACGTCTGCGCGGCCGATCTCGTTGCACTCCAGTCGGTCCCCGACG
>JAGQSS010000117.1:0-7742 GCA_020439405.1 Ilumatobacter sp. | reverse complement strand
CCGGGAGGCGACCGACGGGAATGGTTGGGCGAAGTACGTCTGCGCGGCCGATCTCGTTGCACTCCAGTCGGTCCCCGACGAGCCCGGGGTACTGATCTGCCCGACCTGTGGCCACCGGACCGACACGCCCGGGGAGGGCGTGCTGGGCGATGCATTCGACATCCACCATCGACAATGGGGACTGCGCGCCGATCCGCACATCTGGTGGGCCGTCCGCGACCTGGTCGGCGCGACGCCGACCCCGGCAACGCGGGACGAGATCCGCGCCGCGTTCGTCGACAGTGCGAGCCAGGTGGCGGACGTCGATCTCGACCACACCGATGACCTGCGCCCCTACCGCGCACACCTCGACCAGGGCGGCATGTCGGGAGGCTTCGTCGACCTGCAGTGGTGGCGCACCAAGGGCATCCCCCTGCTCGTCGACCGCGCCGACGACCGCCGCCCGCCGGCGCCGGCTGCCACGACGACGTCTGCCACGGGCGGCACGGCCGGCAACCGGGTGGTCGGCGTCCTGGTGTGGCTCGTCGTGCTCGCGATCCCGGCGGCGCTCGTCGGCGGTGGGGTCTTCCTCCTGTATCAGGCGGCGTGGGGGACGCCGGTCGAGGCGACCGTCCTGAGCTGCGACACGACCGGCGGTGTCTTCGGCGGCGCGTCCACCTACGGGACCGACTGCGTCGCCGAGTGGGAGATCGACGGGCGCCTCGTCGTCGGCGGGTTCAACGGCGGCAACGGCGAATCCGATGTCGGCAAGACCGTCGACGCGACGATCAGGGGCGACACGGCCTACAGCCGGTCGATCGTCCTGCCGATCGTCCTCTTGGTCCTCGGCCTCCCGTTCCTCGCTGTCCCGTTCTTCGCCATCCGCCGAGCGTTCCGCCGGCGACGTCAGAGTGCGGCAGGGGGTCCTCAGGCCACCGGTGCGGCGATGGTGTGACCGGGTCGCAGCGCCCGGGCCTCCACGCCCACGAGGGTCCGCTACTCGTCCCGGTGGAGTGGGTCGGCCTCGGCTCTGAGCCGACCGACTTCTTCGACGGTGAGGACACCCGATACCTCCTGCACCATCAGCCAGTGCTCGAAGTCGACGGGGTGGCGGAGCCCGGCACGGACCTGCTCGGCGTTCGACGGGCCGGCCTCCAATGCCGTCGCGCGCAGTCGCTCGCGTTCTCCCGGGCGCTGCTCGAGTCGGGCGCGCAGGGTGACGGCATTGCGACGTGCCGCCTCGGCCTCCTCGTCGGTCCATGCCGGTGCAGCTGCCACATCGGAAGCGCCGCCAGCGACCCCTCGCCGCACCGATCGCACTGCGTCTCGCAGCATCGCCCGACCACGCCGGATCCCGGTCGACACGTCGCCGGGAAGGCGCGCCAGATGACGAACCGACGACAGCGGAGCGTCCGTGTCGAGCCAGTAGCTCCTGGCGACCGTCCGGTGCGCCGCGAGTTCGTCAGCCGACCGGTCGACGTCGACGTCGACGACCCGCCCGGTCGCATCGATCCACACCGGCACCGTCACGTCGGTCGGCAACTGCTGCCACGGACCGCGCGTCGTCCCGGCGTAGAGGTAGACGACCTGCAACCAGTTCGGCACTCGAGCCGTGACGCGCTGCGACCCGGACGAGCTCGAGCCGTCGTCGACGATCAGGTGCAACACGACGGTCGAACGTGAGTCCGCGGAGACGTTCGAGGAGTTGGCGTCGCCCTCCGGCGTCAGCGCACCCGGCACGACGGTCGCTCGACCGGCCGCGGTGCCGGATTTCCGATCGGTCCTCGTCATGCGCCGACGCTACTGCGCCCGCCATCGCTCGGACTCGCTTCGACGATCGTGGCCAGCTTGCGCATCGCGAGCTGGAAGCCGGTGGCGCTCAGCTTGGCGATGACCGGTGCGGACAAGCCCGGGGCGTAGGGCACCGTGACGTCTTCGAGCCAGACGACGGCGGCGCCGGTGCCCTCCGGGACCACGGTGAAGCCGGCCCGTCCCCGGAGGACGGGTCCGAGCTTCTCGACCTCGCACCGACCGATCGACTCGGCGTCGTCCCACGAACACTCGGTGATGCGCATGTGATCCTCGAGCGTCAGCGGGCCGTAACCGGTGAAGGCGGTCAGTTCGGCACCGACGGCCGTCGAATCGCCGGGCGCGACGTCCATCCTCGTGGCGGGGATCCATCGACCGTGACCCTCCCAGTCGATCATGGCGTCCCACACCCGGCGGGGCGAGGCATCGAAACTCGTCCGGACCTCGAAGCGCACTGCTGCCGTCATGTTGCCACTCTACGGACGACCTCCGACCGGCGGATGCGGTGGCGTCGGACCGACGACGACGAAGGGCGAGGTGCCCTGGCCATCGGAGATTCCACGTGCGACGCTGGGCTTCGTGGGGAACACACCGAACGTGAACGAGTCATCCGGCCTTCGCCTCCGCATCCCGCAACCGGCCCGTGGTCATCAACCCGCCGATCGGGTCTGGTACGTCTCGAAGGCGGGTGAGATGAAGAAGCCTGCCCTCGACGAGAAGGTCGAACGGGTGGCGCTGATGCGTAAGCAGCTCGTCCGCGTCCTCGACGACGACGGCAGCGCGGTCGGCGAGTGGGTGCCCGATCTGTCGGCCGACGCCAAGATCGCCGGGCTGCGCGACATGATGACCGTCCGCTCGTTCGACGCCCGCATGTTGCGGGCCCACCGCCAGGGCAAGATCTCGTTCTACATGCAGGCACTCGGTGAGGAGGCGATCGCCTGCGCCCAGCAGCGAGCGCTGCGACCCGGCGACATGCACTTCCCGACGTACCGACAACAGGGGCTGCTGATCGCCGCCGGCTACCCGATCGTGCAGATGATGAACCAGATCCTCTCCAACGAGCAGGATCCGCTCAAGGGCCGGCAGCTGCCGGTGCTCTACTCGGCCAAGTCGCACGGCTTCTTCTCGATCTCGGGGAACCTCGCGACCCAGTACCCGCAAGCGGTCGGCTGGGCGATGGCGTCGGCGATGCGCGGCGACACGGCGATCGCGTCGGCGTGGATCGGCGAGGGGGCGTCGGCGGAGAACGACTTCCACGCCGCGCTCGTCATGGCGTCGACCTACCAGGCGCCGGTGATCCTGAACATCGTGAACAACCATTGGGCGATCTCGACGCCGGAAGACTTCGCCCGCGGCGCGTCGGCCACGTTCGCCGATCGCGGCTACGGGTTCAGCATCCCGGCGATCCGCGTCGACGGGAACGACTACCTCGCCGCGTACGCCGCTTCGCAGTGGGCGGCGGAACGGGCACGGTCCAACCTCGGACCGACGCTGATCGAGTGGATCACCCTCCGGCGCGGCGCCCACTCGACATCGGACGATCCGTCCGTGTACCGGCCCGAACACGAGTCGGAGCAGTTCCCGCTCGCCGACCCGGTCGAGCGGCTGCGGCAGCACCTCGTCGCGCTCGGTGAATGGGACGACGACCGTCACCGAGACCTCCAACACGAGATCGACACCGAGATCGAGTCGGCCTTCGCCGAGGCCGACTCCCACGGGTCGGTGAAGAGCGGCGTCGTGCCCAGCCCGGCGACCATGTTCGACGACGTCTACGCCGAGCTGCCCCGCCATCTCCGCGAGCAGCGCGACCAGGTGGGGGAGTGACATGACGGCGATGACGATGGTCGAGGCGATCCGCGACGCCCACATGATCGCGATGGAACGCGACGACCGGGTGGTCGTGTTCGGCGAGGACGTCGGGTTCTTCGGCGGTGTCTTCCGATGCACCCAGGGGCTCCAGGAGCGCTTCGGCGACCACCGGTGCTTCGACGCCCCGATCAACGAATCGGCGATCGTCGGCGCGGCGATCGGCATGGCCGCGTACGGACTCCGGCCGTGCGTCGAGATGCAGTTCGCCGACTACATGTATCCCGCCTACGACCAGATCGTGTCGGAGGCGGCGCGGCTTCGGCATCGATCGGCCGGTGACTTCTCCGCTCCGATCGTCGTGCGCATGCCGAGCGGGGGCGGGATCTTCGGCGGCCAGACCCACTCGCAGAGCCCGGAAGCCCTGTTCACCCACGTGGCCGGCCTCACGACCGTGGTCGTCTCGAACCCGTACGACGCGAAGGGTCTCCTCATCGCCGCCATCGAGGACGAGGACCCGGTCGTGTTCCTCGAACCGAAGCGCGTCTACAACGGGCCGTTCGACGGTCACCACGACCGACCGGTCGTCCCGTGGTCGAAACACCCGCTCGGAGAGGTGCCCGACGGCTACTACGCGATCCCGCTCGGTGAAGCCCGCGTGCACCGGACCGGCTCCGATCTCACGGTCCTGACGTACGGCACCCTCGTCCACGTCGCCGAGACGGCGGCGAACGAACGCGACATCGACGCCGAGATCATCGACCTGCGCACCCTGGTGCCGCTCGACGTCGACACGATCGTCGAATCCGTCGTCAAGACCGGTCGGTGCCTCGTCCTGCACGAGGCGACGGTCACCTCCGGCTTCGGTGCGGAGCTCAGCGCCACCGTGCAGGAGCGCTGCTTCTACCATCTCGAGGCGCCCATCGTCCGCGTCGCCGGCTGGGACACGCCCTACCCACACGCACTCGAGTGGTCCTACTTCCCCGGCCCCGAACGAGTCGGCCGGGCGATGCAGGAGGTGCTCGCGGCATGAGCACGTTCACCATGAGGCTCCCCGACGTCGGCGAAGGCGTCGCAGAAGCCGAGATCGTCGAATGGCTCGTCGCCGTCGGCGACGAGGTCACACCCGAGTCGCCGATCGCCGAGGTCCTCACCGACAAGGCGACGGTCGAGATCTCCGCACCGGTCTCGGGCACGATCGCCGCGCTGCACGGCGAGCCGGGCGAGATCCTGGCCGTCGGTGCCGACTTCGTCGAGATCGAGACCGATGCCACGACCGACGCAGCCCCTCTCCGCCACCCAGGCACCGACGACGGCACAGACACCGAGATCGGTGCACCCGAACCCCCGCCTACCGCCGCATCCGCCGAGCCGGACGCCCCGTCGCCACCGAGGTCGGAGGGGAAGAAGCCCACTGCGGCGCCAGCGGTGCGTGCCCGCGCCGCCGAACTCGGCATCGTCCTCGCCGACGTCGCCGGCACCGGTCCCGACGGACGCGTCGTCCACGCCGACCTCGATCGTCTCGCCGTCCGGTCGAGTGGCCCGGTCCGGTCGCGACCGGCGTCACCGGCGACCGGCGACGGCACCCCTCGACCGGTGCGTGGCGTCCGTCGTCGCATCGCCGACCGACTGACGTCGGCCTGGACCGAGATCCCGCACATCACCTACGTCGACGCCGTCGACGTCACCGAACTCGATCGGCTCCGCCGCGAACTCAACGAACGTGACGACAGCCGGCGCCTCACCCTGCTCCCGTTCCTCGTCATGGCGATCGTCGTCGCGGTTCGTGACCAGCCCGACATCAACGCCCACTACGACCACGCCGGCGAGACGCTCACCACGTTCGACGCCGTGCACGTCGGTATTGCCACCCAGACCGATGACGGTCTCCGCGTGCCGGTTGTCCGCCACGCCGAATCGCTCGGACTCGGAGCGCTGACCGACGAGATCGGCCGCGTCACCGAGGCGGCCCGCGACGGCCGTGCCAGCCGGGAGGAACTGACCGGTTCGACGATCACGATCACCTCGCTGGGTGCGCTCGGCGGACTCGTGACGACACCGATCCTGAATCCGCCCGAGGTCGCGATCGTCGGTGTGAACAAGATCGAGACACGACCGATGTGGCAGGACGGCACCTGGGTCCCGCGCCGGATGATGAACCTGTCCTCGAGCTTCGACCACCGGATGGTCGACGGCTGGGATGCCGCCGTCTTCGTCCAGCGTCTCAAGGCGCTCCTCGAGACACCGGCCCTCCTCTTCGTCGACGACACCTGATCGTTCCCGAGCCCGCCTCGGCCGGACCGGATCACGCGACGATCTGATCGACCGGATGCCACCGGTGCAGCACCCGACCGGACGTCGTGTCGACCGTGAAGTAGTGGCCCTGCCCCGGCTGGTCGTGGCGGCGGTCGATCGCCTGATCCGTCAGGTGGCAGTACCACAGCGTGCCGACCGCACCGTGGCCGACGACGGCGGTCGAGTGGGCGTCGCCCGCGCCGAGGAGGTCGGCGAGTCCGGCCACGATGCGCTGCTGGGCGTCGATTGCCCGTTCCCAACCACGAACCGACTGCTCCGGTTCGGCGAAGAACGCGTCGGCGAGCTGCTCGAACTCGTCGGGCGGGACGAATCCGGTCGCCGAGCGGTCGTTCTCGCCAAGACCGGTCCGGACCTCGACATCGAGGCCGAGGTGGGTCGCAAGCAGCTCCGCGGTCTCGACCGCCTTGGTCTCGGTGCTCGACACGATGCGACCGATCGTCGACACCCACGGCTGCTCGAGCATGGCGGTGGTGCGTCGGCGACCCTCGTCGCTCAGCTCCCATCGGCCGACCGGGGTCGTCGGGTCGACCGAGACGTTCGGATGCGTGATGTAGTACAGCAGGTCGCCGACCGTAGTAGGGCGCAGAGAGTTCGGCGTCAGCCGCCGAACCGTCCGGCGTCGGGTGCTCGGTAGACCTCGGTGTGATCGGGCGGCAGGGGGTCGAGTCCGAGGATCAGGTCGGCGGCCCGCTCGGCGATCATCATCGTCGGGGCGTAGATGTTGCCGTTGCTGACCGCCGGCATCACCGACGCATCGACCGCGTACAACCCTTCGGTGCGGTGCACGCGCATCGTGTCGGGGTCGACGACCGCCATCGGGTCGGAGGCCGGTCCCATCTTCGCGGTGCACGACGGATGGAGCGCCGTCTCCGCGTCGCGACGCACCCACTCGAGGATCTCCTCGTCGGTCTCGACCGAGGGGCCGGGCGAGATCTCCCCGCCGTCGTATGGCGCGAACGCCGGCTGGCCGAGGATGTGGCGGGTCGTGCGGATCGCCTCGATCCACTCGCGTCGATCGTCGTCGGTCGACAGGTAGTTGAACTGCACCGCCGGGTGCTCGCGCGGGTCGGTCGAGCGGATCTTCACCGTGCCGCGCACATCGCTGTACATCGGCCCGACGTGGACCTGGTAGCCGTGGCCACCCTCCGGCGACGATCCGTCGTAGCGGATCGCGATCGGGAGGAAGTGGAACATCAGGTTCGGGTACTCGACCTGGTCGTTGCTCCGCACGAACGCACCGGCCTCGAAATGGTTCGTTGCCGCCGGGCCGCGGCGGAACAGCCACTGCAACCCGATGAACGGCCGACGCCAGGTCGCGTTGTACGGCTGCATCGAGACCGGCCGGGTGCACGCGTGTTGCACATAGACCTCGAGGTGGTCCTGCAGGTTCTCACCCACGCCAGGCACGTCGGCCACCACGTCGATCCCGAGCCCTTCGAGGTGGGCCGCGTCACCGACGCCGCTCAGTTGGAGCAGCTGCGGCGTGTTGAAGGCGCCACCGCAGCACACCACGTTGGCTGCCCGGACCCGGTGGATGCGCCGTCCGCGCCGGTACTCGACGCCGACCGCCCGGTTCCCCTCGAACAGGATCCGGTCGGCCTGGGCGAGGGTGCGGACGGTCAGGTTCGGTCGGTCGAGCACGGGGTGCAGGTACGCCCGAGCCGCGCTCAGACGACGGCCACGCGTCATGTTCTTGTCGAACACGGCGAAGCCCTCCTGACGGAAGCCGTTCACGTCGGATGTCGCCGCGAAACCCGCCTGTGGCCCGGCCTCGAGCCAGGCCCGGAACAGCGGCGAGTCGGCCGGGCCGGTTTCGAGCCGCAACGGACCGT
>JAGQSS010000116.1 GCA_020439405.1 Ilumatobacter sp. | reverse complement strand
ATCGAACTGGCGAAGCAGATCGCCGCGTTCCCGCAGCTGTGCATGCGCTCCGATCGCCGGTCGAGCTATGAACAGTGGGGCATGTCGGTCGACGACGCTCTCGCCAACGAGACCCGCCTGGGTCTGCAGGTGATCGCGTCGGGCGAAACGCTCGAGGGGGCCAGCCGCTTCGCCGGCGGCGAGGGCCGGCACGGTCAGTTCTGACCTCCGAGGTCAGCGCGAGACGGTCGAGGCACCCGACCCGAAGCACGAGAACGACGACGCCACCGCCCACCGGCTGAGGTCGTCGTCGTCGAGCCACCGAGCCCGGACGTTCGCCAGCGCGCAGGCCGCGTTCTCACCGCGAGCCAGCTCGTCGTGCACCTCGGCGACGAACTCAGCGCACTCGAGGTCGCGGACCGCAGTGAGTGGTGCGATCACCGACGCCGCACCTCTCGCGAGCAGCACGGCGCCGAGTCCGAGGACCTCGGCGCCGTCGGAGGTGCCCTGTGCCCCGCCCTCGCAACTCGACAACACGACGAGCCGGCTGGCGACCCGGAGTGGCACCGCGTCGTGCAGGGTGACCTCACCCTCGTCGAGGCGAAGCGTCGACAGGAGTGGTCGGTCCGACCGGAACCGTCCGTGCGCGGCCACGTGCACCAGACCGTCGCCGCCCAGCATCGACGCCAGTGTCGATGCGGTGGCGCCTGCACCCGACGCGATCGCGGCGTTCGGGTGGCAACGCTCGACAGCGGCTCGCTCGACATCGCCGCCGGCGACATCCGGTCCGACGACCAGACCGACCGTGCGGGCGGCCGACCCGGCACGACGGTCGGCCTCCAACCACAGCTGTGCATTGGGAGACAACGCGAACGGACGGCGAGCGAGCGTCGTCATACCCGACCACGGCACGCCGTGCAGGAGGTCGACCGGCACGATGACGACACCGGTGCCATCGGGAAGCTTCAGCGGCTCGAGGAGCAGTTCGTCGAGCAGACCGATGGCCCGCTCGGCGCGCATGCTCGACCCGTCCGGGTCGGAGGCCGCGACGTCGAGCTGGACCAACACACGGTCGCGCGCTCGGACGACATCGGCCACCGGCGCGACGTCGACCAGTCGGAGACCGCCGGCATCGACGACCACGGCGTGCACCCGTCCGTTGGCGACCACCCACTCGATCAGGGCGCGACGGTCGAGTCGAGCCATCAGCTCTCGACGAAGTCGGATCGCACCGTCCTCCGTCAGCGGCCGGTGTCGATCCCGTTCGCTCAGCTCGTCGTGCAGCGCTCTCGCCCGCGTCCCCTCGGCCGCGGCGAGAACGGTGTCGGCGTCACCCAGTTCGACGGCGGTGTCGATGATGATCTGGCTCAGGTCGGCCCCGAGACGCATCACGGCCGACCGCTCCTCGAGCGTGGTGGCCTCGGCGACGATCTCGTCGAGGTGGCCGAGTCCGACCTTGGCGGCGTCCATCGCGGCGGGGAGGGCACCATCGGCGCGACACGCGATCGCCTCGGCCAGCAGACCGGCGAGCGCGACGTCGCGCTGCGAACTGGTCGCGTCGGCACGCATCGCCTCGAGGTCGGAGCGAACCGCGTCGAGATGCCCGGTGCGGGACGCGAGCCTGATCCGTTCGACGACCAGCTCGTCGGACTGACGGTGCCACCCCTGCTCGCTGAACGTGTCGATGAACCGTCCGGCGTCGGCGATCGCCTCCGCCGCATTCGAGTCGCCGGCGGCGCGGAGACGGGCGTATGCGGACAGTGCTGCGGCGTGGGGCACCATCTCGGACCGACCGGTGACCTGGAACATCTCGACGGCCCGTTCGGCCGAACGGCCGGCGGTGCTCCGACCCGCTTCCAGTTCGGCGCGGGCGACGAGCATCAGCGCGTCGCCGAGCAGCACCCGGTTGCCGGTCGGTTCGACCAACTCGACGGCGCGATGCGCTGCAGCAACGGCATCGACGACCATGCCGCTGTGCATCAACACCTCGGCGCGGTCGATCTCGATCAGCGCGACGTGACGGGCCGGGCTCCCGATGCTGCGATAGACCTCGATCGCCTCGTCGAAGGTTCGAACCGAGTCGGCGAGCCGACGTGCGCGGCCGTACAGGACCGCTCGGTTGCCGATCCCCATGGCCTGGGCCGCCGTCATCCCGTGGTCGAGTGCCATCCGCTCGGCGGCGACGAAGTCGGCCTCGGCGGCCTCGAACCGACCCTGCTGCAGGAGGACCAGGCCGCGGTGGAGCAGGATCCGGTGGAGGTCGCGCGGTTCGGCAGCCGCGCCGAACAACGCCTCGGCACGATCGAGATGGGTGAGCGCGTCGACGAGCCGGCCAGCCTGCTGGTGGATGTACGCCCGCTGGACCTCGACCCGTCCGGCCAGGACGTCGTCGTCGGACACGTCGAGCAGGTCGAGCGCCGCCAGGCCGGCATCGACGTCGCCGGCTTCGGCGAGGATGACCGTCGAACTGAGCACCACAGCGGCCCGCGATGCGACATCGACCGTTGCGTCGATCGCCTCGAGCGACCGACGCACCGACATCTGTGCCTCGGCGAGCCGTCCCAGGTCGAACAGCGCCCGCCCGAGCGCCCAGTTCGCGAGCACCTGGACGAGGGTGTCGGCTTCGGCCGCGAGCGCCGCCCGGGCACGGTCGACGAGTTCGGACGGGGCACGTTGGTTCAGTTCGTCCCAGAAGGCGACGCGCCGATAATTCTCAGACCACTCGTCGGACACGTGCCATGATCGCACGATCAGTGAACCAACGTCGAAAGGGCCCGAAATGGCCGAGATGCCCGTGTCACCGTGGGACGACCGAGTGCAATTCCGATCGTCGGACGCCGAATCGTTCGCCTACCGGCCGAACCAGGTGATCGTCCGCCGGAGCACGGTCGGTCTGATCGCCGACCGACTCGGACTGGACGACGTCAAGGGTGGTCTCCTGGTCGAGCCCGTGTTCCCGGGCGACGAGCCGTCCGACGACGACCTCGTGGTCGTGCGCGGTGTGCCCGACCCGATCGCGCTCGTCAACGAGTTGCGCCGCGAGGACGTCGAGGCACAGCCGAACCACGTCCTGTTCGTCCACCCGATCGCCAACCCGAATCCGGGAGCGAACCCGTACCCCGGTGCCAATCCGTACCCCGGAGCGAACCCCTACCCCGGCGCGAACCCGTACCCCGGCGCCAACCCCTACCCCGGCGCCAACCCCTACCCCGGCGCCAACCCCTATCCGGGTGCGAACCCCTATCCGGGTGCGAACCCCTACCCGGGTGCCAACCCGTACCCGAACGGTTCCTCGTCGTGTGGGTGCCGGCCATCCTGCGGTTGGTGGACCGGACAGGTCGAGGGACCGCGTTTCACCTCAGCGGCGCCGTCGGTGGCGCTGTCGCACGACGAGCGTTCGCACCGCAAGGCGATCGACGGCACCTCCTGCAAGGTGCTGGTGCTCGACACGGGCGCATGGCCCGACATCGTGTGCGCCGGTGCGGCGATGAACCCCGCGGCCCAGGCGGCCAAGGACCTCCTCGCGACCTGTCTCATGGCGAGCGACCCCGACACCTGGGACGGCGACGGCAACCGGGTACTCGATCCGGCCGCCGGGCACGGCACCTTCATCGCCGGCATCTTCGCCAACCTCGCACCGGGTGCGAAGGTCGACTGCGAACGTGCGATCAGTTCGTACGGCGATACCGACGACGCCACGATCGCCCGCATCCTGCTCGACAAGTTCGACCTCGACGAGCGCGAGCCGTCGTACGACATCGTGACCATGTCGTTCGGCGGATTCTGCGACGAGAACGACCCCCCGGTCGCGATCGCCCACGCGATCGCGCGGATCCAGGCCCGCTACGCACGTCCGGAACCGGGCTCCGACGACCTCATCCAGCAGCGGGTCGTGTTCGTCGCGTCGGCCGGCAACGACGGGGTGTGCCGCCCCACCTGGCCCGCATCGTTCGAGAACGTGATCGGCGTCGGCGCCCTCGACGCGAACGGCCCGGCCTGGTTCACGAACCACGGTCCGTGGGTGAACGCGTGCGCCCCCGGCGTCGACATCGTCAGCACGTTCTTCGATCTCGGCCCCGATGCCCGCCTCGACGGCGACCACTTCGACGGCTGGGCCAAGTGGAGCGGCACCTCGTTCTCAGGCCCGATCGTCGCCGCTCAGATCGCATGGGAGTGGATGTGCCGCGGCAACCAGGGTCGCCCCGGCGACGCCGCCACCTGGCTGATCGACCGTCCGGGCCACTACCGCTTCCCGGGCCTCGGCACCGTCGTCAACTTCGGCTGACGCCCGGGCCCGGCCCGGTCCGTGATCAGCCGGTGATCCAGGGGGTGGTGTAGGTGCCGCCGGGCAGATCGAACTCGACGCGCAGCGGGAACGCCGGAACGTCGAGCGCCAGCTCACCGAGTTCGTCGGTGCGGTACTCGGCGATCGCTCCGCCGTCGGCGCCGGTCTCGATCCGACATGCGACCGACAACGGCGGCTCGACCATCACGATCATCGTCGCCGACGTCAGGTGCACGCGCACGACGGCACCGCCCGCGGCGTACCGGAACGAGCGTCGATCGGTACTCGTCCCGCGGATACCGACGAGGTCTTCGTGCGCCGAGTCGAACAACAACTCGGCGAGAGCCACGTCGGCCCGGCGCCACTGGAACGCATCGGTGGCCACACCGGACAGCCGTTCGGGAAGGGGCGGGAGACCGCGATCGAAGGCGTCGGAGATCCGCTGGAGCAGGTCGTCGTCGGGCATCAGCTCGTCGGTCATTCCGCATCTCCTTCGAGTTCGAGCAAGGTGCGGATCTTCTCCAGGCACCGCTTCCGCGTCGGCCCGAGCGACCCGATCGGTCGACCGAGCAGTTCGCTCGCCTGGTCGTAGGCGAGCGGTGGGTCGGTGAGCACCAACACCGTGATCACCTGCCGACACCCGTCGTCGAGGCGACGGAATGCCGCACGAACCTGTTCGGCGTCCTCGGCGGCGATCATCCCGCGTTCGTGGTCACCCTCGTCGCCGGGCACCGTGTCGAGCAACGAACCGAGGCCGCCGCCCTGCTGATCGGGACTGCTGTCGGGCAGGCCGATCGGGAGCCGGCCGCGCTGGCGGAGCAGCTGACGGACCTCGTTCGTCGCCGTCGTGGCGAGCCAACCCGGGAGCTTCTGGGGCTCGCGGATCGTGTCGAGCCGTTCGGCGAGGCGGAGCCAGGTCGCCGCGAACGCGTCGTCTCGGATGTCGGCGTCGTAGGTCATCATGTTGACGGCCTTCCAAACGACCCGTTCGAGCCGGACGACCAGCGCGTTCCACGCCGCCGACTCACCGCCGAGCGCGCCGTCGACCAGCGCGGCGAGGTCGTCGCCGGGAGAAAACCGCTGGTCGGAGGACATGCGGTGCACTCTACGACGTCTCCTCGAGTTGGCGGCAGGCTGCAGGACACACCGCAGAGATGCCCGCATCGGGCCCGAGATACGCGATCGGAGAGGTTTTTCGGGGGCGCGCATCCGCCGCCGGACGTCGTCACGTAGTTCCGGACATCGCCGACCCACGGCGACCGCCAACGACGACGAAAGGCATACCCATGAAGAGATTGCTCGCAGGACTCGCCGTCCTCGCCGCCGCTGCGGCCGCTCCGGCCGTCACGAACGCGCAGGACGCCGCCGACATCACCCTGTTGCACGGCATCCCCGGTGCGACGGTCGACGTCGCGGTCGACGGGGAGGTCGTGATCCCGGGTTTCGAGCCCGGTGACACCCAGGATCTGTCGGCATTCGCCGGTCAGACCCTCGCCAACCTCGAGGTCCGCGCCGCCGGGACCGAGGACGTCGTGATCGGCCCCGTGGCCGAGTTCGCCGTTCCCGCATCGGGCAGCTGGACCGTCGTCGCGCACCTCGATGCCGACGGCGCTCCGACGGTCACCCCGTTCGAGAACAACGCCGCTCCGACCGCCGACGGTGAAGGCCGTCTGACCGTGCGGCACACCGCCGCGGCTCCCGCCGTCGACCTCGTGGTCGGCGACGCCCGTCCGATCGAAGGCGCCGCCAACGGCGCGAGTGCCGACCTCGACCTGCCGGCGGGTGAGATCGCCGGGGCCCAGCTGGCACCGGCCGGTGGCGATCCGATCGTCGACGTGCCGACCGTGACGCTCAGCGCCGGCACGAACCTGATCGTGTACGCCGTCGGGTCGCTCGAGGACGAGACGTTCACCTTCTACACGCAGGAGTACGAGGTCGGTACCGAGGCCCCGGCCGGGTCCGATGACGGCGACGACGAAGGTGACGGCACCCCGGCCCCCACCGCTGTCAACACCGGCTCGCCCCTCGGTGACAGCGGCATGACCTGGGCGTACGCACTCGCCGCAGCTGCCGCCGTGTTCGCCGCCGGCTCGCTCGTCGCCCGCCACCGCACGGCCGACGTCCGCAGCGAGCGCTGAGCTCGGATCGCCGAGACCGCACCATGAGCGTCGACGCCCGACCCACCCAACGACGTGGTGTGGGTCGGGCGTTGCTCGCGCTGGCGCTCCTGTGCGCCGGTGGTGCGGTGTGGCTCGGCCTCGAGGCTCGTGACCGGCCCGACCCCGACCAGGTGACGCTCGACGTCGAGACCGCCGTCGCCACCACGCCGCCGTCCACGATCGCCCCGCGAACCCCCACCGAACCCGTCATGACCACCGACGACGCCAGTCCCGTCACCAGCAGCACCGCCGTGCCACCGCCCACCACCGTGCCCCTCTCCCCGCTCGCCGAGCTCCTCGGTCCGGCCGGGTCGGCCATCCCCCCGGTCGTCGAACCTCGCTCGCGCCCGACCGCACTCGTCATCCCCTCGATCGACGTGCTGCGGCCGGTGCGGGCGGTCGGACTCGAGGACGACGGCGAACTCGAGGTGCCCGACGAGACCGAGATCGGCTGGTACCGCTACGGCGCGACGCCGGGCGACCCCGGTGCGACGGTGCTCGCCGCCCACGTGACCTGGAACCGCACGCTCGGTCCGTTCTTCCGTCTCGGCGAGATGGAGCCCGGCGAACGTGTCGACGTCGTCCTGGACGACGGGTCGACCCGCGTGTACGAGGTGATCGAGCGCACCATCTACGACAAGGACGAACTCCCCCGCGATCGCATCTGGCGCAACTCCGGGCCGGAATCGCTCGTGCTGATCACGTGCGGTGGGAGCTACAACCCCGACATCCGGCGCTACCGGCAGAACATCGTCGTCTACGCCGTACCGGTCGACCAGATCGAGGCGGCCGCGACATGAGCCTCGCCACGACGAGCACCGTCGACATGAGTTGGGCTCGCTCCTCGTCTGGGTACCATCGGCTCGTGTCCGCCGATCCGACCACGACGAGCGAGTCGCTCGACGCAGCGTTCGCAGCCGGTCACGCCGACCTGCGAGCCGTGTACGACGTCCACGGCCGGCTCGTCTACAACCTGTGCCGCCGAGCGCTCGACGCCGACACCGCGAAGGACGTGACCCAGGAGGTCTTCGTCAGTGCGTGGAAGGGACGAACGCAGTTCGATCCCGACAAGGGCAACCTCGGCCAGTGGCTCGTCGGCATCACGAAGCGGCGGATCATCGATCATCTCCGTTCCGAGGGACGACACGCCGACCGACGCGCCGACGAGGACTCGTACATCCAGGCCGACGTCCACTCCGAACCCACCGTCGACCGCCTCGCCGACAAGATGCTCGTCGCCACGGCACTCGAGCAGCTCCCCGAGCGGAGTCGGGCGGTGATCCACATGGCCTATATCGACGACCTGACCCATCAACAGATCGCAGAGCAGACCGGGCTCCCGCTCGGCACCGTCAAGAGCGACATCCGACGCGGGCTCGAGCGACTCCGACAGCAACTGGAGGTGAACCATGCCTGACGACTCGACCTTCGACTCGGAGTTCGCGGACATCGAAGCGATGCTGCGCGATCTCGACCCGGACGATCTCGAACTCGACACTCCCCCCGACGACATCTGGCACGGCATCGCCGACGAGCTCGACCTCGACGCGAGGGTGCCCGCCGGAGGCGCCACCGTCGTGGCAGCACCGTTCGGTCGACGCCGTTCGTGGATGCTGCCGCTCACGGCCGCCGCGGCGATCATCCTCGTGATCGCCGTCGGTGTGATCGCCGCGACGTCGTCCCCCGGGACCGAAGTCGCGAGCGCCGACCTCGCATTCGCGCCGGGCTTCGATCCGGCGGGCGAGGATGCGGCTGCATCGGCGGTCCTCATCGACGCCGACGGTGCCGAATCGATCCGGATCGACGACGACGCGCTCCCGTTCGATCTCGACGAGGATGCGTCGCTCGAACTGTGGCTCATCGAAGCCGATGCCGACGGCAACGTCGTCGATCTGGTGTCGCTCGGCGACATCGAAGCCGACGGCGACCGGACCTTCCCGGTACCGGCGGGCTACGACCCGAGGGTGTTCACCGTGGTCGACATCAGCATCGAGCCCCACGACGGCGACGCCGCCCACTCCGGACGCTCGATCCTGCGCGGCGCGCTCACGGCCTGACCGGTTCGGTCGGCAACTCGGGCGGCCGCTCCGGCACCATCGGTTCGGGCTGCGGCGGCACCGGCTCGGGCACGATCGGCGTCGGCGGTTCGGCCGGCATCGGTGGCGGTCGGTGTGGCGGTGGCACCTCGGGGTCGGACACGAGCGGAAGCGAGATCGGCATCGCCCGGAGTTACCCACCTGCAGTACCGGTCAAACCGGTCGACGACCGTCAGCGTGGCTCGCGTGGCAGACCGAGGAGGCGCTCACCGATGATGTTGCGCTGGATCTCGCTCGAGCCGCCCGCGATCTTCATCCCGGGGGCGTAGAGCAGGCGGTCGGTCGCCTCACCCGCGAGCATGCCGTCGGCACCGCGCAGCGTTGCCTCGAGGAGTTCGGCGTCGAACTCGAGCTCGGTCCGGAGCAGCTTGGCGGCCGACGCAGCGGCGGGTCCGGCGCCCGAGCGCATGAGCATCGCCTTGAGGGCGTGGCCGCGCACGAGCAGCTTCATCAGTTCGTCGCCGAGCACCGGATCGTCGCCCTTGAGCGATGCCAGGTACGCGAGTCGGCGTTCGAGGCTGATCAGGCCCGATGCACCGCTCGAACCGCGCTCGTCCTGCAGCACCTGCATGGCGACGAGCCAACCGCCGTGTTCGGGACCGAGCAGGGTGTCGACCGGCGTCTCGGCGTCGTCGAGGAACACCTCGCAGAACTCCTGGTCGCCCGTCATCTGGGTGAGCGGCCGGACGTCGACACCGGGCGCCGCCATGTCGAGCAGGAAGAACGAGATACCCCGGTGGCCGGGCTCGGTCGGGTCGGTCCGTGCCAAGAGGATGCCGAACTCGGCGAACTGGCCGTTGGAGCACCACACCTTCTGACCGTTGAGCACGTAGTGGTCGCCGTCACGCACCGCCGTCGCTTTCAGGCTCGCGAGATCGGACCCGGCGTCGGGCTCGGAGAACAACTGGCACCACAAGATCTCGCCCGACAAGGTGCGCGGCAGGTATGTCGCCTTCTGCTCGTGCGTGCCGCTGCGCAGGATCGCCTCGCCGGCCAGGATCAGGCCCTGGAGGTTCAGGTACGGCTGCGCCCGCGCCTTGGCACACTCCTCCGACCAGATCGCCGTGTAGCTGCGGTCGAGGCCGCGACCGCCGTACTCGACCGGCCAGTGGATGCCGGCGAAACCGGCTTCGAACACGCGGCGCTGCCAGGCACGGGCCCGGTCGTGCAATGCGGGCGGCATGATCGCCCCGAAGCCGGGGCAGTGCACACCCGCGGCGACGGACTCGGCGAGGAAGTCGGCGGCGGCGGCACGGAACTCGTCGTGCGTGGGCGCGTCGGTGGGTCGGCTGTCGGTCGCGGTCATGACGGATCGTTCTCCCTGAGTGTCCCCTTGGTGACCGTACCGCTGACGTTCCGCAGGAGTTCTGCCAGAGCGACGACTGCGGGGGCCATACCGAGCATCTTGTCATAACTTGTTGGCTGACAAACAATTGTGATCCGTACCGGAGAT
>JAGQSS010000115.1 GCA_020439405.1 Ilumatobacter sp. | reverse complement strand
GGGAGAGCACCTGTTCGCCGTCGAGCGACTGGTGGTGTCGCCCGCCGCCGGCATCTTCACGCCCGCATCGATCGCGTCGGGGGACACGATCGAGGTCGGCACCGTCATCGGCACCGTCGGCGAGCACGAGGTCCGCTCGCCGTTCCGGGGCATCTTGCAGAGCTTCATCGCCGTCGACACCGAACGTGTGACCTCGCGCCAGCCGATCGCCTGGCTGCGCACCGACTGACATCAACCGACACCGACAGAACCCGATCGACCGAATCCAGGACCGAGTCCACGGAGGGGAACCGACATGCCTGCCACCCGCCCCGGCGCCACCGGCGCCGTCATTTCCGGATGGGGAACCGCACTCCCGGAGAAGGTGATCACCAACGAAGAACTCGCCGCCACGATGGAGACGAGCGACGAGTGGATCCGCACCCGTACCGGCATCCACGAGCGCCGCGTCGGCGGCTCGACGGCCGGCCTGTCGGCCGACGCCGGCCGTCAGGCGCTCGAGATGGCGGGGCTGACCCCCGACCGGATCGACGCCCTCATCCTCGCCACGACGACCCCCGACAAGCAGTGGGGCACCGCCTCACTCATCCAGAACGAACTCGGGTTGCGGTGCGGCGCGATCGAGGTCAACGCTGCGTGCACCGGCTTCATGTACGGACTCGTGCAGGCGCACGGCATGATCGCGATGGGCGCCGACCGGGTCCTGGTGATCGGCACCGACACCCTGTCGCGCATCACCGACTGGGACGACCGCGGCACGGCACCGCTGTTCGCCGACGGCTCGGGCGCGGTCGTGCTCGAGGCGGTCGAGGGAGCCGGGCAGCTGCTCGCGTGGGACCTCGACGCCGACGGTTCGCTCCTCCCGATCCTGTGGGCCGAGGTCGGCGGCACGATCCAGATGGAGGGCAAGGAGGTCTTCCGGCGGGCCGTGCGCCTCATGGTCGACTCGGCCGAGAAGGCGATGGCCGCAGCCGGCGTCACCGCCGACGACATCGCCCTGATCGTGCCGCACCAGGCCAACATCCGGATCATCCAGGCGGCCTGCGACCGTCTCGGCGTGCCCATCGAGCGTGCCGCCTCGACGATCCACCGCACGGGCAACACCTCGTCGGCCTCGATCCCGCTCGCACTCGCCGACGCGCTCGACGCGGGCCGCGTCCAGAACGGCGACCTCGTCCTGCTCGTCGGGTTCGGCGGTGGCATGACCGCCGGCAGCTGCGTCCTGCGTTGGGGTGGTGACGCCGAATGAGCGATCCGCGCATCGTCCTCATCACCGGCGGCTCACGCGGCATCGGGCTCGCCTGCGCCGAACGCTTCCGCGCCCTCGGCGACCACGTGGCCGTCACGTACAACTCGTCGCCGCCGCCCGACGGCTTCTTCGGCGTCAAGTGCGACGTCACCGACACCGAACAGGTCGACGCGGCGTTCGCTGCGGTCGAGGCCGAGTTCGGTGGCCCCGTCGAGGTCCTCGTCTCGAATGCCGGCGTCACTCGCGACACCCTGCTGCTGCGGATGAGCGAGGACGACTTCGCCTCGGTGATCGACGCCAACCTCACCGCGTCGTACCGCGTCACCAAACGTGCGGCCCGCGGCATGCTCAAGGCCCGCAAGGGACGCATCGTGCTGATGTCGTCGGTCGTCGGGCTGCTCGGTGCACCCGGCCAGGCGAACTACGCCGCCTCGAAGGCCGGCCTCGTCGGTCTCGCCCGCTCGCTCGCTCGCGAACTGGGCTCGCGAGGCATCACCGTCAACGTCGTCGCGCCCGGACCCGTGGCCACCGACATGACCGCCGCCCTCGGCGAGGACCGTCTCGCCGACATCGTGGCCGCGGTGCCGCTCGAACGGGCCGCGACGCCCGACGAGATCGCCGGCGCCGTCGCGTTCCTGGCGTCACCCGACGCCGCCTACATCACCGGTGCCGTCCTCCCCGTCGACGGCGGCCTCGGCATGGGGCACTGAACCCCGTTCACTCGACCCGGGCGGCCCTACACTGTGGAGCCGTCCATCTAGCAAGGAGCCAATCCGTTGGATCAAGAACTGTTCGCCCGCTTCCAGAAGTGCGCCGTCGAGGTGCTCTCGGTCTCCGAAGACCAGGTGACGCCCGACGCCAAGTTCGGTGACGATCTCGACGCCGACAGCCTCGACCTCGTCGAGCTCGTCATGGCGCTCGAGGAAGAGTTCGGTGTCGAGGTGCCCGAGGACGAGCTCGAGGGCATCGAAACCGTCGGCCAGGCCTACGAGCTGGTCGCCGCCAAGCTCTGATCTCCGACATGCAAGGCCAAGGCCGACGCGTCGCGATCACGGGCCTCGGCGTCGTCGCGCCGTGCGGGCTGGGCAAGCAGGCCTTCTGGGAAGGTCTGCTCGGCCCCGGGCTCGACGGCACCGGACGACTCACCGAGATCACCGACTGGGACTCGACGCCCTACTACGAGTCGCCCAAGGTGGCGCGCCGTGCCGACGGCGTCGAGCAGTTCGCGATCGCCGCTGCCGCCGAAGCACTCGAACAAGCCGGTGAGCTGACGGCCGACCCGACACGGATCGGCACGATCTTCGGCACCGGCGTCGGGGGCATCCACACGCTCGAGGAGCAGGTGGGCGTCCGGATCGAGAAGGGCGAACGGCGCGTGTCGCCGTTCCTCGTCCCGATGATGATGGCCAACGCGCCGGGTGCCGCCGTGTCGATGCGACACGGGTTCCAGGGCCCGTGCGAGACCATCGTGACCGCCTGTGCCGCCGGCACCCACGCGCTCACGTACGCGGCACGGTTGATCGCCTGGGGCATGGCCGACGTCGTGCTCGGCGGCGGTTCCGAACACGCCGGCACGCTGACCGCCATGGCCGGCTTCGGCAACATGACCGCCCTGTCCACGTCCGGCACGAGCCGTCCGTTCGACGCCGAGCGCGACGGGTTCGTGATGGGCGAGGGCGCCGCTGCCTTCGTCCTCGAGGAATGGGACACCGCGGTCGCTCGGGGCGCCACGATCATCGGCGAGGTACTGGGCGGCGCGAGTACCGCCGACGCGCACCACATCACGGCGCCGTCGCCCGGCGGCGTCGGGGCGATCCGCTGCATGCGGCTCGCGATCGACGATGCCGGTCTCACGCCGGCCGACGTCAAGCAGATCAACGCCCACGGCACGTCGACGCCGCTGAACGATGCCGCCGAGGCGGCGGCAATCAGCGAGGTGTTCGGCGCCGGCACCGTGCCGGTCGTGTCGACGAAGGGTGTGACCGGTCACGCACTGGGGGCCGCCGGAGCACTCGAGGCGGCGGCGGTCCTGCTGTCGATCGAGCACGGGCTGATCCCGCCGACCGCGAACACCAAGGTGCTCGACGACGAGATGGACATCGACGTCGTCATCGGCGAGCCACGCGCGTGGACGCCCGGTCCGACGATCTCGAACAACTTCGGGTTCGGCGGCCACAACGGCAGCATCCTGCTCGGCCCGGCGGGCTGAGCCGACTGTCGCACGTTCGTCAGGTCGTCGACCGGCTCACTGCTGGTCGACGACGACGAACATCAGGTTCGCCTCCGTCGCCACGGCGCCGTCGAGGAGCGCCCGTCCCGTGCCCTTGCCCGCTCGTGCGCTGATGCGCGTCATCTCGCACTCGAGCACCAGTTCGTCACCCGGCCCGACCTGACGCCGGAACCGGGCGCCGTCCAGGCCACCGAACAGCGGAAGTTTGCCGGCGAATCGTTCGTCGGCGAGGATCGCCAGGGCGCCGACCTGGGCGATCGCCTCGCACATCAGGACGCCCGGCAGGGTCGGCCGGCCCGGGAAGTGACCGCCGAAGAACCACTCGTCGCCCGTGAGCGTCCATCGGGCGCGGGCGGACTCCCCCGGGACGAGGTCGAGGATCTCGTCGACGAAGAGGAACGGCGGTCGGTGTGGGAGCAACTCGTCGGGACGCACGGGGTCGAGCGTAGGCACGGCGGCCCGCCGGGGCGGGGATCGGTCCGGGACCGGTTCGCTCAAGACATTGTCATCACGACCACATCGCGTGGATCTCACGTTCTGCGACTGTCGCGACACGACCACTGCGCGTTGACGATTTGGGGAGATCTCGACGTTCTCTCAAGAATTTCTCGGAAAACTGGCAAGTCGTCTCACGCAGAGTGCTATTGTCCTCACTGACCGTTTGTCCCAGGTCGGAAGGAGGCGCACATGCACTACGTCAGGCCGTTCTGATTCCGTGCGCGCCGATGTCGTCCGTTCGAATCGCGAGTGAGCAGGTGCCTCCGCCCACATCGCGCCTCGACCGAGACGGTGTCGGCGCCCAACGTTCGTGACGCGTCCGTCACCGCGTGCAGCTGCTGGGGCAACGCCGCACATCGACACACGACGTCACGAACACTCGAACATGCCGAGGGCCCGGGACACCGGGCCCTCGGTGCGCGTCCGGGGTCGGACGCGCAGCCGTCGGGTCGCGGCGCCGTCGGGCCGGGGTCAGTCGCGGTCGATCGCGGCCCGCACCTCGGCGACGTAGGCACCGACCGCATCGGGGCCGTCGTCGATCAGGCGTCGCATCACCGATGCGCCCTGGATCACACCATCGGCGACGCGGGTCGCCTGATAGGCCTGCTCCGCGTTCGAGACGCCGACGCCGACGAGCACCGGGACGTCGGTGATGGCGATGAGGCGGCCGGCCAGCGCCGTGGCGGTCGCCGCGAGCTGATCGCGTTCGCCGGTCACGCCGAGCAGACCGACCGAGTACAGGAAACCGCGTGCGCGGGCCGCGACGAGTGGCAGTCGCTCGTCGGGCGCGGTCGGGGCGGCGAGCATCACCGTCTCGACACCCTCGTGGTCGGCGGCACGCGTCCACGGCTCCGACTCCTCGAGCGGGAGGTCGGGCAGGATGCACCCCGAGACGCCGGCCTCGACGAGGCGGTGGGCGAACCGGCGGTGACCGTCGTGGTGGACGAGGTTGTAGTACGTCATGACGAGCAACGGGATCTCGACGTCGAGCCCCGGGACCTCGTCGAGCACCGCAGGTGGCGTGGCGCCGGCGTCGAGCGCGGCCTGCGACGCCTGTTGGATCACCGGGCCGTCCATCACGGGGTCGGAGAACGGGACACCGATCTCGACCGCGTCGGCACCATTGGCGGCGCACGCCCGGATGGCGTCCTGCCAGCCCGGGTAGCCGCCGGTGATGTACGGCACCAGCAGCTTGCGGCCGTCGGCACGCTTGGCCCGGAACTCGGTCTCGATACGACCGTACGACCCGCTCACGCCTCGCCCCGATCGCCGAGCACGTCCATCATCTGGGCGACGTCCTTGTCGCCACGACCCGAGAGGTTGACCACGACGGTCTGGCCCTGGATCGTGTGCGCCTCACGGCTGAGCCACGCGATCGCGTGCGCCGACTCGAGCGCCGGGATGATGCCTTCGGTGCGTGACAGGAGCTGGAACGCCTGTACGACCTCGTCGTCGGTGACGTTCGGGTACTCCGCCCGGCCGATCGACGACAACCACGAGTGTTCGGGACCGACGCCGGGATAGTCGAGACCCGCCGAGATCGACAGCGCCTCCTCGACCTGGCCGTACTCGTCCTGCATGAGGTAACTGCGCATGCCGTGGACGACGCCGGGCACCCCGTGGCGCACCGCCGCTCCCCCGGCGGGTTCGACGCCCACCAGGCGGGCGTCGGTGTCGACGAAGCCGGAGAAGATGCCGATCGCGTTCGAGCCTCCGCCGACACAGGCGACGACGACGTCGGGGTCGGCTCCGGTGGCGGCGCGGCATTGTTCGCGGGCCTCGTCGCCGATGACCCGGTGGAACTGGCGCACCATCCACGGGTACGGGTGCGGGCCCATGACCGACCCGAGGCAGTAGTGCGAACCGTCGACCGTGGCGACCCAGTCGCGCATCGCCTCGTTGACGGCGTCCTTCAGCGTCTTCGACCCCGAATGGACCGCCTCGACCTCTGCACCGAGCAGTCGCATGCGGAACACGTTGAGGGCCTGGCGTTCGACATCGACGGCCCCCATGTACACCTTGCAGTCGAGCCCCATCAGCGCCGCCGCCGTGGCGGTCGCGACGCCGTGCTGCCCGGCGCCGGTCTCGGCGACGAGGCGCTGCTTGCCCATCCGCTTGGCGAGGAGTGCCTGGCCGAGCACGTTGTTGATCTTGTGCGACCCCGTGTGGTTCAGGTCTTCTCGCTTCATGAAGACGCGCACACCCAGTTCCTCGCCCAACCGGAAGCACTCGGTGAGCATCGACGGCCGGCCGGCGTAGTCGCGCAAGATGGTGTCGAGTTCGTCGCGGAACTGCGGATCGGACCAGGCCTCCCGGAAGCCGGCCTCCAGTTCCTGGCAGGCGGGGACGAGTGTCTCGGGGACGAAGCGTCCGCCGAACTCACCGAACCGGCCGGTGGCGTCGGGTTCGGACATGAGGGAGTCGGCGTCGAACGGGGTCGTGTCGGTCATGATGGGGGCGATCGGGTCGGGGGCAGGCGGGTTATTCGTCGGCCCAGTCGTAGGGCAGTTCGTCGGGGCCGAGGTACGGGGTCGGCGCCGCGTCGCGGGCGTTGGCGATGAAGCGGCGGACCTTGCTCGGGTCTTTCTTGCCCGGCGACGCCTCGACGCCGGAGGCGACGTCGACACCCCACGGCTCGACGGCGCGGATCGCCCCGCCGACGTTGTCGGGGTCGAGTCCGCCGGCGAGGATCAGGCGCACCGAATCGGGCACGTCGCGGACGACGTTCCAGTCGAAGAGCTTGCCGGTGCCGCCGCCGGGCGAATCGACCATCACGAGGTCGGTGCCGTACTGGTCGGCCTGCGACAGGTAGGGCGAGTCGGCGCCGAACGCCTTGATGACGTACCGGACGTTGTGGGCGATCTCGCGTGACTGCTCGGCGGTTTCGCGTCCGTGCAACTGGACCGCCTTGACACCGGACTTGTTGGCGATCTCGACGACGCGCGACGGATGCTCGTCCTTGAACACGCCGACGGTGAGCACCTCGGGCGGCAGCCGGCGGGTGATGTCGTACACCACCTGCGGCGCCACCTGGCGGGTCGACGGGGCGAAGATGAACCCGACGGCGTCGGCGCCCATGGCGACGGCGAAGAGCGCGTCGTCCTCGTTGGTGATCCCACAGATCTTCACGAACATGTGCGACCGATCCTACGTGAGCGACCCCCGCCACACGCGGTCCGTTCCCCCACCCCCGCCTCCACCCCGGTTCACTTTGTGGAAGCGATCATGCCGGCCGCGGTCAGGATGGCTGCCACAGCATCGGCGGCGACGTTCTGTGGAAGCGATCATGCCCTCGGGTGGTCATGATCGCTGCCACAGAATTCGGCCAGCCCGCGCCGACGCCGGGGGCCGGGCCGGACCATCGGGCGGTCAGGCGCTGATCCAGGCGGTCGCTTCGTCGAGGGCGTCGGTGTGGAACGTGCGGACCTCGCCCGGGATCATCCAGCCGAAGGCGCGGACGGTCCGCTGCAACCACGTGGTGTCGGTGACCACCGCGATCTTGTCGTAGGCGGTGAACGTGCGGGCACCGAGCTTGGTGTCCTCCCACATCGCATCGGCCTCGTAGCCGGTGAACTCCTCGCCGAGCACGTACAGGAGTCGGATCTTGTCGTGCGACGCCTGGGCGGCCTCGATCGCCGGTACGAGGACGTCTTCGTAGTCGTCGTCCTCGACCTCGCCGATCGCACGGATCCCGACGACGTTGTCGGGCAGGTTCTCGATGAGCTGCATCATGGCCGCGACCCTAGATCGGCGGCGCGGGCGACCGCGTCACCCGATCATGTCGGCGATGGCGGCGGCCGGATCGCCGCTGGTCACCAGGGTCTCTCCCACCAGGACGGCGTCGAACCCGGCCGCGTGGAGCGCCCTGGCGTCGTCGGTGCCGCGCACGCCGGATTCGGCGACTCGGACGACGGTGTCGGGGATGACCCGCCCGACGCGAACCGCTCGTTCGTGATCGACCTGGAACGTGACCAGGTCGCGCTGGTTGACGCCGACGAGGGTGGCGTTCGCCGCCATCGCCACCTCGAGTTCGGCCTCGTCGTGGATCTCGACAAGCACGTCGAGACCGATGTCGGTGGCGAGCGCGTGCAGTTCGGCCAGTTCGGTGGGAGCCAGTGCGGCAGCGATCAGGAGTAGGCAGTCGGCGCCCATGATGCGGACGTCGGCCACGTCGTGTGCGCACACGGTGAAGTCCTTCCGGATCACCGGCAGCGAGCAGGCCGCCCGGGCCGCCTGCAGGTCGGCCACCGAGCCGCCGAAGAACTCGACGTCGGTGAGGACGGACAGACACGCCGCTCCCCCACGCTCGTACGTGCGCGCCATGTCGGCGGGGTCGAGATCGGCGTTCAGGTCGCCCTTCGACGGTGAACGCCGCTTGATCTCGCTGATCACCGCGAGTTTCGGCGACGCCGCGAGCGCCGCCCGAAAGCCGCGCGTCGCCGGCTGGTCGCGGGCCTCGGACAGCAGGGTGTCGAGCGACCGGGTGTCGGCCGACGCCACCTCACGGTGTCGGGCGAGGATGTCGTCGAGGTACGTGGCCACCGTCAACCCGCCGTCGTCAGATCGGGTCAGAAGCCGAGCTTCTCGGTGAGGAGCGGCATCAGTTCGGCGATCGGCACACGAACCTGTTCCATCGTGTCGCGCTCGCGCACCGTGACGGCGTTGTCGTCGAGCGAGTCGAAGTCGACCGTGATGCAGAGCGGCGTGCCGATCTCGTCCTGGCGGCGGTAGCGCTTGCCGATCGACTGGGTCTCGTCGTAGTCGACCATGTAGCGGTCGCCGACCATCCTGCGGACCTCGTGCGCGAGCGGTGTCAGGGTGTCCTTCTTCGACAGGGGCAGCACCGCCACCTTGTACGGGGCGAGGCGCGGGTGCAGCCGGAGCACGGTGCGGATGTCGCTCTTGTCGCCGTCGCCGACCTCCTCCTCGTCGTAGGCGGCGAGCAGGAACGCCGCCATGGTGCGGGTGGCACCGGCGGCCGGCTCGATCACGTACGGCACGTAGCGCTCGTTGTTCGGCTGATCGAAGTAGTCGAGCCGCTCGCCCGAGTGCTGGCTGTGCTGCTTGAGGTCGTAGTCGGTGCGCTGGGCGATGCCCTCGAGCTCGTCCCAGCCCCACGGGAACATGAACTCGACGTCGCTCGTGCCGGTCGAATAGTGCGACAGCTCGTCGTCGTCGTGGGCGCGGATGCGGAGCAGGTCGGTCGGGATGCCGTGGCGGACGTACCAGTCGAGACGCTCGTTGCACCAGTACTCGTACCACTGCGGCCCCTCGGCCGGCGGCACGAAGAACTCGAGTTCCATCTGCTCGAACTCGCGGGTGCGGAAGGTGAAGTTCCTCGGGGTGACCTCGTTACGGAACGCCTTGCCCACCTGGGCGATGCCGAAGGGCACCTTCTGCCGGGAGGTTTCCAGGACGTTTTTGAACTGGGCGAAGATGGCCTGGGCGGTCTCGGGCCGGAGGTAGGCGATGGCGCTCTCGTCGCCGACGGGGCCGACGTAGGTCTTGAACATCAGGTTGAAGGGCCGCGGTTCGGTGAGGAGGGAACCGTTCTCGGGGTTGAAGCGGGTGGAGTTCTCGACCTTTTCGGTGCGTTCGCCCTGGAGTTCCACGTTGGACAGACCGCGGGCGGCATAGAACTGGGCGGCGGTGCGGCGGGCGCTCTCGGGGGGTTTTCCCGGGGGGAGGAGCACGGCGTAGGCGTCGGTGAGGGTCCGGCCGGTGGCGGTGTCCCGGGCCCCGGAGAAGTGGTAGGCGAGGCCGGACTGCGGCTCGATCTGGTCGGCCCGGAACCGTTTCCGGGTGAGGAGGCAGTCGCACATCGGGTCACTGAACGTGTCCACATGCCCGGAAGCCTGCCAGATCCGGGGATGCATGATGATGGTGGCGTCGAGGCCCACGACGTCCTCGCGGAGCCGGGTCATGGTGGTCCACCAGCATTCCTTGACGTTGCGCTTCAGCTCGGCGCCGAGCGGGCCGTAGTCCCAGAAGCCGTTGATTCCTCCATAGATGTCGGAGGACTGGAAGACGAAGCCCCGGCGCTTGCACAGCGACACGAGCTTTTCCATCACTTCGTTCTCTTTCGGCACGGCCATGGGAGGCGCAGTGTCCCCGGGTGGC
>JAGQSS010000114.1:3303-10112 GCA_020439405.1 Ilumatobacter sp. | reverse complement strand
GGGTCTGCGGTTCGCGATTCGTGAGGGTGGCCGTACGGTGGGTGCGGGCCGCGTCACCAAGATCATCAAGTGAACGCCACTGCGAGCTGAGAGAAGACACTGACATGGCACAGAACATCCGCATCCGCCTCAAGGCGTTCGATCACGAGATCATCGACCAGTCGACGAAGAAGATCGTCGAGACGGTCAACCGCACCGACGCCACCATCCGTGGCCCGATCCCGCTGCCGACCGACAAGCACCGCTACACGGTCATCCGCGGCCCGCACGTCGACAAGGACTCGCGTGAGCACTTCGAGATGCGCATCCACAAGCGGCTGATCGACATCGTCAACCCGAACGCGAAGACGATCGATTCGCTCCAGCGCATCGAGCTCCCCGCCGGCGTCGACATCGAAATCAAGATCCAGCAGAGCTGATCGCTGAACCACTGATTCGGAAACGGTCCGGTCCCTCTTCGGAGGGGCCGGGCCGTTTGCGTTCTCCGGCCACCCATCGGGTCGGGTGTCGCAGGGGACGGCGACGGCGTCGACGTTCACGGAGATCACCCGACCCGGGCCACGAACTTCCCCCGCCACCTTCACGGTAGGTCGGTGGGGTGGGCTTGTTGCAAACCGGGATTTCTGGTTCGGTCGAGCCGATGACCGATGCACCTGACACCCCCGACACCGACGACGACTGGGTCCCGGTGACCTTCGACGACTGCGGCCACGTCGCCGGGCCGTTCTTCCACGGCACCGACCGTGAGTTCGTCATCGGCGACCGACTCCTCGTCGGGCAGCGCTCGAACTTCGAGAGCACCCGGATCTCGAACCACGTGTACTTTTCGGCGCTCGTCGAGACCGCCGTGTGGGGGGCCGAGCTGGCGACGTCGCTCGCCGGCTCGGACGAGCGCGGCCACATCTACGTCGTCGAACCGACCGGCCCGTTCGAGGACGACCCGAACGTCACCAACAAGCGCTTCCCCGGCAACATCACCCAGTCGTACCGCACCCGCGAGCCGATGACGGTCGTCGGCGAGGTGGACGACTGGCAGGGCCATCCGCCCGAGGTGCTCCAGGGCATGCTCGACAACCTCGCCCGTCTCCGCGAACAAGGCCTCGCCGTCATCGAGGACTGAAGGGGGTCGGACACGTTTCGTCGGGACCGACGAAACGTCTCCGACCACCTTCGAGGGTGCATCCGGGACACGGCGGGCGAACGTAGGAACGGGTATGTCGATCGTCGACGACGTCCGAGACCGCGTCGTGGGAGCCACGCGTTCGCTGTTCTCCCACGGGCCCCAGCCGCTCGAGCACACGCTCGACCACCGCGGCGACCCGGGGCTGCTCGGTCCCGACTCGGTGTCGTGGCGGGTCATCGGCGACGCGTCGGTCTTCGTCGGCGGTGTCCGCGCCCTCCTCATCCAGACGGCGCACCCCGAGGTCGTCGCCGGGGTCGGTGATCACTCGGCGTACCGCGACGACCCGTTGGGTCGGCTGACGCGGACCTCGTTCTACGTCACCGAGACGACGTTCGGGGCGATGCCCGAGGTCGAGCGATCGGCCGAGATCGTGCGGCGGGTCCACCGTTCGGTGCGCGGCGTCTCGGAGCGTGGCCGCCCCTACTCGGCGGCCGACCCCGAACTCGCCGCGTGGGTGCACAACGTGTTGACCGATTCGTTCCTCACCGCGTACCAGCATTTCGGTCCGGCGCGTCTGTCGCCCGACGAGGCCGATCGGTTCGTGCTCGAACAGACGAGGATCGGTGCCCTGCTGGGCGCCGACCCGATGCCCGAGACGGCCGCCGAACTGTCGGCGTGGATCACCGAGCACCCCGACCTCGACCGCTCGGCCGCCCAGCGCGAGTCCATCGAGTTCCTGTCGTCGCCGCCGCTCGCGGTCCCGGTGCGGGCGGGGTACGCGCTCGTCCATCAGGCCGCCGTCTCGACACTGCCCGACCGCATCGCCGACCTGATCGGACTCTCGCCGTGCCCGGGTGCCCACCGCGTCGGCGAGATGAGCGTCGGTGCGCTGCGCTGGGCGCTCGGGTCGTCGCCCGCCTGGCACGTCGCCCTCGTCCGCACGGGCGCTCCGATCCCCGACGGTCTCTTCCGCCAGCAACTGCCGGGCTGAAGGTCGGGCGGGGTCGGATCCGTCTCGTCAGGACCGACGAGAAGTGTCCGACCCCAGTGTGAACGGTGTGTGACCCGTCGGGGGTTCGTGCGGGAAACCGGTTGCGGGGTGAGTAATCTCCCGGGCGATGGTTCCCGCCGTCTCCATGCGAGCGCTCACGAAGCGTTTCGACGATGTCGTCGCGGTCGACGCGATCGACCTCGACATCGCCGATGGTGAGTTCTTCGCGCTGCTCGGCCCGTCGGGCTGTGGCAAGACGACGACCCTCCGGATGATCGCCGGCCTCGAGATCCCGTCCGCCGGCAGCCTCAAGATCTACGGCGATGAGGTCGGCACCCTGCCGCCGAACAAGCGGCCCGTCAACACGGTCTTCCAGAACTACGCGTTGTTCCCGCACATGTCGATCGCCGACAACGTGGCGTTCGGCCTGAAGATGCAGAAGACGCCGAAGGCCGACATCACCCGTCGTGTCGGCGAGGCGATCGAACTCGTCCGCCTGTCCGGTATGGAGCACCGCCGCCCGAACCAGCTGTCGGGCGGCCAGCAGCAGCGCGTGGCGTTGGCCCGCGCGCTGGTCAACCGTCCGAAGGTGCTCCTGCTCGACGAGCCGCTCGCGGCGCTCGACCTCAAGCTGCGGCAGGGCATGCAGTTCGAACTGAAGCAACTCCAGCGCGAGGTCGGCATCACCTTCGTCTTCGTCACCCACGATCAGGAGGAGGCCCTCTCGATGGCCGACCGGATCGGTGTGATGGGCGACGGTGAGCTGCTCCAGGTCGGTTCGCCCGAGGAGATCTACGACCAGCCGGTCAACCGTTTCGTCGCCGACTTCATCGGCCGCTCGAACTTCCTGCCCGGCACGGTCGAGGACGCGGCCACCGTGTGTCTCACCAACGGGACGCGGGTGGCGGTCCAACACGCCGGTGCGACGGGGGAGGCGATCGCGCTGAGCCTGCGGCCGGAGCGGGTCCAGATCGCCGACCGCGACGCCACCCCCGACGGTCACGCCCACCTCGACGGCACCGTGAGCATGGTGACGTTCCTCGGCAGCGGCGTGGTGTACCAGGTGGCGCTCGACTGGATGACGATCGAGGTGCGGGCCGAGAACCGGCCGAGCGTCCCCCGACGCGACGTCGGTGACGCGGTCAGCCTGTGGTGGCGGGACGATGCGGTCGCGGTGGTGCCGGCGTGAGCGCCGAGTCGCTCGATCCCCTCGACGTCGTCGACCCCGCGCACGAACATCATCACCTGGGCGAACAGGTCGAGCGCCGACTGCGCAAGTCGGAACGGCGTCGCGGTCTCCTCCTCGCACTGCCGGCGTTCGCGTACATGGTCCTGTTCTTCGCGGTGCCGCTCGTCATCGTGTTGGTGTACAGCTTCGCCACCCGCACCAGCTCGGGCAGCGTCGCCCTGTCGGGGTGGAACCTCGACTCGTACCGCAAGTTGGGCGAGCCGATCGTGCGGAACGTGGTGTTCCGCTCGGCCTGGCTGGCCGCGATCACGACGGTCGCGTGTCTCGTGATCGGCTACCCGTTCGCCTACTTCACGGCCACCCGCCGGCCACTGGTGCGCAACCTGCTGCTGGTGTCGGTGATGATCCCGTTCTGGACGAACTTCCTCGTCCGCAACTATGCGTGGCGGTTGCTGTTGTCGACCGGTGGCCCGATCTCGTCGGCCACCGAGGCGATCGGACTCGGCGAGACCGACCTGCTGTTCACCCGCACCGCCGTCGTGCTCGGCCTCACCTACTCGTTCCTGCCGTTCATGATCCTGCCGCTCTACGCCTCGATCGAACGGATCGACTGGCGGCTGGTCGAGGCGAGCCGCGACCTGTACTCGAACGGCTGGAAGTCGTTCACCAAGATCGTCTTCCCGCTGTCGCTGCCCGGCGTGATCGCCGGATCGATCCTCGTGTTCGTCCCGAGCCTCGGCGCCTACGTGACGCCCGAGATCCTGGGCGGCGGCCGAGAGACCATGCTCGGCAGCTACATCGTCACCCAGTTCCTGACGGCCCGGAACTGGCCGGTCGGGGCGTCGGTCTCGTTCGTCCTGATGGCCGTCATGTTGTCGGCGACGATCGTGTACTTCCGATCCGGGGGCAAGAACCTGTGAGCGAGGCATCGTCGGCCCAGGCGCGCGGGCTCGCCAAATGGGGACTGAACCTGAACGTCGTACTCGTCCTCGTGTTCCTGTACGCGCCGATCGTGCTGCTGACGATCTACAGCTTCAGCGGCGCCCGCAACCCGGGGCAGTGGGGTGGGTTCACCCTCGACTGGTACCGCGCACTCGGCGACGACACGCGCGTCCAGGACGCGATCTGGGTGTCGGTCAAGGTGGCGCTGGTGTCGACGGTCGTGTCGGTCGTGCTCGGCACCATGGCGGCACTGGCGCTCGAACGCTTCACCTTCCGTGGCAAGAAGGTGTTCGACGCGCTGCTCTACCTCCCGATCATCATCCCCGACGTGACGATGGCGGTGATGATGCTGCTGTTCTTCACCCAGGCGTTCGATCTGCTCGACGACTGGTTCGGGCTGCGGATCGCCAAGGGGTTCGCGACGATCGTCGTCAGCCACATCGCGTTCAACATCGCCTTCGTGTCGGTCGTGGTGCGTGCCCGCATCGCCGGGATGGACGCCACCCTCGAACAGGCGGCCGCCGATCTCTACGCGACGCGGTGGCGGGCGTTCGTGCACGTGACGTTGCCGCAGATCATGCCGGGTGTGCTCGGCGGTGCGCTGCTCGCGCTCACGCTCTCACTCGACGACGTGGTCGTCACCCAGTTCGTCGCCGGCCCGGGCAGCACGACCCTGCCGGTGTACGTCTTCAGTCTCATTCGCAAGGGCGTCACGCCGCTCATCAACGCCGTCTCGGTGGTGATGTTGGCCGCGTCCTTGGTGTTGGTGATCGGCAGCTTGTTCGCACAGCGTGCGAACGAGGGTCGACGCCGGCGTGAACCGGCCGCCTAGCGGCCCGCTAACCCAAGGGGAGAGAACCATGATCAGCAAGCGCAAGATGGTGGCGTCCGCCGTCATCGCATCGCTCGCCCTCGCAGCGTGCGGTGGTGACGACGACGAACCGGCGGCCGACGACTCGGCCGACGAGCCGGCCGCCGAACCATCGGACGAACCGGCCGACGACTCCGGCGACGAGCCGGCCGCCGAACCGGCCGGCGACGTCCCCGAGTGTGCGGTCGACGAGGTCGACGGCGACCTGTTCCTGTACAACTGGGCCGAGTACATCGACCCCGAGCTGCTGACTGCGTTCGAGACCCAGTACGGGGTGAAGGTCACCCAGGACACCTACGACTCGAACGAGGCGATGCAGCCCATCATCTCGGCCGGCAACTCGGGCTACGACGTGATCGTGCCGTCCGACTACATGGTGTCGATCCTCATCGCGAACGGTGACATCCTCCCGCTGAACAAGGATGCGATCCCGAACTACTCGAACCTCGCCCCCGATTTCCAGAGTGGTCTGCCGTACGACCCCGAAGGCGCGTACGCCGCTCCGTACCAGTGGGGCACGACCGGACTCGGTGTCGACAAGGCCGTCACCGGCGAGGACTTCCCGCGGTCGTGGGCCCTCGTGTTCGATCAGGCGACCGCCGAGCAGTACGGCGCCGCCGGCTCGATCTCGCTCCTGAACGACCCGCGCGAAACGCTCGGTGCCGCGCTCAAGTACCTCGGCTACTCGCTCAACTCGACCTCCGAAGAAGAGCTGAACGAGGCGAAGGAACTCGTCGCCAACGCGCCGATCCAGGCGTTCGACTCGGACGGCTACGACGAGAACCTCGCCACCGGCCAGACGGTCGTCGCGCACGGCTACTCGGGCAACTTCTTCGTCCAGTTCGCCGAGGCGGACGATCCGTCGCAGTACGAGTACTTCGTGCCGGCCGAGGGTGGCACTCGCTGGGTCGACAACATGGCCGTGGTGCACGACGCACCGCACCCGTGCACGGCGCACACCTTCATCAACTTCATCCTCGACGCCGAGAACGGGGCTGCGTTGACGAACTGGAATTACTACGCCAGTCCGAACGCTGCCGCCGAGGCGTCGATCCTGCCCGAGATCCTCGAGGACCCGGCGATCTACCCGGAGGACATCTCGAAGCTCGAGTTCATCAGCGACACCGGCGACTACGAGATCAACTTCTCCGACGCCTTTATCGAGGCCAAGGGCTGAGAACAGGGCGCCAGATGGGGTCAGGCACCTTCTGGCGCTGCAGACCCCGGTCGCTCCGACCGGATGGCCAGAAGGTGCCTGACCCCATCTGGTTGAACCGGACCTGAGAGGCGCCGGCCCGCTGTCATGGCGGGCCGGCGTCGTCGTTGGTAGACCGTTGACCATGACCGCTTTCCCGCCTCCCAGCGACGCCGACGCCCCGGACGCCCCCACCGGTGGTTGGGGCCCGCCGGCGCACCCCGGCGCTCCGGCGACGATGGTCGAACTGACGCCGAACGACCCGATCGAGCACGTCGCGGTGCCGCCCGGCACGCCCCCGATGAGCGGCCCGACGTCCGACCCCACCCCCGGGCCCGATGCGCCGAAGCGACAGGGCCCGCGCCGGGCGGCGATGGCGGGGTTGCTCGCCGTGGCCATGGTCGGTTCCGGCGTCGCCGGTGGCCTGATCGCCAACTCCCTGAACGACGACGATCCGCGTCCCCCGCAACGCTCGTCGAGCGCGCTGCTCGAGATCGC
>JAGQSS010000114.1:0-3204 GCA_020439405.1 Ilumatobacter sp. | reverse complement strand
GGACGGGACGAGCAACCTGCCGGCGCTCGACGTCGCGGCAGTCGCCGCCTACATCGCACCGTCCGTCGTGACGATCAGCGCCGACGTCGACGGCGGTGTCTCCGGTGCCGGCACGTCGGTCGGCACGGGCGTCATCACGACGACCGACGGTGAGATCCTCACCAACGCCCACGTCGTCGAGGAGGCCACCGCCATCCGGGTCCGGTTGGCCGGCGAGAGCGAGCCGCGTGAGGCGACCCTGCTCGCCGCCGACGCCGGCAACGACCTCGCCTTGCTCCGGATCGAGGGCGACGACTTCGCCGCCGCCGAGTTCGCCGACCCGGAGTCGATCGAGCTCGGCGACGAGGTGATGGCGATCGGATTCGCGCTCGACCTCGACGGCGACCCGTCGGTCACCAAGGGGATCGTGTCGGCGCTGAACCGCACCATCGTCACCAGCTCGGACGCCGTGCTCGATGGTCTGATCCAGACCGACGCGGCGATCTCGTCGGGCAACTCGGGCGGTCCGCTCGTCAACTCGCTCGGTCAGGTCGTCGGGATCAACACCGCAGTGGCGCGTGGCGACACCTTCACCGCCGCCACGAACATCGGGTTCGCGATCTCGGCCGCCGAGGCCCTGCCCGTCATCGACTCGCTGCGCCAGCAGGCCGACGGGACCCCTCGTGAAGAGGGCTTCCTCGGGGTCTCGCTCGCCGATCGCACCGACGGTGGCCAGGGCGCCATCATCGCCACGGTCGAGGAGGGCACGCCGGCCGACGACGCCGGCCTGCTCGAGGGCGACATCGTCATCGAGATCGACGACGCCCCGATCGAGGGCATCGCCGGCCTGGTGGCGGCGGTACGCGACCTCGAACCCGGCGACGAGGTCCACATCGTGGCCCTGCGCGAGGGCGAACTCCTCGAGTTCACCGTCACCCTCGCCAGCCGCGCCGACGTCGAAGAATGACGTCGGCGGGTGAAACCGGTCACAGCCGGAGCGGACGTTCCGCACCGGTTGTGGACCCGGAAACGCCCCGATAGCATTTCATAGCCGTGTCCAGGGCCTCCCTGGCACATCATGTTCGCAATCGATGTCCGTGACGGTCCGGTCGAGCCCTATCGGCCCGGATACCCCACGGCGACAACCTGACCGAGTGCTCCGCACGCCCTGCACGGGCGGCGGAGCATTTGCGTGAGAACCGGACGAACTGCCGGTTCGCTCGAACGCTCGGTCTCCATGCAAGTGGATAGCCCGGAAGGGCTCGATCAACGAAGGAATGCCGCAATGGCACAAACAGTGATTCTCGGCGAGAAGGTCGGGATGACGCAGAAGTGGGTGGACGACAAGATCGTCCCCGTCACGGTCGTCCGTGTCGATCCCATGCGCGTCGTCCAGATCAAGACCGCCGAACGTGATGGTTACAGCGCCCTGCAGGTCACCTACGGGCATCGCGACGCGAAGAAGCTCAATCAGCCGACGGCCGGCCACTACGCCAAGGCGGGTGTCCAGCCGGGCAAGAAGCTCGTCGAGCTCCGCCTCGACTCGGTCGACGGGTTCGAGGTCGGCCAGGAGATCACGGTCGAGGCCATCGAGGCCGGCGCCAAGGTCGACGTCACCGGCACCAGCCGTGGTAAGGGCTTCGCCGGCACCATGAAGCGTCACAACTTCAAGGGCCAGGGCGCCAGCCACGGTAACCACAAGAACCACCGCACCCCCGGCGCCGTCGGCTCGTGCTCGTTCCCCGGTCGGGTCTTCAAGGGCCTCCGGATGTCGGGTCACATGGGCCACGAGCAGGTCACGACCCTCAACCTCGAGGTCGTCGAGTCCGACGCCGAGCGCAACCTGCTGCTCATCAAGGGTTCGGTTCCCGGCCCCAACGGTGGGCTCGTGTCCGTCCGCAACGCCGTCAAGGCTGCTGTGAAGGGAGCCTGATCAACATGGCGCAGATCACCCTCAAGAACGCCGCCGGCAAGGACGCCGGCACCGTCGAACTCGACGACAACACCTTCGGCATCCAGCCCAACGTCCCGGTCATGCACCAGGTCGTCACGGCGCAGCTGGCCGCCCGCCGCTCCGGCACCCAGAGCACCAAGACCCGCTCCGAGGTCGCCGGTGGTGGCGCCAAGCCGTACCGCCAGAAGGGCACCGGCAACGCCCGACAGGGCTCGATCCGCGCACCGCACTTCAGCGGTGGTGGCGTCGCCCTCGGCCCGAAGCCGCGCAAGTACGTCCAGAAGACGCCGAAGAAGATGGTCAACCTCGCGCTCCGCTCGGCCCTGTCCGACCGCGCCGCCGAGGGCAAGGTCGTCGTCGTCGACGAATGGGGCTTCGACGGCCCCTCCACCAAGGCCGCCAAGTCGGCGCTCGCCGGTCTCGGCATCGAGGGCAAGGTCCTCGTCGTCGTCGGCCGTGACGACGCCGCCGCGGCGCTCAGCTTCCGGAACCTCACCGAGGTCCAGCTGATCGCCCCCGGCGAACTCAACGCCTACGACGTCCTCTGCAACGACTACGTCGTGTTCACCCAGGCCGTGCTCCCGCAGGGTGCCGCCACCGAGAAGGACGAGAAGTGATGAAGGATCCTCGCGACATCATCCTGGCGCCGGTCGTCTCCGAGAAGAGCTACGACCTCATGGAGACCGGCGTCTACGTGTTCAAGGTTTCCCCGAGCGCCAGCAAGCCCGAGATCCGCGATGCGGTCGAGGCGATCTGGGGCGTCGAGGTCCTCAAGGTCAACACGCTCAACCGCAAGGGCAAGGCCACCCGTGTGCGTGGCTCCAACCGTCGTGGTTCGAAGCCCGATACCAAGCGCGCCATCGTCACGCTGGCAGCGGGTGAGATCCCGCTGTTCGAGAACTGAGGTCATCGTCATGGCAATTCGTTCCCGTAAGCCCACCAGCGCCGGCCGCCGCTTCCAGACGTCGTCCGACTTCTCCGATGTGACGAAGTCGACGCCCGAGAAGTCGCTGCTGGCCAAGAAGTCGAAGACCGGTGGCCGCAACGCCTACGGCCGCAAGACGTCGCGTCACCGCGGCGGCGGTCACAAGCAGCGCTACCGCGTGGTCGACTTCCGTCGTACGAAGGACGGCGTGACCGCCAAGGTCGCCGGCATCGAGTACGACCCGAACCGCACCTGCCGCCTCGCCCTCCTGCACTACGCGGACGGCGAGAAGGCGTACATCCTCGCTCCCAAGGGCCTGAACGTCGGCGACACCGTCGAGTCGGGC
>JAGQSS010000113.1:6857-10186 GCA_020439405.1 Ilumatobacter sp. | reverse complement strand
CAGGTGCAGGACCGGGCAGGCTTCATCGTGAACGCCCTGCTGTTCCCGTACCTCAACAACGCCATCCGGATGATGGAGTTCGGCACCGCGACACGCGACGACATCGACGCCGCGATGAAGGGCGGATGCGGCTTCCCGATGGGACCGTTCGCCCTGCTCGACCTGGTCGGGCTCGACACGTCGCTCGCCATCCTCGACGCGTTGTACGCCGAGTTCCGCGACCCGAACTACGCGGCCGTCCCGCTGTTGCGCCGCATGGTCGCCGCCGGTCAGCTCGGTCGCAAGTCGGGCAGCGGCTTCTACGACTACTCCTGACGGCCGGCGACCTCCGTGCGAGGATGGTGGCGTGAGCGAGCGGACGACACCATGGACACGCGCGCCACTCGTCTCGCCCGTCGAGCCGCCCCCGTCACGATGGTCGATGCCGACGAACGGACCGATCGACGACAGCGACATCGTCGCGGTCGGGGCCGACCTCGAACCGGGCACGCTCCTCGCCGCCTACCGCAACGGCCTGTTCCCGATGCCGTTCGACCGGCGACGGATCGCCTGGTTCTCACCCGACCCACGCGGCATCGTCCCGCTCGACGGCCTCCACGTGTCGAGGTCGCTGCGCAAGAGCGTCCGGCGCTTCGACGTCTCGATCGACACCCGCTTCACCGAGGTGATGCGCGCCTGCGCCGACCCGAAGCGACCCGGCGGCTGGATCAACCGCTCGTTCGTCGACGCCTACACCCGACTGCACGAGCTCGGTTGGGCGCACTCGTTCGAGATCCTCGACGAATCGGGCGAACTCGTCGGCGGGCTGTACGGGGTTCGGATCGGTGGGTTGTTCGCCGGCGAGTCGATGTTCCATCGGGCGACCGACGCGTCGAAGGTCGCGCTCGTCCACCTCGTCGACTGGCTGAACGAGACCCGGGCGAGCCTGCTCGACGTCCAGTGGACGACACCGCACCTGACGAGTCTCGGCGCCGTCGACGTGCCGAGAGCCGAGTACCTGGAGTTGCTCGCCGACGCCGTCTGAAAAATGATCCGACGCTGGTGGGCCGCCACCCACCAGCGTCGAAATCGGAACCGACCGTTTGTCCCAGGTGCCGGAGGAGCTGTTCCACCACGAGGTTTCGTGTACCGGCTGTTCGGTCGGACATGCTTGGTATCGGCCCTCCTTCGCCCGCACTTGAGCGAAACATGATGATTCCCTTCCGACGAGGAGTTCAGCGATGAGCGACCAACCCACTCGAGACCGTCCGTGGATGATGCGGACGTACTCCGGCCACTCGACCGCCGCGGCGTCGAATGCGCTGTACCGCACGAACCTGGCGAAGGGCCAGACGGGGCTGTCGATCGCGTTCGATCTCCCGACCCAGACCGGGTACGACCCCGACTCCGAGATGGCCCGCGGTGAGGTCGGCAAGGTCGGCGTGCCGGTGGCCCACCTCGGCCACATGCGCACCCTGCTCGACGGGATCCCCCCGGGTGAGATGAACACGTCGATGACGATCAACGCGTCGGCGTCGTGGCTGCTGGCGTTGTACGTCGCGAACGCCGAGGAGCAGGGCGTCGCCTCGGTCGACCTGCGCGGCACGACCCAGAACGACATCGTCAAGGAGTACCTGTCGCGCGGCACGTACATCTTCCCGCCGGTGCCGTCGCGGCGGCTGATCGTCGACATGATCGCCTGGTGCTCGCAGCACGCGCCGAAGTGGAACCCGATGAACGTGTGCTCGTACCACCTGCAAGAAGCGGGCGCGACGCCGGTGCAGGAGATCGCGTATTCGATGGCGACGGCGATCGACGTCCTCGACGCCGTGCGCGACAGCGGCCAGGTGTCCGACGACGACTTCGGCCAGGTGTTCGGTTCGATCTCGTTCTTCGTCAATGCCGGCATCCGCTTCGTCGAGGAGATCTGCAAGTTGCGGGCGATGACCGAGATGTGGGATCGCCTGGGCGAGGAGCGTTACGGCGTCACCGACCCGAAGGCCCGGCGTTTCCGGTACGGCGTCCAGGTCAACTCGCTCGGTCTCACCGAGGCCCAGCCCGAGAACAACGTGCAGCGGATCGTGCTCGAGATGCTCGGGGTGTCGCTGTCGAAGCGGGCCCGCGCCCGCTCGATCCAGCTGCCGGCCTGGAACGAGGCGCTCGGCCTCCCGACGCCCTGGGATCAGCAGTGGTCGCTGCGCATGCAGCAGGTGCTGGCGTTCGAGACCGACCTGCTCGAATACGGCGACATCTTCGACGGCTCGCACGTCATCGAGGCCACGACCGCCGAGCTGCGCGACGCGGCGGAGGCCGAACTCGACGACGTGCTCGCACAGGGCGGCGCCTTCGAGGCCGTCGAGACGTTGAAGTCGCGTCTCGTCGCGTCGATGGCCGAACGCACCCGCAGGATCGAGAACGGCGATCAGACGGTCGTCGGCGTCAACGCCTTCACCGAAACGACCGATTCACCGCTGGGGGGCAGCGAGGCGATCCTGACCGTCGACCCGGCGGTCGGCGAGGAGATGATCGCCGACGTCACTGCGTGGCGATCGGGACGCGACCAGGCCGCCGTCGAGACGGCCCTCGCCGAGCTCGCCCGGGTCGCTCGCAGCGACGAGAACGTCATGCCGGCGACGATCGCGCTCGCGAAGGCGGGCGGCACGACCGGCGAGTGGGGCGCGGTGATGCGCGAGGTGTTCGGCGAGTTCCGTGCGCCGACCGGTGTCGGCGGTGCGATGGGCGGTGTGGTCGGCAAGCTCGCCGAGGTGGCGGCACGGGTCCGCGAGCTCGACGGGGGCCCGCCGCGGCTGCTCGTCGCGAAGCCCGGGCTCGACGGCCACTCGAACGGCGCCGAACAGATCGCCGTGGCGGCACGTGACGCCGGCATGGAGGTCATCTACTCCGGCATCCGGCTGACCCTCGACCAGATCGTCGCGTCGGCACGCGACGAGGACCCCGACGTGATCGGCGTGTCGATCCTGTCCGGCTCGCACATGGAGCTGCTGCCCGACCTCGTCGGCAAGCTGCGCGCCGAGGGCATCGACTCGGCGGTGGTCGCGGGCGGGATCATCCCCGAGGCCGACCGGCAACCCCTGCTCGACGCCGGCATCGCCGCGGTCTACACCCCGAAGGACTTCCAGCTCGCCGCGATCATGTCCGACATCGTCGACCTCACGGCGAAGCACCGCGGGTGAGAGGGGTCGTGACACCAGAAGGGGTCAGGCACCTTCTGGCAGTATCGCTCCGACGACTCCGGCCTGTGATGCCAGAAGGTGCCTGACCCCTTCTGGCCTTCAGACCTCGACGGTGGCGCGGTTGGCTTCGATCCAGGATTCGAGGGCGGGGCCTGA
>JAGQSS010000113.1:0-6758 GCA_020439405.1 Ilumatobacter sp. | reverse complement strand
ATTGAACCGGTTGTTGTCGTCGCGGTGGATCGAGCGGATCGCGGTCTCGCGGTCCTGCGGCTCGAGCTTGATCGTGCGGACGCGTCCGAAGTTGGCGCCGACACCGTCGACGTAGTCGCGCAAGGTGGGCGCGATCTGGGCGTTCGAGGTCCAGAGGGCGTCCTTGTCGGTCTTGCCCTTGTCCCAGAACCCGCGGCAGTCGAGTTCGCCGTCGGCCGAGGCGATCGGGGCGAAGTTCGTGTCGCCACCCGACTTCCAGTCCATGTACTCGAGCGACTCCCACTCGGTGGCGGGCACGTCGACCGGCATCGGCGAGAGTTCGACCACGCCGGTGTCGGCGAGGACGGGCATCCGGTAGTGATCGGTGTGGAGCGGGATCTTCACGCTCCAGTGTTCGAGCGTCGGCCAGAAACTCATGCCGAACAGTCTACGAACGATGCGAGCCGTGCACAGGGCACTCCGTCACACCCGGTCGCTACGGCGCGTCGGTGGTCTCGGTCGAGACGATCGGCGGGCGGGTCGTGTCGACCCGGATGTTGGGGATCTCGAGCTCCTGGCCCGGATGGATCTCGCCGTCGGCGCCGAGGTTGTTGAGCTGGATGATCATCGCCGCCGTGACCTGGTAACTCTTCGCGATCTCGTTCACGTTGTCGCCCGGCTGGACGATGTAGATGATCCCACGCGGGTCGATCGTCGTGGTCGTGGTCGACGTCGAGGTCGTCGTCCGGATCGGCGGCAGGGTCTCGATGGCGCTCGACGCCTCACTCCCGCACGACGCGGCGAGGAGGGCGAGCGAGACGACGAGACCGGGGATGAGGACGAGACGAGGCATGGCAGATGTCACTCCGCTGGGAGGCGGGACGATCCGAAAGATCGTACGCCCTCCACCTACGCTCCACCACGTGACCCCCGAGTTCCCCGGTGCACGGACGCCCGACCGCGAGTACACGATCGACGCCAACGGTGTCGGGATCGCCATCCACGAATGGGGCGACGACGACGCTCCACCACTGATGATGGCGCACGGTGGCTTCGACTTCGCCCGGACGTTCGACGTGTTCGCGCCGATCTTCGCGGACGCGGGGTGGCGGGTCGTCAGCTGGGACCACCGCGGCCACGGCGACAGCGGGCACACGCATCTGTACTCCTGGGAGGCCGACCTCCGCGACGCGTCCGTGGTGTTCGACCATGCGGCCGGACGCGCGGCCGTCCCGGCGATCGGCCATTCGAAGGGCGGCGCGCTCTGCCTCAATCTCGCCGACGCCGAGCCGTTCCGGTTCCGCAAGATCGTCAACATCGACGGCATGCCGTCGCGACGTCCCGTCCCCGACGTCGCCGAACACGAACGCACGAAGATGCTCGCCGGCGAGATCACCGATTGGCTCGACCACCGTGCGCGGACCGCGACCGCCGAGCGCAAGCCGGGCACCGTCGACCAGCTCGCCGAGCGGCGCCGGCGGCTCAACCCGCGGCTGCGTCCCGACTGGCTCCGCTACCTCGTTGGCGTCGGCGCGTTCGAACGCGAGGACGGCTGGCGCTGGAAGCTCGATCCGTCGATGCGGTTCGGCGGCTTCGGGCCGTGGCGACCCGAGTGGGCGCTGCCGAAGATGGCGTCACTCGGTGTCCCGTTCTACGGCCTGCTCGTCGAGCACGAGGAACCGATGGGGTGGGGCACCACCATCGACGACATCGTCCCGTTCCTGCCCGACGGTGGGCACGTCGAGGAGGTCGCAGGTGTCGGCCACTTCGCGCACATCGAGCAGCCGCGCGAGACCGCCGCCCGCATCATGGAGTTCCTGGGGAGGCCGGCATGAATGCCGTCAGCACCGTCGTCCTGACCCACAACAAGGTCGAACTCGCCCTCCACACCCTACGGGCCGCCGACGGCCCGAACCTGCTGCTCCTCCACGGGCTGGGCGAGGCCTCGCCGACCACCGTCCCGCGCTGGGCCGGATGCTGGACGGGTGCCGTACACGCACTCGACTTCACGGGGCACGGCTCCAGTACCGTTCCCGTCGGCGGCGGGTACACCGCTGAGATGCTGATGGCCGACGCCGACATGGCGATCGCGCATCTGGGCTCGGCGACCATCGTCGGTCGCGGACTCGGTGCCTACATCGGTCTGCTGATCGGGGGGGCACGGGCCGACCAGGTCGGCGGCGTGGTGCTCGCCGACGGGCCCGGTATCTCGGGCGGCGCGACGACGCCGACCTCGCAGCCGGTCGTGACGGCCGACGCGGTCGATTCCACCCCCGACCCGTACGCCATCATCGAGTTGGGGCGCGACCTGCGCCCTCCCGACTACGCCACCACCTTCGTCCGTCTCGCCAACGAGGGCTCCGACCTCCCCGAGCCGATCACCGTGACGGCCAAGTTCCGTCCACGGTGGCTCCGGGCCGTCGTCGACGAGCCCGGCGTGCGCGAGGCGCCCTCGATCGCCGACGCCCTTTCGCGCTACGCCTGACCCTCCGCCACCACGCCCCACCAACGCGTGAACAATTTGCAGAATGATCCCGCAAATTGTTCACGCATTCGACGGACCCGGGGTGGTAGCGGCCCAGGCACCGGTGGCGCCGTAGGGCTCGAAACGAGCGAACAGCGACTCGGTAAACATCCGCTCGGCGGCTGCGGCTCGCATCGCCGCCGCGTGATCGCCCCACTCGACGACCGCCCGCCGCGCCGACTCGTCGTCGTCCCACACGGCGACCGTGCCGAGTCGGACCACCGGCACCTCGCCGACGCCCACCACGGCGCGCAACCCGCCGACACCGTCGAGCGACCTCGTCACCGAACGACTGTGCCGGAGGAACGACGGCAGCGCGAGCGGACGGATCGCGGCCCGCGTGAGCGTGACGACCGATCCGTGCGCGCCGGTCGCCGGCTCGAGACCGTCGAGCACCGCGGCTCCCGACCAGCAGCCGTGCCCGTCGATGAGGCGGAGCCGCACGGACCACACCGACTCGGCCGATCGCCACCGGGACGCCACCTCGCTCTCGGCGAGGAAGCGATCGAGCGCAGCGTCGTCGCGCCAGACGGCGAAGAGGGCCCGACGGTCGGGACGGAACGAGAGCGCCATCCGTCCGTCGTGGCCGGCACCCAGGGACCGAGCGTGAAGGAGTCCGGGCGTGTGGGCCAGCTCTCGCCGATCGAGACCGATCCGACCGAGTCCGCCGACGGCGTGCCGCCGACCGACGTCGACGAGATGGAACGACGCGATCGCCACATCGGCCATGCTGGCATCCGTGCGTACCCGACTCCTCGTTGCGGCGGCCGCCGGCTACCTGATCGGGTGCATCCCGGTCGCCCGGACGGTCGCCCGCCGCCACGGCGTCGACGATCTCCGGACGGTCGGCGATCGGAACCCCGGCGCGTGGAACACGATGGAGTTGCTCGGCGGACGCGCCGCGTTGCCCGTCTTCGTGGGCGACACCGCAAAGGGGGCTATCGCCGCCGCCGCCGGTCTCGCAGCCGCGCCCGGGGTGTGGTGGGCGCCCTACGCGACCGGTGGCGCAGCGATGGCCGGCCATGCATTCCCGGTAACCGACGGCTGCCGCGGCGGCCGGAGCGTGCTGGCGTTCGTCGGGGTGGGCCTCGTCGCCGCGCCTCGACCGGCGGCGATCGCCGTCGCCATCGCGGGCGCGACGCTGGTGACGACCCGTCGTCTCGACGTCGCCGCTCGCGTCGGGGTGTTCGGGTTCCCGCTCGTCCAGATGGTCTCGGAGGGCCCGCGCCGGACGGCGGCAACCGGCGTCCTCATGTCGTTCGTCGGACTGCGCTTCGCCCAGGCCACGATCGGCGCGGCACCGGGAGACGGCGACCCCGCCACGTGACGGTCCGCTGCGCCGACGACCGCACCACCGCCGCGAGGGCCAACGGGTCGGCCAGCGGCGCTGCCCACACCGACGGTCCGGCCGGGCGATAGGCAGACGACACGCCGAGGGCCGTCCCCCAACGGATCGCGAGCAGCAGGGCGTCGAGCAGGTCGGCCCGGCCCGTGACGGCGCGAGCGAGCGGGAGTGGCATCGTCGCGGCCATCGCAGCGACATCGACGGCGGTGTGCCACGTCGGCGTTGCGCCCGGTAACCCGATCGATCGCCCCCAACCGGACCACACCTCGGCGAACGAATCGGCCTCGACGGTCGCGAGGTCGAGGCCATCCACCAACGCGACCCGACGCCCCGAGCGCGACAGGTGACGTCCGAGCGCGACGTCCTCGGTGACGTGGTCGGCGACCGCGCTCCATCCGTCCGGACCGATCAGCAGCTCACGGCGGGCGGCGATCACCTGCCCGTTGAGGAGTTCGCGGCCGGGACACGCTCCCCCCGGCCCGCCGAAGCGGTAGACGAGGGTGGCGAGCATCGACGCGTGCAACCAACGTGCCGGCTGCGGAAGGACCGCGCTCGTCGCCACCGAGACCAGGTCGAGCCGGTGGCGCTCGGCGTGGTCGACGACGATGTCGGGCAGGGACGGGTCGGGTCGGACATCGGCGTCGAGGTGGACGATCCATCGTCCACGAGCGGCCGTCGCGCCGCACTGCAGCGCCCAGGTCTTGCCCGCCCACCCCACCGGGCGATCGGATGCGGACACCACCGTCGCACCGTGGAGCCGGGCGACCGCCGCCGTGTCGTCGGTCGAGCCGTCGTCGACGACGACGACCTCGTGCCGCCCCGCGAGCAGGTCGAGCAGCGGTGGCAGCCGGTGCTGTTCGTTCCGCGCCGGGATCACGACCGACACGTCGGATCGAACAGCAAGGGGCTCGGCACCGCCGATGTCGAGACCGGCCGACGACCGCGTCCGTAGGGTTCGGACGATGCGAGGCGCGATCCACACTGCGGCGGCGAGCCGCGCGGTCGTCGTCGCAGCGATGCTCCTCATCCGACGAGGTCGGCGACGATTTGCGCTCCCGTGGCGACGAGCGGCAGACCGCCACCGGGATGGGTCGACCCGCCCACGAGGAACAGCCCGTCGACCGGGCCGACGTTGCCGGGCCGCTTGAACGCTGCGGTCCGACCGTTCGAGGACGTGCCGTAGATGGCGCCGCCCGGGGCGCGGTACCGGGCGTCGATGTCGGCCGGCACCAGCGTGCGGGTGAAGTCGATCCGCTCACGGAGGTCGATGCCGCGTTCGGCCAGACGGTTCAGCACCGCGGCCGACATCAGCTTCCGATCGACACCGACCGCCGCAGGCAGGTTGACCAGGAACACCCAGTTCTCTCCGTCGCGGGGTGCCATCCGTTGATCGGTCACCGACGAGACGCAGGCGTAGATCGTCGGGTCGACGGCCGCACGGCCCCGCGAGAGGTCGGTGAACTCCTGCTCGTCGTCGAGCGAGAACCAGACGTTGTGGTGTGCGATGCCCTCGGTCCGGCCACGCACCGCGGCGCACATCACGAACGCACTCATCGACCGCCCGATCTTGGCGATCCGCTTGCGGCGTCGCGCGTCGGGATGAAGGTCGGTGTACAGGTGCTCGGCGTCGGCATCGCTCACGACCACGTCGGCCGGCTCGTGCCCTCCGTCGGCGAGGTCGACGCCCGTGACCTTGCCGCGACCGGTCGTGACCCGTCCGACGTCGGTCCCGAGCCGGAACACGACACCGAGCCGACGGGCGGTGGTCGCGAGTCGGTCGGCCAGCACGGCGACACCGCCGTGGAGGTGCCAGCAGCCGTACTCCTGCTCGATGTGGAGGATGCAGGCGAGCGTGGCCGGCGCCTCGTAAGGAGACGACCCGGAATACGTGGCGTACCGGCCGATCAACTGTCGGAGTCGAGGATCGTCGAGCGAGGATCGGGCGAACTGCGCCAGCGTCCGCTTCCCCTCGACACGATCGAGATCGAGCGGGTTCTTCGAGCGCTTGACCAGCGTCCACGCCGAGTCGACCGTGCCGGCCAAGAAGGTCCGCTCCGCGACCTCCCAGATCTGCTGGGCGTGATACTCGAGATCCATCCAGTTGTCGCCGTCGTCGGGCGCGAACGCCTCGACCCGGTCGAGGGTGTGCCTGCGGTCGTCGGGGACGTCGAGCGACGAACCGTCCGACCAGCGATACCGGAACTGGGGATCGAGCCGGGTCATCTCGACCTGAGCGGCGAGCGACGAGCCGGCGAGTCGGAACACGTCGTCGTACAGGTGCGGCATCGTGAACAGGGTCGGACCGAGGTCGAACGTGTAGCCATCCTCCGACAGCGACGCCAACTTGCCTCCGACCACCGGATTGCGTTCGAAGACGGTGACGTCGTGCCCGGCCGTCCGCAGCCGGATCGCCGCACACAGGCCGCCGACCCCCGCACCGATCACCACCACCCTCATCGCCGTCGATCCTGCCACGCCCGGCCGGTTCGTGTCAGCCATGAACCGACCCGCTCGACGTCGTTCGCGAACTGATCACGCACCGGGCGCCGCGACGAGACCGCGATCACCGAGGAGTGCCATCGCGGTGATCGGCAGCATGGCGAGACCGCCGGCGACCGCGACGACGGGATCGCGCCAGAAGGTCGAGAAGGCGACGGTCTCCATCGCACCGAGCGTGCCGTACGTCGCCACGTGCGCGACGTCGTCCGATGCCGACGTCGCCTCCAACGCACACATCACGCCCGCCGAGACGACGTACCAACCGAGGAAGTTCGTCGCCGGGATGCCCCGGTAGCGGCCGGGACCGGCCCACCGCCAGGCGCCGTCGGCGGTCATCTGCGGATCGAGGAACAGATCCCAGGCCGTGAGCGCGGCCGCGCCGAGCGCGACGCGTCCCACCGGGGTCGCACG
>JAGQSS010000112.1 GCA_020439405.1 Ilumatobacter sp. | reverse complement strand
GATGCGGTTGGCGCTCGGCGTTCGCCGGCCCCGACGGCACGTGCTCGGTCTCTACTTCGCCGGGGTGATCGACGCCGTCGGCACCGACGTGGAGGGCTTCGAGGTCGGCGACGAGGTCTACGGAACCACCGGTCTCCGCCTCGGCTCGTACGGCGAACACCTCGTACTTCCCGCCAAGGCCATCATCGCGCCGAAGCCGACATCGATGACGTTCGCCGAAGCAGCAGCCCTCCCGCTGGGGGCGTCCAACGCACTCGACGGGCTCCGCTGCGCCGAGGTCGGCTCGGGCGATCGGGTGTTGGTCAACGGTGCCGGTGGGGTCATCGGCGCCTACGGCGTCCAGATCGCGCGGATGCTGGGTGGCGAGGTCACCGGTGTCGACGCTGCGTACAAGGAGTCGTTCGTCCGCTCGATGGGTGCCATCGACTTCGTCGACTACCGGTCTACCGACGTCACCACGCTCGACGATCGCTTCGACGTCATCTTCGACATGGTGCCGTCGTCACGGGTCTCGCGCATGCTCGACCTGCTGGAGCCCGACGGTCGCTACGTGAGCGGGAACCCGCGACTGTCGACCATGCTCCGAGCGTCGCGTCTGCCGTTCACCGACGAGCGGGTCCACGTCGCGACGGCCGGGGAGAGCCGGGCAGCGTTCGCCGAACTGGCCGCCATGGTCGACGCCGGGCAGCTGGTCGGCATCGTCGACCGGGTCCTGCCGATGGAGCAGGCCGCGGAAGCACATCGCCTCGTCGAGACCGAACAGCGCCTCGGTGCGATCGTCCTCGCGATCGGACCCGACGCCGAACAGCGCCGAGCCGCCGCCTCGACGTAGCCGAGCGGGCGGACAACCAGCCGATTCAATCGGCTACGCGTCCACCGGTGGACACCCAGCCGATTCAATCGGCTGCGCGTCCGGTCGCCGACCGGGGGTCTGCTTGACTGTCGGGATGGCGGGAGGATGCGCGACCCGGGCCTGTTCGGCGGCGCCGGCGCAGATCAGGATGATGCGCACCATTCCTGCCGACCCTCCCCCGTGCGAACACCTCACCGTCGAACGGCTCCGGTCGTGACGGTGCGTGTCGTCGTGGCGGAAGACCACTATCTGGTGCGTCAAGGGGTGTTGGCCGCGCTCGAACTGGTGCCCGACGTGGAGGTCGTCGCGACGTGCTCCACGTACGACGAGCTCGTCGCGGTCATCGAGGATGTCGACGTCGACCTGTTGCTGACCGACATCCGGATGCCGCCGTCGCAGACCGATGAAGGGATCCGAGCCGCGCAGCTCCTGCGAGAACGCCGGCCCGACAGCGGCGTCATCGTGCTGAGCCAGCACGTCGAAGCCGCGTACGCGGTCCGACTGTTCCGTGACGGTTCCGAGCGCCGCGGCTACCTCCTCAAAGAACGCGTGAGCGACATCGACGAACTCGAGGCGGCCATCCGCACCGTCTCCGAGGGCGGATCGGTCGTCGACCCCGCCGTCGTCCAGTCACTGGTCGGGGGCCACGACCAGCGCCGAACGTCGGTGCTCGACCGGTTGACCGAGCGCGAGCGCGAGGTCCTCGCTGCCATGGCGACCGGTGCGAGCAACGCGGCGATCGCCGATCAGCTCTTCGTCTCGCCACGCTCGGTCGAGAAGCACATCAGCTCGATCTTCACCAAGCTCGATCTCGAACCGAGCGACGAGACACATCGCCGGGTCCAGGCCGTGCTGCTCCACCTCGGCGACGGCCAGCCATGAGCGACGTACGAGTCCTGATCGTCGACGACCAGCTCCCGTTCCGCGAAGCGATGCGGATGGTCGTCGACGTGAGTGACGGCTTCGAGTGCGTCGGCGAGGCGGGCGACGGTGCGGCAGCGGTCGAACTGGCCGCGGCCCTGCGGCCCGACCTCGTGCTGATCGACGTCCAGATGCCCGTCATGGACGGTCTCGACGCAACCCGAGCGATCCGACTCGCCGACCCGTCGGTTCACGTGTTCGTGCTGTCGACCCACGAGTCGGGCGACTTTGCCGCTCCGGCGCTCGCAGCCGGCGCCGATGCGTTCATCCCGAAGTCGTCGTTCGGCATGGACACCTTGGACGACGCGTGGGAACGAGCGGTCGCCGGCGACGCCTCCGCACCCTGAGGCAACGGCACCGAACCCACGACTCGGGTCCCCGCACCCGCGGCCGAGACGATCTCCAGTCGGCCGCCGACGGCGGTGAGCCGTTCGGCCATGCCGGCCAGGCCCTCGCCGTCGCCCGTGACCGTGGCGGCGCCCGATGTCTCGAACCCGACGCCGTCGTCGACGACCTCGAACGTCACCTCGGCCGGCCGGTCGTCGATCGTCACGTCGACCGTCCGGGCGTGTGCGTGCTTCGCCGCGTTCTGGAGTGCCTCCAGGACGACGAGATACACGGCCGCCTCGACCTCACGATCCATCCGGCGGTCGTCGCCTCCGCCGGGCGTCGTGACCGACAGTGCGAACGGCAGACCCGCGGCACGTGACCGGATCGCGGGCACCAGGCCATCCGACTCCAACTCCGGTGGGTGCACACCTGCCGCGAAGCGTCGGACCGATTGGATCGCCAGTTCGGTCTCCGGTTCGAGCGCGGCCAGCAGGCCGGCCACACGGTCGACCCCGAGCCGCTCGGCACGCACCCGCACCGGCCCGAGCTTGACCTTCAGGGCGACGAGTCGCTGCTGCGGACCGCTGTCGAGCGCCCATTCGAGGCTGCGTCGGGCATCGTCGCCCGCCGACAACAGACGCTCGTGTGACGCCTCGAGCGCGGCGAGTTCACGCCGCAGATCGGCGGCGAGCCGAGCGTTGTACATCGCGACGCCCAGTGCGCCGGCGAGGTCGTCGAGCAGTGTGCGTTCGGCGCCCGAGACCGACTCGTCGGCCTGCTTCACGACCGAAACGCCACCCAGCAGCTCGCCCTGGTGCTCGATCCGCACGGCGAGGTCGGCACCTGGTGGATCGAACGCGGGATCGGCCCCGGTCGCAGTCCACCCGTCGTCGGGTGCGTCGGGCCCGTCGGGCCACGAGGCCACGATGCGGAACCCGTCGCCCGTCGCTGCCCAGAGCGCTGTCGAGCGTGCCGAGGTGCCGCGCCCGACCAGCTCCGGGACCCGTTGCAACAGTTCGTCGTCCGGCAGCTCGATCGAGAGCCGCGCGAACTGGCCGAGCACCTCGTGCGGTTCGACCAGCCGTCCGTACACGAGCCGGTTCGCCCACCGCACCCACTCGCGACGCGCCGGCTGGAACACCAGTGCCACGACCACCGTCGCGACGATCGAGAGCACCAGATCGGCCCCGTCGCCGTAGTAGGCGCCGACGCCGACCACCACCGTCACGTAGACCGCCGCGATCAGCGCGGCGAGCCCGGCGTACACGACCGACCGACGGACGATCCGCCCGAGTTCGAACAGCCGGTAGCGGCCGATCGCCACCCCGAGCGTGACCGCGAGCACCACACCGGCGATGCCATCGGTGACCAGTGACGAGCGGTCGGCATCGCCCTGTTGCGGCTCGATCAGCCCACCGCTCAGCAGCACGACGACATACAGGGTGACCCCGATGCCGAGGACGAGGATCTGACGGCGCTCGATCGGCCCGGCGCCGCGGAGGCGTCGAAACATCGCCCCCACTGCGACGAAGGCGAGCAGGAAGATGACCACGACGCTCAGACCCCAGACCACTTCGACCGTGTCGGCGACATCGGGGTCGAGGAACGGGTGCGGGGCCGGGTCGGCGCTCGTGCCGAGCGGCCTCGGCGTCGCGAACACGGCAAGCGAGACCGGCACCACGAGGTACCAGGCGCTCCATCGGAGCAGCCGCTCGGCGAACCGTGTGGCCGGTCGGCCATCGGGCACGATCGCCCAGGTCGCGACGGCGCTGGCCCAGACGAGTGGCGCGGTGAACAGCGCCGCGCCGAGCGCGATCCAGCCGGCCGGCGTCACGGCGCCGCTGTCCGCGAGCCGTTCGGCACCGATGTCGACGGCCGTCATGACGGTCCATCCCCATCCCGTCAGATTCATCAGGGAGCCGATCGGGTTGCCGGGGAGCCGAACGACGAGCAGGGTGCCGACCGACAGGTAGACGATGTTGGCGATCGTCGCCAACCCATAGGAGACGCCGTACATGATGATGGAGGCGTAGGCCAGTGCGAAGATCAGCCACTCGACGACCAGGAGCCGCCGTCGCCGGACCGACAGTCCGGCACTCACGACGCGGCCGCCATCGTCGGGAGGTCGACGCGAACGATGCCCGCCGTCGGATCGGCGTCGAGGGATCCGCCGAAGGCCTCGAGTCGGTCGACGACCGTCGACAGGTCCGGAGATGACGGGATCCGTGTCGCTTCGATCTCGATCGAGATCGCGTCCTCCGTCGGCCGGGCGGTCACAGTCGCGCGTTCGGCGCCGGCGAACCGCACTCGTTCGAGCGTCTCGGCGACGGCGAAGTAGGCGCTCTGCTCGATCTCGGGGTCGTAGCGGCCGAGGCCGTCCGTCCGGACGTCGATCGGAATCCGAGCGTCGATCGTGCCGAGCGCGGTGGCCAACCCGTCGCTCGCGAGCAGCGGTGGGAAGATCCCGTGGGCGACCGCGCGCAGGTCGACCACGGCGCGTCGCGCATCGTCGGCGAGTCCGTCGACCAGGGCGGCCAACTCGTCGTGCCCGGACCGGGTCGCCAGCGTGCGCGCCACCCCGAGCTTGACGTTGAGCGCGACCACGTGTTGTTGCGCACCGTCGTGGAGATCGCGTTCGAGCCGGCGACGCTCGGCGTCCTGCGCTTCGAGCAGACCCCGCCGCGAGCGTCGTACGTCGATGATGCGGGCCTCGAGCTGTTCGGTCAGCGCCAGGCGGCGGAGATGGAGTGTCGCCACCGCGGCCACGTCGTCGAGCACGGTGCCGTCCGCCGGCGACACCGGGTCGGTGCGCGGCTTGACGATGGTGATCGCACCGAGCAGCTCGCCGCGATGTTCGATCAGGCGATGATCGGCGACCTCCGTACGTGCGGGGAGGGCGGCGATCGGTTCGCTCACCCGACCCGTCGGGAAGCCGCCGACCGGTCGGAACCCGCCGTCGTCGGAGATCCAGAGCGCGGCGATGTCGGCGCCCGTTCCTCGGGCGAGCAACGCGGCGAGCTGGTCGGCGTGGTCGCGGCTGCTCGCGTCGGCGAGCGCTGCCGACGTCCGGGCCAGCACCTCGTGACGGGTGGCCCGTTCGCCGTAGACGACTCGGTTCGCCCATCGCTGCAACCGACCACGGACGGGTTCGAACAACACGGCGACGACCACCGTCGCGACGATCGACGGCACGGTCGCGAAACCGCCCGATGGGGCGCCGACCACGGCGACCGTCACGCCGATCACGGTGGCGTAGACCACGGTGATCACCGCCGCCAACCCGAGGAAGATCATCGTCTTGGTGACGATGACGTCGATGTCGTAGAGGTGGAACCGCAGGATCGCCACACCCATCGCCAGCGGGATGATGATGCCGATCGAGTCGACCAGGAGGAACATGTCGCCGCCGGTCGACCCCAGCGGCTGCAGGGCGGTGTTCACCGTCGCGACGACGGTGTACGTGAAGAAGGCCAGGCCGAGCCAGCCGATCTGACGGCGCTCGATCGGACCGCCCCGTCGCCACCGACGGATCAACACCGGCATGGTGCCGAACATCAGCAGCACGGTCACCAGGATCGAGATGTCGGCGATCACGAGCAGGTCGTCCGCTCGCTGCCGACCGACGAACGGGTGCGGCAGGATGATCTCCGGAGCGACGATGATCGTCGGCCGGGCGAACAACGCGATGCCCGTCATCACCACGACGGAGAGTTCCCACACGCGCAGGTACCAGCGAGCCGCAGGGGTCGGGCGGCTCCGGTCGGGGAACGCGAGGAAGAGCGGCACCTGGAGCCCGGCGCTGAACGGGAACAGCACCGCCGAGACGAGCGCGGCGATGCCCGCGGCGTCGAGCGACGAGTGTTGCGCGAGTCGGAGCGCGACCAGATTCAGCGTGACGATCGAGACCATCAGCGAACCGTGCGCCATCGACAACAACCCGACGACGTTGCCCGGTCGGCGACGGACGATCAGCGTGCCGACGGCGACGAACGTGAGGTTGTTGACGAGATGGGCGGCGAGACCGTAGGTCGGGACCGCGACCATCGACACCAGCACGGACACGCCCGCGAGGCAGAGGCACATCCTCGTCAGCAGTTTGCTGCGGGCCGCCCACGGCGAGAGGTCGAGCGCCGGCGCTGCCTCGATCGTCCCCGGCCCCTGCATCCCTGCAGTCTGCTCCACTCCGATACCCCGGTCGACCGAGGCTGCTCGGGGTTCGGCGTACGTGCTGGCACGTACGCGAAACGGGCGCCGTCACGGTGGGCATCGCATCGCTGAAATCGGACGATGGGAGCAACCATCCACACGAGTGCATCGCCGGGCGGTGCGGAAGAGAGCACATCATGACAACGATCCAGATCGACGGACAGATCGACGGCCGGCTCGACGAGCCGACCGAGACCAACCCCACCTGGACACGGGCCGCCGGCTTCTCCGGCATCGCCTTCGTCGTCCTGTTCATCGCCATGGGCGCCGGCATCGCCGCCTCCGCCCCGAACTTCGTCGACGGCGCCGACGAGCTCCGGACGTGGTTCGGCGACAATCAGGGCGGGATCGGCTTCTTCACCTGGTTCGGCCCGTTCGTGTTCGGATTCCTCCAGCTGTTCTTCGCCTACGGGCTCCTGAGCCGTCTGCGCACGGCGGACACCAGCGGCGGCATCGTGACCCGGATGTCGAGTGCCGGCATGATCGCGCAGTTCGCCGCCGGCATCGTCGGCATGTCGCTGTGGGCGGTCATGTCGCTCGACCCGATCCTCGCGGAAGCGTCCGACGGCGTGCTGCTCACCCTGTCGGCGCTCGACTCGGTCGTGTTCTTCGTCCTGATGCCGTGGACGACGGCCGTGTTCGTGATCTTCGCCTCGGTGCTGATTGTCCGGAGCCGGATCATGCCGTCGTGGCTGGCGGTGCTCGGCGTGGTCTCGGGCGTCGTGCCGGTGATCGGCGGGCTGTGGCTGCTGAACGGCGACCCCGAGAGCACCATCGGTGCCATCGGCTTCATCGGCGAGTTCGTCGGCATGCTCTGGATCGTGATCACCTCGGTGTTCCTGATCCGCAACGCCGCCGACTGAACTCGACGCCCCCGATGCGACGGTGCATCGGGGGCCTCGCCGCGTCCGCGGTCAGGTGACGGTCGGTTGATGTCAGACCGGAACCGACCACGACTGCGGTGATCCAAGGCCGCCGCAGGGTCAGGTGACGGTCTGACACCAACCGACCGTCTGCTTGACTGTCGCGATGCGGGAAGCACCGAGTACCTGGTCACAATCCGAGTCGTCGGCGCTGTTCGGCGCGATGCACGCCGTCGCGGTCGGCGGCGCCGATCGCGAACTCACCAGGGTCGAGAAGGGACTCATCGAAGGCGCGGCCGAGCACATCTTCGACGTCGACGGTGTCGACGCGGACGCGCTCACCGACGTCACTCCCGACGAACTCGCGGCGGCGATCACCGATCCCGAGCACCGATCGACTGCGATCCAGATGCTCGTCCTCGTCCCGTACGCCGACACCACCGTCGACTCACCCGAGGTCGCCGTCGTCGACGGCTACGCCGACGCACTCGGGCAGCATCCGAACACGTTGCGCGATCTGCACCAGGTGCGCGACCTCCACATCAAGCGTCTCCTCGTCGACTACGGCCGACGCTCGATCGGTGCCTTCAGCGAGAACACCGAGTACGGGCCGATGCGCACCGCCGCCCGGTTCATCCACCAGTACATCGGCGACTCGCACGTCACCGAACGGTGGACTGCACTCGAGGGCTATCCGGAGGGCTCACTCGGCCACACCTTCTTCGTCTTCTACCGCGATCGCGGCTTCCCGCTCCCGGGCGAGCACCACGGGACGGGCGAGTTGTTCGTCGGCCACGACAGCAGCCACATCCTGTCCGGCACGAACACCGACGGCCCGAGCGAACTCGAGGTCGCCGGCTTCGAAGCGGGCATGAGCGCCGACGGCTTCGGCTACGAGATGCTGCTCGAGGTCATCCTCGACTACCACATGGGGATCGACTTCGGTGCCAGCTCGGTCGGCATCGAACCGAAGACGGGCGAGTTCGATCCCGACCGGGTCACCACCGGCATCCGCCGCGGCATCGACTGCAACGTCGACCTGATCCGCGACTGGGACTTCTGGTCGGTCGCCGACGTGCCGGTCCTCGAACTCCGCGAGCGCTACAACATCCTCGGCGACCGCCCGGCCGTGATGGAGCCACCGGAGTTCCAACGCACCGACTGGCACTGACCCGGACAGCGGTCGGTTGATGTCAGACCGGAACCGACCGCTCAGCGCCGACTGATTTGTGCAGCCCTGGTCGGTTCCGGTCTGACATCAACCGACCAGGGTGCCGCGGCGCCAGGCTCGCCAGGCGCCGGTCGACCAGAGGGCCCACGCGACGAGGACGGGTTGGAAGAAGAGGCGGACGAACCGCTTGGTGTCGGTGTCGAGGCCGAAGGCGTCGGTGCCCTCGACCCACTGGGCGATGTTGCCGGGGAAGATGACGACGAAGAATGCCGCGGCGATCCAGCCGACGATCGCCCGGTAGCGGCTGGCGAAGATCAGGGCCAGGCCGAGGGTGATCTCGACCACGCCCGACAGCACCACGACGAGGTCGGCGTCGATCGGGAACCAGTCGGGCACCTGGGCCTGGAACTCCTCGCGCTGCGTCGTGAGGTGACCGATCCCGGCGAACACCAACGCGCCGCCGAGCAGCCAGCGTGCGACCGACCGACCGGAGATCCTGCTCATCGAGCCGTCTCCGCCACGTGGGCCTCGTCGAGCGCCGTGATGAGCTGATCGAGCAGGCGCCGGAGGGCGATGCCGTCCTCCAGCGTCATGCCGGTGCTGAGCGCGAGGGAGATCGGGACCTGCGACAGTTCGTCCTGCAACTCGTCGCCGGCCGCAGTGGCCGACACGAGCACGCGTCGCTCGTCGGCCGGGTCGCGATGTCGTCGGACGAGGCCCCGCGCCTCGAGCCGCTTCAGGAGCGGGGTGAGGGTGCCCGAGTCGAGCCGCAGCCGCTCGCCGAGTTCGCCGACGGTCTGCTCGTCGGGGCCCGACCACACCGCCAGCATCGTGAGGTACTGCGGATAGGTGAGGTCGAACGGTTCGAGCAGTGGCTGGTATGCCCGGGTCATGGCCCGCGACGCAGCGTAGAGCGGGAAGCACAGCTGGTTGTCGAGTTCGAGTTGGGCGTGTTTCGCCATGGGGGCATCGTAACCGAAACCAAGCGTTGCACAATTCAATCGTGCACAATATGATCGCGGACATGAACAAGTTGTACTCCACCACCGCCCACGCCACCGGCGACGGTCGCAACGGTCACGTCAGCTCCGACGACGGCATCATCGATCTCGACGTCCGCATGCCGAAGGAACTCGGTGGAGCGGGTGGCTCGACGAACCCCGAACAGCTCTTCGCCGCCGGGTACGCAGCGTGCTTCCACTCGGCGCTCCGTCTCGTCGCACAGGGTGCCGGCGTCAACACCGCCGACTCGGCCGTCTCGGCGACCGTCCACCTCGGCCAGACCGACGCCGGCGGCTTCGGCATCGGCGTCGAACTCGACGTCAGCCTGCCCAACGCCACGCCCGAGCAGGCCCGTGAGGTCGTCGAGCAGGCCCACCAGGTCTGCCCCTACTCCAACGCCACCCGCAACAACATCGAGGTCAACCTCTCCGTCGTGTGAGCCGGCACGGATGTGGTCAGACCAGGTCCGTTCCCTTCGAAGTCGATGCCATGACGCATCGCCGGAACGGACCTGGTCTGACCACATCCGTCACCAACCGGCCGCGGTCGACCGGTCGAAGATGTCGCTCGCGGGCGTCCAAGAAACGGCCAAGAGGGATGACAGGGGGTTGCGTCGAGGCGCACGATCCGGACCATGGATCAATTGTTCGGACTACCGGCTCACCCCCTCGTCGTGCACCTGCCGGTCGTGCTCCTCCCACTGGCCGCCATCGGTGCGATCGCCACCGTCATCCGACCGTCCTGGTACCTGCGGTACCGGTGGCTCGTGGTGGCGGTGGCCGGAGTCGGGATGCTCGGTGCGGTGCTCGCCGCATCGAGTGGGGAGGAACTCGAACACGAGGTGTCGCGCTCGGCCTCCGACGCTGCCC
>JAGQSS010000111.1 GCA_020439405.1 Ilumatobacter sp. | reverse complement strand
GGCCTGATCGGCGATCGCCCGGGTGATCGCCTGGCGGATCCACCACGTGGCGTAGGTGGAGAACTTGAAGCCCTTCGTGTAGTCGAACTTGTCGACCGCACGCATCAGGCCGAGGTTGCCCTCCTGGATCAGGTCGAGCAGCTGCATGCCGCGGCCCGAGTACCGCTTGGCGATCGACACCACGAGCCGCAGGTTGGCCTGCGTCAACTCGCTCTTGGCCCGCTCGCCGCGACTGACGGCCCGCATCAGCAGTCGCTGCTCGGTCTCGTCGAGGCCGCCCTCGTCGATCCGCTCGGCCGCGACCTTGCCCTCTTCGATCAGCTGCGCCAGCCGGCGTTCGTCCTCGGCGGTGAGCAGGTCGACCTGGCCGATCTCGCGCAGGTACATCCGCACCGTGTCGGAGGTGCCGGCGTCGACCCGGGCCGCGCGCTTCTGGCCCCGCCGACGACGGCGACGCGTCAGCAGCCGTTCGACGTCCTCTTCGTCGATCACGACGCTGCGGGCACCTCGCGGCGGCGTGTCGTCGTCGACCTCGACGACCGACTCGTCGACACCGATGCCGGCACCGGTCAGGGTGACCGTCACCGTGCGGAGCGTGTCCTCGCTGAGCTCGACGTGACGCAACACGTGGGTGATCTCCTCGGCGTGCAACTCACCGTGGGCGCGACCGCGTGCGACCAACTGGTTCCACTCCGTGCGATCCACCCCCTCGAACGGTGGTGGGATCGCCGGCGCATCCGTCGATTCAGCCCCCATGGTCACGTGACTCGCTGCGTCCTTCAAGCCAACCTAGCAACCAGCCGGCGGCCTCCAGGCTTTGTTCCTGCTCGCTCAGCGCCTCCATCCGTACCCGTGCCTCGGCGTCGAGCCGAATCGCCTCGGGGTCGGCACTCCCCCGCGACGACGCCAACTCGCGGCGGACGGCCGCGGCGATCAGGTTGCGGGCCTCCAGTTCGGGATCAACCTCGAGATCGACGACGGCGGCCCGCTCGATCACGTCGCGTGCCTCGGGATCGGCGATCTCGAGCGACTTGGCGACGTCGCCGCCGGCCTCCGCGACCGCGACGAACGAGCGTCGGTAGACCTCGTCGGCGAAGAGCGACTCGACGAGCCAGGGCGCGATCGCGTCCCAGTCCTGCACCAGCAACGTGATCGCCACGAACTCGCCGTTCTGCCGCCGCTGCGACCGCTGCTTCGGCTGAGCGACCCGCACCTGCGGCCGGCGCGTCCCCCGCTCGGCCATCGCGACCAGGTCGTTCACCGGCAGACCCACCGTCGCTGCGACCTCGCCGGCGTACAGCTTGCGCACGTTCACGTTCGGGTGTTCGTTGACGACGGCCATCGCGGCTTCGCCCAGACGTGCGACCGCCTCCGGCGATTGCGGCTTCTGATGGTCGAGCACGCGCCCGAGCCGGAACCCGAGGAAGGGCTTGGCCTCGTCGACCGCCTTGGCGAGCGCCGCCGGGTCGGTCTGGGCCATCTCGCCCGGATCCTTGCCGCCCGGGAACGAGGCGACACTCACCTCGACCTGGTACTTGTCCTCCCACTCGTAGAACCGTTCGGCGGCACCCTGGCCGGCCGCATCGGCGTCGAAGGCCAACACGACCTTGCTCGCGTACCGCTTGAGCAGTCGCACGTGTTCCTCGGTGAACGCCGTGCCACAGGTGGCCACGGCCCGCGGCAGCCCGGCCCGGTGGAACCCGATCACGTCGGTGTACCCCTCGCACACGATCACCTGGTTCTGGTTCACGACGTCGCCCTTGGCCCAGTTGAGGCCGTACAGGGTCTTCGACTTCATGTAGATCGGCGTCTCGCTCGAGTTCTTGTACTTGGCCGGATCGGTCGACCCGGGCAGGATGCGACCGCCGATCGCCACCGGTTCGTTGTTCTCGGTGAAGATCGGGAACAGCACCCGCCCGCGGAACGCGTCCTGGAGCCGGTTCCGGCGATTCGTGAACGCCAGCCCGTTGTCGATCAACAGGCGTGCGTCGATCCCGGCACCGGTGGACAACGCGTCCCAGTCGTCGGGCGCCCAGCCGAGCTTGAACTGCCGGGCGACGTCGCCACTCAGGCCCCGACTCCGCAAGTAGTCGCGTGCCGCGCGGGCGTCGGGCGACGTGAGGAGCCGCTCGTGGTACCAGTCGACCGCCGTCTGCATCGCCTCGATCAACCGCTTGCGGCGAGCCCGCTCCTTCGACTGCGCACCCGAGGTGTAGTTGAGCTGGATACCCGCCTTGGCGGCCAGGCTCTCGACGGCACCGACGAAGTCGACGTGCTCGATCTCCTGGACGAACGTGAACACGTCGCCGCCCTTGTCGCACCCGAAGCACTTGTAGCGACCCGTCTCTTCGCGCACGTAGAACGACGGCGTCTTCTCGGCGTGGAACGGGCACAGTCCCTGCCACTGTCGGCCGACCCGTCGCAACTGGACGTGCTGCCCGACCACGTCGACGATCGACACCGTCGAGCGGATCCGCTCGATGTCGTCGTCTGCGATCGCCATGGGCCGAATCTAACCAGCCGGCCGCCGATGCGTGGCCCGCGAACCGGGCCGCCCGACCGTCAGTCCATCATCGGCGGCTGGCGCACGTCGTCGTCGGAGTGCGGCACGAACGCCTCGTGGGCGAGATCGTCCTCGGCGGTGTTCCGGTCGGCCTTCAGCGAGAAGCCGATCGAGGCGGTCAGCACGATCACGATCACCGTCAACGAGAGCCAGGTCGGGATGTGATACCAGTTGTGGATCAGCATCTTCACGCCGACGAAGGCGAGGATGATCGCGAGCCCCTCCTGCAGGTAGGCGAATCGGCCGTGCATGTCGGCAAGGAGGAAGTACAGCGCCCGCAACCCGAGGATGGCGAACGCGTTCGACGCGAACACCAGGAACTGCTCATGGCTGACCGCCAGGACCGCCGGCACGGAGTCGACCGCGAAGAGGACGTCGGTCGCCTCGACCAGGATCAACACCGAGAACAGCGGCGTCGCGAACCGGATGCCGTTCTTGCGGGTGAACAGCTTCTGCCCGTCGAGTTCGTTCGTCGTCCGCACGACCCGATTCACGACCTTCAGGAACTTGCTCTCGCCCGGGTCGACGTGGTCGTTGTCGGTGAAGACCAGCTTGCCCGCCGTATAGAGCAGGAACGCCCCGAACACGTACAGGACCCAGTCGAACCGTTCGATGATCGCGATGCCGGCGAAGATGAAGATCGCTCGCATCACGAGGGCCCCGAAGATGCCCCAGAACAGGACACGGTGCTGGTACTTCTGCGGCACCATGAAGTAGCCCATGATGAGGGCCCAGACGAACACGTTGTCGATGCTCAGGCTCTTCTCGATCAGATAGCCCGACATGTACTCGCCGGTGGCCGCGCCGCCGAACCACCACCAGATCACGAGCGAGAACGACAGCCCGCACCCGATCCAGACGGCCGATTCGATCGCCGCTTCCTTCGTGTGGACCTCGTGGGCCTCCCGGTGGACGACGAGCAGGTCGACCAACAACAGGATCACGATGATCGTCAGCAGCACCGCCCAGTGCCACCAGTGGACGTCGAGTTCGACGAAGTTCCGGTTGCCGCTCTCGGCGGCGAGCAACGCCGCCGTCATCGAGCACCGGTGAGCATGCGCAACATGGCGCAACGCTACCCACTCGGCACATGTTTCAATCGTGGCTCGCCGAACGACGCTCACCGACCGGAAACACGCCCGCAACGGAACTCGGCAACGATGACGACCGCCATGGCGTCCGATCACCATCGGCGGGACTTCCTGCACGAACACCTCCTCCGCCGCCGCACCCCGGTGCAGCGCGTCGCGACCGGTCTCCTGCTGTTCCTCGGCGTCCTCGTCGTCGGCGAGATCGGGTACATGGCCGCCGGTTGGTCGCCGGGCGACTCGATCTACATGGTCGTCATCACGATCTTCGGCGTCGGGTACGGCGAGGTCCAGCCGGTGTCGACCGGGGCGCTCCGCGTCCTCACCATCGTCGTCGGTCTCCGCCGGACGGACGGCACCACCGAACTGCACCCACCGCCGTCGACCCTCGTCGCTGCCGGCGACACCCTGGTTGTCGTCGGCTACGAGGACGACCGGCCGACGATCGTCCGACGCACCACCAACACCCACGACATCACCTACCGCGGCGCCAAGTCGCGATGACCCGCCCCCGACCCGACACTCGCCGGGCGGGCGTGCCACCATCGCCCACATGATCGACATCGGACGCGTCGGGCTCTGGACCGGCGTCATCGACGCCCACCCCACCAACCGCACCAAGGAAGTCGCCGCCGAACTCGAGGAGATGGGCTGGCCCACCCTGTGGCGCCCCGAGACGTCGGGCCGCGATGCCTTCGTGTCGAGCGCCCACCTCCTCGACGCGACCACCACGCTCAACGTGGCGACCGGCATCGCCCAGATGCACGCCCGCCACCCCGTCACCACGCGGAACGGCCAACGCACCCTGCACGAGGCAAGCGGCGGCCGCTTCCTGCTCGGGCTCGGCGTCAGCCACGGCCCCTTCATCGAGGCCGTGCGCAAGGTGGAGTACTCGAAGCCGTACAGCGAGATGGTCACCTACCTCGACCGCATGCTCGAGGCGCCGTTCCACGCCGTCGGCGCCGACGACGAGCCGCCCACCGTGCTCGCCGCCCTCGGCCCGAAGATGCTGCAACTCGCCGCGGACCAGGTCCAGGGCGCACACCCGTACTTCTCCCCCGTCGAGCACACCGCCTTCGCCCGCGAGACGATGGGCGCCGGGCCGCTGCTCGCCCCCGAGCAGATGGTCGTCATCGACGACGACCGCGAACGCGCGACCGAGACGGCACTCAAGCACATGAAGCGCTACCTGCAGCTGCCGAACTACACGAACAACCTGAAGCGGTTCGGGTTCACCGACGACGACATCTCGAACGCTTCCGAGCGCCTGATCGACGCCATCGTCGTACGCGGCTCGATCGACGATGTCGTCGCCCGCGTCGGCGAACACCACGACGCCGGCGCCGACCACGTGTGCGTCCAGGTCCTGCGCCCCGACCTCGAGTTCCCGATGCAGGAGTGGCGCGACCTCGCCGACGCCTTCGGCCTGTCCTGACACGCGACACGGGTCGGGTGTCGCAGGGAACGGCGACGGAGTCGACGTTCCCGGAGATCACCCGACCCGGATCGGTGACGGTTACTTCTGGCTGTCGCTGGCGCCGACGATCGCCTGCGCCGCGGCGAGACGCGCGATCGGCACGCGGAACGGCGAGCAGCTCACGTAGTCGAGACCGGCCTCGTAGAAGAGCTCGATCGAGGCGGGGTCGCCGCCGTGCTCACCGCACACGCCGAGCTTCAGATCGGGCTTGGTCGTCCGGCCACGCTCGGCACCGAGCTTGACGAGGTCGCCCACGCCCGACTTGTCGATCGAGTCGAACGGGTTCTGCTTGAGCAGGCCCTGCTCGAGGTACGCCGGCATCATCCGGCTCTCGACGTCGTCACGGCTGAAGCCGAACGTCAGCTGCGTCAGGTCGTTCGTGCCGAAGCTGAAGAAGTCGCTGACCTCGGCGATCTCGTCGGCACGCACGGCGGCGCGCGGCGTCTCGATCATCGTGCCGATCGTGATGTTCGGCTTGCGCTTCATGCCGGCCAACGCGGCGTCGACCTCTTCCTGGACCCAGCTGCGGGCCAAGGCCAGCTCTTCCCGGGTGACGGTGAGCGGGATCATGATCTCGACGATCGGCTTCTTGCCGGCGTCGCGCAGCTTGGCCGCCGCGTCGAGGAGCGCACGGACCTGCATCGCGTACAGACCCGGCTTGATCACACCGAGGCGCACGCCGCGGGTACCGATCATCGGGTTGTGCTCCGACCACGATTCGGCCGCCTCGAGCATCTGCTCTTCCTTCTTGGAGAGCTTGCCCTTCTTGGCCTGCTTGACCTTCAACTCCTCGACCGACGGGAGGAACTCGTGCAGCGGCGGGTCGAGCAGGCGGATCGTGACGGGGAGCCCGTCCATCGCGTCGAGGATCTCCTCGAAGTCGGCCTGCTGCGCCTCGCGCAGCTTCTCGAGCGCCTTCTCCTCCTGCTTCGGCGTGTTCGCCAGGATCATCTCGCGCACGATCGGGAGACGATCGGGAGCCAGGAACATGTGCTCGGTGCGGCACAGGCCGATGCCCTCGGCGCCGAGCTCGCGAGCGTTCGTGGCGTCCTCGCCCGTGTCGGCGTTGGCGCGCACGGCCATCTTGCCCTTGCGGATCGCATCGGCCCACTTGAGGATCGTGTCGAACTCGGCCGGCGGCTTCGAGCCGGCCATCTCGAGCTGGCCGAGCATGATCTCGCCGCTCGTGCCGTCGAGCGACAGCCAGTCGCCCTTCTTGACGACGGTGCCTCCGACCGCGAACTGGTCGCCCGTGATCTTCACGGCGTCGGCACCCACGACGGCCGGGGTACCCCACCCGCGGGCGACGACGGCGGCGTGGCTCACGAGTCCGCCGCGGGCGGTCAGGATGCCCTTCGAGGCCATCATGCCGTGGACGTCGTCGGGGCTCGTCTCGTTGCGGACCAGGATGACGGCCTCACCCTTCTTCCAGGCCGCCTCGGCCTCGTCGGCGGTGAAGTACACCCGCCCGACGGCGGCGCCCGGCGACGCGCCGAGCCCCTTGGTGAGCACGTCGCCCTTCTTCGCGAACTGCGGGTGCAGCACCGAGTCGAGGTGATCCTCGGTCACGCGCATGACGGCCTCTTCGCGGCTGATCTTCCAGCGACCGCCCTTGCCGTCCTTGGTGCCCTTGGTCATGTCGACCGCCATCTTGAGGGCGGCACGACCGGTGCGCTTGCCGACGCGCGTCTGAAGCATCCAGAGCTTGCCCTGCTCGATCGTGAACTCGGTGTCGCACATGTCTTCGTAGTGCGTCTCGAGACGCACGAAGATGTCGAGCAGCTTCTTGTAGATCGTCGGGAACTCGCGCTTCATGTCTTCGAGCGTCTCGGTGTTGCGGATGCCGGCCACGACGTCCTCGCCCTGGGCGTTGATCAGGAAGTCGCCGTACGGCTTGTTCTCGCCGGTCGCCGCGTTGCGGGTGAAGCCGACGCCCGTCGCCGAGTTGTCGTCGCGATTGCCGAAGACCATCGTCTGCACGTTGACGGCGGTGCCGAGCTCGTGGCTGATCTTCTCGCGGACGCGGTACGCGATCGCGCGCTGACCGTTCCACGACTTGAAGACGGCCTCGACGGCGCCACGGAGCTGGGTGCTCGGGCGCTGCGGGAACTCCTCGCCGGCGTGCTTCTTGACGGCCTTGAGGTACGTCTTGCAGAGCGACTTGAGCGTGGCAGCGTCGAGGTCGGCGTCGTTGTTCGTGCCGGCGGCCTCCTTGGCGGCCTCGAGCGGGTGCTCGAACACCTCGCCCGACACGCCCATGACGATGCGGCCGTACATGGCGATGAAGCGACGGTACGAGTCGTAGGCGAACCGGTCGTTGCCGGTCACGTTGGCGAGACCCTCGACGCTCTCGTCGTTGAGGCCGAGGTTGAGGACCGTGTCCATCATGCCCGGCATCGAGAACTTGGCGCCCGAGCGCACCGACACCAGCAGCGGATCGTGCGGATCGCCGAGCTTGCGTCCCATCGCCTTCTCGAGCTTGAAGACGTGATCGGCGATCTCGTCGTCGAGGCCTTCGGGCCATCCGCCGTGCATGTAGTCGCGGCAGGCGTCGGTGGACACGGTGAACCCCGGCGGTACCGGCAACTCGAGCACGGTGGTCATCTCGGCGAGGTTCGCACCCTTGCCGCCCAACAGATCCTTGTAGGTCATCGGGGGCTTGCGGTGCTTATGGTCGAAGGCGTAGACGTAAGGCATCGGCGAAGAGTCTACGAAACTTCGGCGCGTCCACCCAGGGCCTGTTGGCGGTTCACCGTAGGCTGATCGACATGGTCCGCCTGTTCGGCTTCGACGTCCACGTCCGGACCGGCTTCATCGTCTTCCTGGCGCTGATCATCTTCTTGTACCAGGACGCGTTCGGGGTGTGGCTCGCCGTCGGCATCGCCGTGTTCACCCTGCTGCACGAGTTCGGCCACGCGGTCGCCGCCCGATCCGCGGGGGCACGTGCCGAGATCTCGCTCGACTTCCTGGCCGGCTACACCTCGTTCCGCGAGTCGCCCGGCCGACCGATCTCACCCGGCATGCGCGCGATCATCTCGGCGGCCGGGCCGGCGGTCCACATCGCGACGAGCATGGTGGTGTTGGTTGCGATGGGCGTCAACCCGCTCTCGATCGACAGCGTGGGCGAGACCGACGCGACGGCTGCGATCTGGTGGGCGGGCCCGGCGATCGGCGCCCTCAACCTGATCCCCGTGCTCCCCCTCGACGGCGGGCACATCGTCCTGACGGGCGTCGAGCGGTTCGCCGGCGATCGCGCGCTGCGCATCATGGCGATCGCGAGCATCGCGCTCACCGGCGGTTTCGCACTGTGGATGTTCGGGAGCGGTCGCACCGGCTTCGCGATCTTCATCGCCTTCCTGCTCATCAACCAGATCCAGATCCTGCAGGCGTCGGGGAAACGACACGGCGCACAGGCGGCTCCGAACCGGGCCGTCACCGCCGAGACCCAGGCGTGGCAGACCGGCCGCCCCGGCATCCTCGAGCCGGGCCAGCGCATCTCACCCTGGTTCGAGGCCCACCGTGCGCTCACCCAAGGCGACCAGGGTGGGGCGATGGGCGTGATGCTCGCCGACCTCCGTTCGTCCACACCGCGCAACTGGATGCCGCCGTCGGCGGCGACACCGTCACAGCTGCGGGCTGTCGTCGACGCCCTCCCGGCCGACCTCCCGGCGGGGAACGGCTACTCGAGCCGCGTGATGGCCGAGGTCCTGCTCGCCGTCGGCGAGGTACAACGCGCCGGTTCGTACGCGGCGGTCGCCTTCGGCGAGCACCGCCAGTGGCCGCTCGCGATGGTCGTGGCACGCGCGTCGGCGGCGATGGGCGACGACGACAATGCGATGCGCTGGCTCGGTGCGGCCACCGACGCCGCCGGCCCCGACACCGCGGCGGTCATGGCCCAGGTGATGGACCGAGCCCCCGAACTCACCAGGGTTCGGACACGTCCCGACTACGCCCCACTGCGCCAGCGGGTCGCGTCGGCCTGACCACAGCCTGACGTCGGTCAGAACTGCACGACGTCGCCGACCTCGCTCGACCGCTTGACCCAGCCCAGCGCTGTCGTCCCGGCGACGCTCGTCACCGTGCCGACCTCGTCGTCACCGTCGACAACCGGATCGCCGGCCGACGTCCCGTCGGGTACGACGAGTCGACGCAACGACTTCGGTGCCTCGGCGGCACGGCTGTCCATCCGCTCGACCAGTTCCTGGCCGGGGTAGCAGCCCTTGGTGAAGTCGACCGCCAGCTTCGTGAGGCCCGTGCCCGCCGGGATCGTCTCGCCCGGCACGACCTCGGCGCCCATGCGCGGCCATCCGAGGTCGATACGTGCCGCCTCGTCGACGTCGACGGCACCCTCGGCCGCCTGCAACTCGAGCGTGGCGTCGACGCGGATCATGAAGCGTTGCAGCCGAGCGAGCAAGACGTCGCCGAAGCCGGCGTCGGTGTCGAGTTCGAACCGATCGTCGGCTGTCTTGCTGACGCGCGCCAGCGCGTCGATCTTGCCGGTCGGTTGGAGCACGAACGTCCACCGCTGCTCCCCCACCGCCATGTCGGCGACCCGCTGCGACAGCTGCGAGTGCAAGTACGTCGCCGCATCGGCACCCTCGGCCACCACCACATCACGCGGCCCGAGCACCTCGTCCAGTCCCGTCGGTTCCATCCCCCCAGTCTGCCGACCCAGATGGGGTCAGGCACCTTCTGGCCGTCGAGGCCGAGGAAACTGGAGCGTCGAGCGCCAGAAGGTGCCTGACCCCATCTGGCCTGGCACACTCGTGGGGGTGAGCGACATGAACGACGTCGATCGGTTGGTGCAGCGGGCGGTCGCGGGCATCACGACCATCGCCGCACGCGCCGCCCGGTTCTCGACCCGGCTGCTGCTGATGACCCTCGTCCTCTGCATCGGCGGATTCGCCCTCGGCGTCGCCGCGTTGTCGGGCGGCATCGAGACCGTGTGGATCATCCTCGGCATCGTGTTCGGCACGATCGCGATCGCCAGCGCCGTGTTGGCGCGCTGGCGCGTCGGCGCCGTCAAGCGGCACGCACCCGAACTCGCGAACGAGATGCGGGCCCTGGTCACCAGCGGCAACCCCGCCGACCGTGAAGTGGTCGAGGTGTTCACCGTCGACGACCCGACCGCTGCGTCGGGCATGCACACGCCGACCGACGGCGAGACGGGTTCGGCCGTCGTGATGTCGCGTCAGATGTACGGGTTCCGCGAGATCCCGGCACGCACGCTCGAGAACTCCGCCCGGCTGTCGGAGGCGATACGAGCG
>JAGQSS010000110.1:7788-10418 GCA_020439405.1 Ilumatobacter sp. | reverse complement strand
CGGTCGTCACCGAGCGAACGTGGCGCACCACCGTCGACCGGATCTGACCGTCAGACCGCGTGGCACGCCGCGCGGTGCGCTGCGACGGACTCGCCCGGTTGCTCGTCGATCGTCACGTCGACGCCGCGGCACCGGTCCTCGATCCCGAGTCGGGCGGCCTCGCCACTGGCCACGAGCGGACAGCGTGGGTGGAACCGACAGCCGCCCGGGATGCGACGCGGGTCGGGCGTCTCGCCGACGAGGATCTGCTGCTCCATGCGTTGCATCTCCGGGACGACCGACAACAGGGCACGGGTGTACGGGTGCCGGGGATCGTCGAGCACCTGCTCCGTCGGTCCGATCTCGACGATCCGGCCGAGGTACATCACGGCGATGCGGTCGGCGATGTTCCACGCCAGCCCGAGGTCGTGGGTGACCGCGACGATCGCGAGGCCCGTATCGTCGACGAGCGATCTCATCAAGGCGAGGATCTCGCCACGGATCGACGCGTCGAGCGAGGCCACCGGTTCGTCGGCGAGGAGCAGACGCGGCTCCATGACCATGGCTCCGGCGACGACGACCCGCTGACGTTGTCCGCCCGAGATCTCGTGCGGGTACCGCTCCATGAACCGCTCGGCCGGCCGGAGTCCGGCCCGTTCGAGCGCTTCGCCGACCCTGCTGGCCTCGTCGCCACGGTCGCGCCGGATCCGGAGTCCCTCGGCGACGATCTCGTGGATCGTCTGACGAGGGTTCAACGCGCCGGTCGGGTCCTGAAACACCATCTGGACGTCGCGACGGGCCGCCCGCCGGGATGCCCCGACCTCGTCGCCGTCGAACTCGATCGATCCGGCACTGAGCGGCTGGAGTCCTTGCACCGCCCGAACGAGGGTGGTCTTGCCCGACCCCGATTCGCCGACGAGCGCGAGCACCTCGCCGGCGTGCACGTCGAGCGAGACGCCGTCGACGGCCCGCGCCTCACCGAAGCGGACGACGGCATCGCGGACACGCAGCAGCGGAGCGTTCACGACGGCTCCTCCACGAGGACGCACGCGGCTCGACGCAGCTCACCGGCGGGCATCAGGAGCGGACGCTCCGTACGACATCGATCCTCGGCGCGTGCGCAGCGGGGGTGGAACGGACACCCCGACGGCAGGTGGGCCGGGTCGGGCGGGTCGCCGCCGAGCCCGCTGGGGTTCATCCGCGACGCCGGGTCACCGATCGTCGGGAACGCCGCGGCGAGCCCGGCGGTGTACGGGTGGCGCGGGGTGTGGAACAGCTCGTCGCTGCGGCCCTCCTCGACGATCCGTCCGCCGTACATGACCGCGAGGTCGTCGCACACGTCGGTGAGCACCGACAAGTCGTGGGTGATGAAGATCATCGACAGCCCGCGCTCGACACGGAGTCGGGCGAGCAACGCCAGCACCTGTGCCTGCACCATGACGTCGAGTGCCGTCGTCGGTTCGTCCGCGATCAACAGGCTCGGATCGCACGCCAACGCCATCGCGATCAGGACGCGCTGTCGTTGCCCACCCGAGAGTTGATGGGGGTAGGCGCCGGCGCGGTCGGCGGGCAGGCCGACCTGTTCGAGCAGTTCGGCGACGCGCGTCGAGGCCGCACGCTTCGAGGGCTGCGTCCGGTGGAGCAGCATCGGCTCGGCGATCTGCGCCCCGATCCGTTGCACCGGGTTGAGTGCGTGGAGCGCGCCCTGGAAGACGATCGCCCCCTCGGTCCATCGCACCGAGCGCAGCCGACCCGGATTCATCGCGAGCACGTCCTGGCCGTCGAGCAGCACCGCCCCGTCGACCGTGGTCCCGGTCGGCAGCAGGCGCAGGATGGCGTTCGCCATCGTCGACTTGCCGCACCCCGACTCGCCGGCCAGCCCGAGCGAGGCACCCCGCTCGAGATCGAATGACACGCCCTGCACGGCGGGCAGATCGCCCGATCGCGTCCGGTACGTGACGCGGAGGTCGTCGACGCGGAGCAGCGGTGCGTCGCTCATCGGCGCCCCGCGAGCCGAGGATCGGCGATCTGCTCGAGGGTCTGGCCGATCAGGGTGAACGCCAGGACGACGAGCAGGATGCCGACGCCGGCCGGGGTGAAGTACCACCAGGCGCGCAACGTGAGTGCACCGTTCTCGAACGCCTCGACCAGGGTCTTGCCCCACGACGGGTTGCGGGGATCGCCGAGGCCGAGGAACGACAGCGTCGTCTCGGTCAGGATCGAGATGGGCACGGCCAGGGTGGCGGTCGCCAGGATCAGACCGCTCACGTTCGGCATGATGTGCCGGAACACGATGTGGACGTTCGACGCCCCGAGCGAACGTGCCCGATCCACGAACAGGCGCTGCTTGACGGTGAGCACCTGGGCACGGACGAGCCGGGCCGTCGACGGCCACGACGTCACGCCGATCACGAAGATGATGTTCCAGACCGACCGTCCGAGCACCGACGCGAGCACGATCGCGAGCGGCAGGAACGGGATGACGAGGAACCACTCGGTGAGCCGCATCAGCACGCTGTCGGTCCGACCGCCGATGAACCCGGCGATCACGCCGATCAACGCGCCGAGCGAGATGGTGACGACGGTCGCGGCGAGACCGACGAACAGCGAGATCCGGCTGCCCCAGACGAACTGGGTCCACACGTCGCGGC
>JAGQSS010000110.1:0-7443 GCA_020439405.1 Ilumatobacter sp. | reverse complement strand
CTGGAGGACCGGCAGGTCGGGACCTCGGATCGCGTCGGTGGTGGCGCGCCCGAGTCCGGGCCACGAGAACACGGTCTCGACGGCGATCGCCCCCGACAGGACGAATCCGAGGTTGATCGCCGCGAGGGTCACGACCGGCAGCAGCGCATTCGGGACGGCGTGGCGACGACGGACGAGCACGTCGCGGAGCCCCTTGGCGCGGGCCACGGTCAGGTAGTCCTCGCCCATCACGTCGAGCAACGACGACCGCGCCACGATCGCGTATTCGCCGAGATAGGCGAGCGTGAGTGTGAGCGCCGGGAGGAAGAGGTGTTTCGCGGTGTCGAGCCACGCGGCGATGCCGGTGGCGTTCGATCGCAGGTCGGACATGCCACCGACCGGGAACCACGGCAGCACCACGGCGAACGCGTAGAGCAGCAGCATGCCGAGCCAGAAGTCGGGCATCGAGTAGAAGACCATCGTCGACGAGGTGATCGAGTAGTCGGCCGCCGACCCCCGCCGCCACGCGGCGATGAAGCCGGCCACCACGCCGATGATCATCGACAGGATCGCCGAGACGCCGACGAGCAGGACGGTCGGCCAGATCTTGCCCTGGATGTCGTCCCAGACCGGTTGCCGGGTCTGGAACGACAGGCCGAAGTCGAGCTGGGCGGTCTGGCGCAGGTACAGGAAGAACTGCTTCCACGTCGGCTCGTCGAGACCGAAGTCGGTCCGAAGTTGTTCGACCTTGTCGGACGGCACCCGACTCCCGCGGAGCAGGCTGCCGAACGGGTCGTCGGCGACGACGCGGAACAGGAAGAAGTTGACGACCAGGACGAACAGCAGCGTGCTGATCGCCCCGGCCACCTTCTTCGTGACGTACGACGCGTTCATCGGTGGTCGACACTCACCACCGATGCACGGTTCGAGTCACTCACGTTCGTCCGCCGAGCCTCTCCGCTTGGCGATCAGGAACGCACCGGCGCCGAGCACGGCGAGGACGACCACGATGATCACGATCGTCGTCGCGTTGCCGCCACCGTCGTCGTCGCTCTCCCCGTCGCCGGGCGCCGTCGTTTCGTCGGGAGCGGACGTGTCGCCGGGCGCCGCCGTCTCGTCGGGAGCGGTGGTGCCGTCGGGCGTGGTCTCGGCAGGTGTCTCGCCGCTCCCGATCGGTTGCAGCAGCGCGTAGGACGGCGACGACTGCGAGAAGATCACCGGGCCGACCTCGGCCGGCTGGCGGACGAATCCCTCGAACCGGTCCGTGCGATACGCCTGGAGATCGGGCGTGTACCAGAGGGCCGGGTAGACCGCCGCGTCGTAGAGGATCCGCACCATCTCGTGGACGATCTCCTGGCGGCGGGCCGGGTCGATCTCCTGGTTCTGTTCCGTGTACAACGCGTCGAACTCGGGGTCGAACCAGTTGGCGTCGTTCCAGTTCCCGAGTTCGGCCTCGGTGAAGTACGACAGCATCGGGTCGGGATCGACGAACGGCACCCAGCCCCAGTAAAAGGTGTCGTACGTGCCGTCGACGATCACGCCGTACAGCTGATCCTGGTCGTACGCCTCGAGCTCGACCTGGATGCCGATCGCGTTCATCCAGTTGCTCCACAGCTCGCCGACGGCGCCGCCGAGATCGGAGTCGGTGTTGACGGCGTGGCGCAGCACGATGTCGTCGCCACCGCCGGGCATCTCGCGGAAGCCGTTGCCGTCCGTGTCGACGTAGCCGAGCTCGTCGAGCAGCGCGGCAGCCGCCTCCGGGTCGTAGGTGAGCTGCTCCTCGGTGGGGATCTCCGGGACCCAGGCGAGGTCGGCGGCCATCGAGACGGCGGTGGCCGGTTCGGCCAGGCCGAACCACAGGTCTTCGGCGGCGCCTTCCTTGTCGATCGCCATGTTCAACGCCTGGCGGAAGCCCAGGTCGAGCAACGCCGGGTGGGGCTGGCCCTCGGCCGCGCCACCGTTGAAGGCGATCTCGTCGAAACCGCCCTGGAGGCCGGCGACGGCGACGATGTCGGGGTCTGCGTCGAGGGTCTCGAACGACGATGCCGGGATGCCCTGGGCGGCGTCGATCTCACCACGTTGGATCGCGGCGACCATCGCATCGGGGTTGGCGAAGTAGCGGAAGATGAGCGTGTCGACCGCCGGCTGTCCGTCGTAGTAGTTCGGGTTCGCGGTCATGGTCAGCGACTCCTCCGACTGGTAGTCGGAGATCGTGAACGGTCCGCTGCCGACGCCGTCGAGTCCGTCGTAGCTGTCGATCGTCTCGGGCGTCGCCTGCTCCTCCCAGATGTGCTTCGGGAGGATGTAGATGCCGACCGCAGGGAGACGCGGATCGGGCACTTCCGAGGTGACGGTGACGGTCCGGTCGTCGACGACCTCGGCCGACAGGTTCGCCACCGTCGAGATGTAGTTCGACCACTCCTGGTCGCGGGAGGTGTTGATGTTCCACGCCACGTCCTCGGCGGTGATGGGCTCGCCGTCCGACCACATCAGGCCCTCGCGCAGCGTGTACGTGTACGACACACCGGGCTCGTCCTCGACCCACGACTCGGCCAGTCCGGGTTCGGGTGCGTAGTCGTCGGCGGCGAGCGTCGTCAGGCCGGTGTACTGGATGTTCCAGATCTCGTACTCCGACACCGCGAAGCCGACGACCGGGTTCAACGTCTCCCACGGTTGGGTGAGGCCGACGATCATCGTCGTGTCGTCCTGAGCGGCGGCCGGTGCGGCCAGGGTCCCAAGGGTCAAGGTGCCGACCAGCAGGCCGGCACCGAGCAGGCGCCTCAACATCGAACTCTCCCTGTTCCGATCGGGCGCCACGGCGCCGTTGGGTTGTCGACCGTGATTCTGACGACCAGGACCTTGGAGCGCAAGTACCGATTTGATGACCATTCGGTGTGACTGTTCCGGCCGCGGTCGGCGGTCGTACAGTCCCTCCATGGCTGCGTCCCGACCGCCCGATCCGATGCGTCCGGCCGACATCGCGCGTGTCGTCGTGGTGGAGGAGATCGACGTCGCGAGGGACGGTTCGCAGGCGGTCGTCGTCCGTCGTGTGGTGCGGCGCGGCGAGTACGAGGGGCACCTGTTCGCGGTCGACCTGGCTCGGCGTTCCTCCCCGCGTCGTCTGACCGACGGGCGGGTCCGCGACACGTGGCCACGGGTGTCGCCCGACGGTCGCACGGTGGCATTCATCCGGTCCGGCGTCGACGACGAACGACCGTCCGAGGTGTGCCTGATCGGCGTCGACGGCCGACGGCTTCGGCGGCCGACCCGTGGTGCCTCGGGGTTCGGGTCGGTCCACGAGGTGGCGTGGTCGCCCGACGGGACACGGTTGGCGTTCGTCGCCGAGGTCGATCCGCTGCGTTTCGTCGTCGGTGATCGGCCGCCGGTCGGATCGCGGGCGGCACGCGACCCGAAGCTCCGGACGCCCACGGCGCGTCGGATCACCCGGTCCGACTGGCGCTGGGACGAGGTCGGCCACCGCGACCGGTGGGCTCACCTGTTCGTCGTGTCGCTCGACGACCCTACGTCCGTCCGGCAGGTCACGTCCGGCGACTGGGGAATCGCGAACGTCACGTGGCACCCCGACGGCCGCACCGTCGCGTTCGAGGCCGACCTCTACGCCGACGCCGACCTGCACCCGCGCACCTCGATCTGGGCCGTCGACGTCGACGCCGGGCCACGGTCGAAGCGCTCGCGACCGCGAGAACTGCTCGGCGCCGGCGGGCCCGTGTCCCGACCGGCGTTCAGCCCCGACGGTCGATGGCTCGCGGCGGTGGGTGTGGTCGACACCGAGCCGCTCGACGACGTCAGCCCTGGTCTGCTGCTGGCGCGCGCCGACGGCACGGGCGCGACGGTCGAGCTGTCGGCCCACCTCGACCGCCCGATCGGCGCATGGTGTGACACCGACCTGCACGGCTGGATGGTCCACGGTCGTACCGGTCCGACCTGGCTCGACGAGCGGACGATCGTCGCCGCGATCACCGACCGGGGCCGGAGCCTGCCCGAGTGTTGGACGATCGACGGGTCGACGGGTGCAGTCGTCGATGAGCCGGTGATCAGCGACCGATCGTCGTCCGGTCCGTGGGCCGACGTGACGACGCACCAGCTCGCCGTCGCCCCGGACGCACCGCCCGTCCGGCGAGTGCTGCTACTCGGGACGCTGTCGGGCCGGGCGATGGACGTGATGAGCGTCGACCTCGCCGTGCCGACGGACGAGCGCCGGTTCCGGTACCACTCGACGTTCGGCTCGGCGTGGCAGCGCCGGTTCGTCCAGCCGGAGATGCGACGGATCGAGGTGCCCGGTGCCGCCGGGCCGATCGAGACCTGGGTGGCGTCGCCGCCCGGTGCCGGCGATGCCGCACTGCCGACCGTCGTCGACGTGCACGGTGGGCCGCTCGGCGGCTGGGCGCCGTCACCGCACATCGAGGTGATCATGCTGGTCGGTGCCGGGTACCGGGTCGTGCTGCCGAACATCCGTGGCGGTGCCGGCTACGGGGCCGATTGGATCCGTCCGCAGCTCGGTGACTGGGGTGGCGTCGACGTCGACGACGTGCATGCTGCGGTCGACCACGTCGTCGGTCTCGGTTGGGCCGACGCCGAACGGCTCGGCGTGATGGGGCTGAGCTACGGCGGGTTCGTCGTGAACTGGATCGTCGGGACGTCCGATCGGTTCCGGGCCGCGGTGTCGGAGAACGGTGTGACCAATCAGGTCGCGGTCTGGGCCGGCTCCGACAGCGGTCCGGAGTACTGCCGGGCCGCACTGCTCGGCGACCCGTACTCACCCGATGGTGTCGAGCGGTTGTGGCGGCAGTCGCCCCTGCGGCACGTCGCCGACATCCGCACACCGCTGCTCATGCTGCAGGCGGAAGCCGACTTGCGATGCCCGGCGAGCGACAACGAGCAGCTGTTCGTCGCGCTGCGTCATCTCGAGCGAACGGTCGAGTACGTCCTGTACCCCGAGTCGTTCCACACGTTCGCGAGCAACGGCCGACCCGATCGTCGGATCGACCGGATGGAACGGGTGCTCGACTGGTTCGGCACCCACCTCGATTGACGGTGCGTCGGTCGCCATCGCGTCGCTGACCGGATCGTCACGACTCGGGCCTGCCGTCACGCCAGCCGACGCCCGCGATGGCCGCCCGTCGTTCGTTCTCGGCGAACTCAGAACCGGGCGGGGCGTCGTCGGGCGACGAGGACGAGCGCAGCTCCGGCCAGGGTCACGCCGACTGCCGGCAGCACACGCGTTGCGGAGTTGCCGGTCGGCGGCAGGATCGGTGCAACCGTCGATGCCGTCGACGTTGGCGTCGCGATCCCCGCCGTCGTCGTCGTCGCCTCCGTGGTGGTGGCAGCGTCGGTCGTCGAGGTCGTCGTCACGGCAGGCTCGGTCGTCGTCGAGGTGGAGGTCGTCGAGGTGGTCGTCGGATCGACCGCCGTCACGGTTGCCGCGCTACTGGGCGCAGAACGGTTGAAGCTCGTGTCGACGGCGACGAGCTGATACCGGTAGGCGACACCCGACGACGCTGTCGTATCGGTGTACGAGACGGCGGACGGATCGACGATCGTCGCCAGCACGACCGGTCCGGGCGACGCGACCACTTCGCGGAGCACTTCGAACGCCCACAGGTCTCCGTCGGTGTCCGGATGGCTGTTCCACGTCAGCGAGACACCCGACGTCGCCGAACCGACGCCGCCCAGTCCGTCAGGCGTCGACGGCGCGGTCGTGTCGGCACTCGCGCTGACGGACAGCACGCCGTATGGTCCCGGGCAGGTCGAATTCGCCTCGTCCGGACCGTTGACAGCGTAGAACCACGTGGCTCCACCGTCGCCGCTGTACCGAGTCGTGTAGCAGAAGGTGCCCGTCTCGGTCGGGCTCATGGTGCCGACGAACTCGTCGAAGTTGCCGGCATCCGTGTTGAACGACATCGGCGCCCATGACCAGCTCGCGTCCGGGTTCGAGCCGGTCGGCCCGAACCCGACCTGGGCGATCAGCCCGGACGTGGCGCCGGGCGCCGAGGTGACACCATCGATCCAGACCTGTCCGTAGACGTTGGCAGTCGGCTGAACGGCGCTGAGCGTCTGGCTGATCGTCGGCGGCCACTGGATGTTGGCCCAATCGATGTCGAGTGATGCCTGTGCGCCGGCACTGCCACTTCCGACCCCGACGAGTGCCACGGCGCCCACGAACAACGCCGATCGAAGAGGTCTTGTGAACGACATCCGGTCACGGTAACACTGCGAACTCGGGCCGCTGGCCTCCGGGCCGTGGACGTGACTGCCGACGATCGTCCCGCCGACGAGCGGAGGCCGGCCCGGTCGTCGACGTGGTTCGTCTCATCACTCGCGGCCGGCTGACTCGGCCGACCGCTCAGTCGAACAGGTCGGGGTCGGTGCGCTGGATCTCGTCCCACATCGGCTGGAACTGGTACCAACCCACCGCGTGGCTGCCCGTCTCGTTGAAGGTGTAGCGGGCGTACTCGTCGCGGATCTCGTGCGGGGTGCCGGCGGCCATCGCCATCAGCTGCGCCTGGCACGAGCGCTCCATCGTCACGAACCACCAGCACGCCTCGTCGACCGTCGTGCCGACGGTGAACAGGCCGTGGTTCTGGTGGATGGCGGCCTTGTTGTCGCCGAACTTCGAAGCGAACTCCTTGCCGGCCTCGACCTCGAACACGACGGCGCCACCCTGTTCTGCGATGACGACGTGGTCGTCGTAGAACGCGCAGGCGTCCTGGGTCAGCGGGGCGAGCGGGATGCCGAGCGAGCTGAACGACTTGCCGTACGGCGAGTGCGAGTGGGCGGCGGCGATGACGTCGGGGCGGGCCTGGTGGATCGCCGCGTGCAGCACGTAGGCGGCGCGGTTGACGTGGTGGCCGCCGTATACGACGTTGCCCTGGTGGTCGCACAGGATCAGGTCGGAGACCCGGATGTGGCGGAAGCTCATACCGAGCGGGTTCACCCAGAACATGTCGGGATACTCGGGGTCGCGGACGGTGATGTGGCCGGCGACGCCCTCGCTGAACCCGTACTTGCCGAAGATGCGCAGCGCGCCGGCGAGCTTCTGCTTGCGGTGGAGGCGCTCCTCCTCGACCGAGTCGAACTCGGGCGGGGTGCGGAAGTAGAGATCGGTCTTCGGGGTGAGGGCAACCCCGTCGATCGTGCGGACGGATTCGTCGGTCATCGCCATGTCGCGAGCGTACCCATGTGGCCGATGGTTGGCGAGGCCGGGGCGGCGCCCCCGCCCGATCAAACTGCGATCTGTTCGGCGAGTTCGCCGAACGCGTCGACGAGGAGGAACGGTTCGTCGTTGTACGGCTTGCGACGGAGGGTGGCCTTCAGCATCGTGGCCGACACGAGGTGGCGTCCGTCGGGGAACTCGAGGTGGACGACCCGGTTGGACAGCCCGTACCCCTTGGCGTCGAACCAGTTGAGGCGGACGCCTGCCCGGTCGATCGCCTCGATGAGGGC
>JAGQSS010000010.1 GCA_020439405.1 Ilumatobacter sp. | reverse complement strand
CTCGGCGAGTTCGACCCAGGTGTTGCCGGGGCGCAAGCCGATCGTGGCGCCCGCCTCGTCGAGGAACTGCCACGGCTGATCGGCACCCTCACGAATCCACGTGCCCGTGATCACCTCGCCGTCGCTGAACACCCAGAGCGGTCCGTAGCCGATCGTCTGCGCCTCGGGACTGCGTGCGTCGATCGTGCTCGGGCGGTACTCGACCCCGGCCACGACCACGTTGTGGGCACCGATCCGGCCGTGCCGGGCGTCCACGTGCGCCGAACCTTCCTGCGATCGGAGGAACCGCCCGGTCTCGGCGTCCCAGGCCCACTCGACGTCGATGCCGCGCATCTGCAGGTCGAACCCGATGACAGGGGTACCGACGAACTCCGTGCCGGGGCGGAGGTAGGCGAACTGCTCGGGCGGCGCCCCGGGGTGATCGGGCGGCGTCTGGGCCCACAGTGTGTCGGTGTCGTTGTACAGGTTGTGCGGGATGCTCCCCGCACCGCGGTAGTAGCCCCGGCCACCCTCCTGCCAGTTGAGGTCGACGAGCGTCGACTCGGCGATGAGCCGTTCGACACCCGGGTTGCCGCCGCTCCAGGCGAACAACGGTTGGCGGAGCGACGTCAACATGTCGACGTCCTGGGACCGGCCCGACCGGATCGGGCCGACGACGTCGGAGCCACGGCTGTGGAACACGGCGGCGAACCGCGTGATGCTCCCTTCGACGATCTCTTCATAGACGAGGTCGGCGACGGCGAGTCCGCTGTGGTTGCGTCGGGCGGGTGACGAGTTGTCGATCTTGACCGCGAGTGCGGGTCGGGCGATCGGTTGCTCACCGTCGGCGAGTGGGATGCCGACCAGGGGCTGACGTGGGATCGGCGGCAGCGTCGTGGTCGTCGCCTCCGTCACCGGCGCGGTGGGTGGCACCGTGGTGGCGGGAACCGTCGGGGCGGCGGTCGTCGGCGGCACCGTGGTCGCGGCCTCGCTCGACTCGGGTCCGAGCGGCAGCCGCGTCGTACTCGGCGCCGAGTCGTCGTCGCCACCACAGGCGGCGAGCGCGAGCGCGACGATCACGAACGCGCCGACGAGACGACGCCGAGGGGAGGTGGGGAGTTGTCGCATCTGTTGTCCGGCTGTGTCTCAGCCGCCCGCTTCGCGCCAGTCTCCCACGCTCACGACGGAACAAGGGGTCGGTGACGGCGGGTTCGGTGGGGGCGTCGACGGGGAGGGGTGGGCGGCGACGGCGCTCGTCGCCGGCCAGGACGTAGGCACCGATCGCCAGTGCGATCATGACGACCGAGCACGTCGTGTAGGCGAGCGTCCGGCCACCGACGTCGTACAGCACCCCGGCCAACACCGCCGTCGCGCCGCCCGACAACGTCTCGGCCGCACCGACGAGGCCCTGCGCCGCCGCCTGGCGTTCGCGCGGTGCCGTCATCGCCACTGCGACACCCGTGCTCGATGCGGTCACGCCGTCGGCGAGCGCGTGCACCACACCGATCGCGAGCATCGCGTAGGCGGTCGGCATCACGCCGTAAGCGAACATGAACCCGGCGCCCAGCACGAGACCGAGCGGACCGAGGCGGAACGGACCGACCCGCTGCGCCAACCGGCCGCCGAACGGCCCGAGGAACACGAGCGGCAGGGCGAAGATCGTGATGCCGACGTTGGCGACGAACTCGCTGGCGTCGAGGTCGTCGAGCACGATCGCCCAGAGCGCGTCGAACGTCCCGATCATCAGGTACAACGCCGCGCCCATCATCACCCCGGCGACGATGCCGGGGATCCGGAGCAGGTCGAACGCCAGCCGCGCTCGCGGCGCGTCGTCGACCGCCGTCTCCTCGATCCGCACGCGCAGGGCGATCGGGAAACATGCGACCGTCAGCAACGCGATCGTCAGGAACGGCGCCGGGATCCCGAATCGCGGCACGAGGAGGGCCGAGATGACCGGGCCGGTGGCGAATCCGGCGACGTCGGCGGCGAGCAGCGTGCCCATGTTGTTGCCGACCCGATCCGGGTCGGCGACGACGACGATGCGTCGCACCGCCGGCACCGTCATCCCGATCCCGATGCCCGAGACCAGGCGGCCGAGGAGGAGAACGGGGAGGACCTCGCCGACGGCCATCGTCACCAACCCGGCGACGTTCAGCGCCATCCCGAGGAGCACGAGTCGGCGGGCGTGGCCGCGGTCGGCGAACGGCGCGAGGAAGACCTGCGACACGAACGACGCGAGGAACCCGATACCGACGATCGTGCCGAGCCAGCTCGCCTCGATCCCGTACTCGTCGCGGAAGTCGTCGAGCACCGTGAACATGACGCCGTATCCCGACGCCAAGAGGGCGGTCAGGAGCCCGAACTGCAGCACTCCGAATCTCGACACGCGGCGAGGCTAACGGTGTCCCTGCCCACCCGGCGGGTCGGTTCGGCGTGACGTCGGTCGGTCAGCCGGACGGCAGCGCATCGACGAGTTCGCGAGTGGCCCGGTACGTGTCGTCGTCGTCGACGAACGTCGGGTCGAACGCGACCCGATCGAGTTCGGCGGCCGCCCGCACCGCCCGCTCGTCGTCCCAGGCGGCGGCCAGACGACGGTTGTCGGCACCCGGGTCGGCACCCCGCCCCACCGCCGATGCCGTGAAACGATCCTGGAGCAGTCCCCAGCGTCCCCGGCGTCGGCGGCGACGGGTCTCGCGGAGCGCCCACCACCCGATCACCACGATCGCCACTGCCGCACCGAGCGCGACGAGCGATCGCCCGTGTTCGTCGATCGTCGCCGACAGACCGCTGACGAGTTCGCCACCGACGGTCCCGGCCTCGGCCGCTGCCGACAGGGGCACGACCGCGGTCGGGTCGAAGGCCTGCCAGCCGGTCTCGGGGAACCACACCTCGACCCAGGCGTGGGCGTCGCTCGCCCGCACCTCGAACACACCGGTCACGCTGTTCCGGTCGCCGGGGATGTAGCCGGTGACGATCCGGGTCGGAACGCCCTGGGTGCGCAGCATGACGGCGAGCGCCGATGCGATCTGTTCACAGAACCCCTGTCGGGTGTCGAACAGGAAGTCGTGGATGGCGTCCTCGCCGGCGTCGGGGAGCGGGGCGTTCAGGTCGTACTCGACGTTGGCGGCGAGCCAGGCCTCGTAGTTCGTCACGACGTCGAACGTGTTCGTCGCACCCGCCGCCAGGCGATCGGCCAGCGCGACCGTCTCGGCCGTGGTGCTCTCCGGAACGGCGAGGTAGTCGGCCAGGGCATCCTTCCCGAACGGCGTCAGCCGCTCGCCGATGTGGCCCTGCTGCTGCAATCGGGCGGCGTCGACCCGCGCTCTCGACGACACGACCGTGTACACCGACCCCTCGGGCAGCGTCGTCGCGGCCCGAATGGCGCCGTCGGGGCGGACGTACACGTCGGCCTCGATGAACAGTCGGACCGGCCGCTCCGCGTGGAAGACGACGTTCGGCAGTTCGTCCTCGAAGTAGTACGTCTGCACGAACTCGTCGACGTCGACGTCGGGGGCGACGCGGATCTGCCCGGCGGTCGACGGCACATCGATCACCGGCCCGTCATACCGGCGACCGAAGTCGTCGTCGGCATACCAACGGCGGCCGTCGAACGTGTCGAACGTCTGGCCACGCCAGAAGGCGGGCTCGGGTGCACGGACCCGCATCACGATGTCGTCCGACAACGCGCCGCGGACCGACGTGTCCATCGTCTCCGAGAAGCCGGCATACCCACCCGGCGAGCCGGCCGGCGCGCGGTCGCCGTCGCTGTCGGCCGCGCCGTCGTCCCGGACCTCGCCGTCGCCGTCGACGACGGCGCCCGGGACCGGTACGTCGGTCTCTCCCTCGAGCAACGACGGCAATGCCAGCACGGCGGGGCCGGACGGCACGGGCACGATCGCGAGCAGTCCGAGCGTCACCGCGGCGCCGACGGCCACGGCGACACCGACCCGCCAGGGCGTCGTACCTCGGAACGGAGCGGGCCGGGCCAAGAGCGTCGCGAGCGCGATCGACGTGACGACGCCCCAGGCGGCGAGCCACCAGACGAGGCGGTCGTCGACCCGGAACGCCGACGCGTACATCACGACCACGGCCGAGACGCCGAGCGCGACCCGGACCGATCGTCGGTCGCGGCACTCGAAGCCGTGGAGCACCACCAGCACGATCAGGACCTGCGGGAGCGGACCGGACAAGAACTCGAGCAGACCGTCGACACGACCGCTCGACGCGACCACCAGCAGCAGCGCCGTGATCGATCCGACACCGACCACACCCCGTAACCAGGTCGGGACCGGCCCGTCGTCGACGAGCGCCCGACCGGACACGACGGCGCCGGCGACCGTGCCGACCGCGATCAGGACGTACATCAGTGGCCCGGCGTGCAACACACCGGCGAGCAGGACGAGCGAGATCGCCGTCGAACCGACAGCCCACCAGCGGGCCCGGAAGGTCGATCGCGTCTCCGGCTCCGGGCTGCCGTATTCGAACCACCGGCGTCGTTCGCCGGCCGTCGACGGCGTCCCGAGGTCGACGGTCGCGGACCACCGTGCCGCCTCGTCACCGCTGGAGATGGCGACCGGCTCGCCGCCCCCGACCTCGACGGCGACGACGGCGCCGCGTCGCAGGCCGGCCTCGAGCGCGTTGCGGACCGCTCCGGCCTCGGCGTCGGGGTCGGGTAGGTGGTCGCGGGCGACGACGAGCCACGACTCGTCCGCGTCCTGCCGACGGTCGTGCACCACGAGTTCGCCGGCACGGAGTGTCGACGCCCAGTGCACCCACTTGTCGCTGTCGCCGTCGCGCCATGGGCGGACCCCGTCGATCTCGCCCGCAACGGCACCCGCTCGTCCGGCACGCTCACCGCCGCCGGACCGATTCGACCGTTGGACGACCGCACGTCCGTCGTTGACCGGCTCGGCGACCGCGATCGGATCGGTGGCGATCTCGCTCGTCCGACCCCACCACAACAGTCCCAGCGGATCGGTGGCCCGGACTCGCACCTCGATCCGATCGATCACCCCGCGCCGCTCGGTCGCCGCCGTGCCGACGAAGCGGTCGTCGTCGGTCCATCCCGAGGCGATCACCTCCGTACCGCGCCGGAGTTCGACCCAGACCCGTCGGCGACTCGCGATCGGCAGTTCGATCGGGAACGACGCATCACGCTCGACCAGCGCGGGTGCCGAGGGCGCCCCGATCCGGATCGATCCGAGTGACCACCACCCGACCACCGCGGCGATGGCCGCCCCGACCGAGGTCGCCGCCAGCACGATCAACACGGCGACGGCGCCGGTGAGCTGCACGATCGCGACCCCGCCGAGCCAGGCGAGCACGAGGCCGACGACGCCGGCCGAGACCCCGAGCGGGCGACGCAGGCTCACGCCCGTGGTGCCGGGACCCGCTGCACGCATTCGGTGACCACCTCACGTCCGGCGTCGACCGAGCCGGCGGCGTTGGCGACGATCACCCGATGGGCCAGTGCCGGCACGGCCAGGGCCGCGACATCGTCGGGGACGACGTAGTGGCGGCCGTCGATCGCGGCGCGCGCCTTGGCGAGGGCGACCAACGCCACGCCACCACGCGTCGACGCACCGAGACGGACGCGGGCGTGCGTGCGGGTGGCGGCCAAGAGGTCGACGATCCAGCGGGCGATCTGGTCGGCGATGAACACGCCGCCGACCGCCTCCTGCGCGGCGGTGATGTCGCCGATGTCGACGACCGGTTCGATCGACGACAGCCGGCTCCGACCGCGACGGCCGGTCAGAACCTCGACCTCGTCGTCCGCGCTCGCCCGGCCGGGCGTGACGACAGCGGCGAAGCGATCGAGCGCGCCTTCGCCGAGCGGGTACGTGCCCGCCATCTCGACCGGGTTCTGGGTGGCGACCAGGACGAACGGGTGCGGCAGTTCGCGCGTGGTGCCGTCGACGGTGACCGACCCCTCTTCGGTCGCTTCGAGCAACGCCGACTGGGTGCGCGGGTTGGCCCGGTTGAGTTCGTCGAAGACGACCACGTTCGAAAAGATCGGACCGGGCCGGAACCGCAACTCGAACTCGTCGCCGTGCGGCACCATCGTGCCGGTGACGTCACCGGGGAGCAGGTCGGGGGTGCCCTGGATCCGGTGGAACGATCCGCCGATCGACGCGGCCAGCGCCTGCGCGAGCAGGGTCTTGCCGACACCGGGGATGTCCTCGATGAGCAGGTGGCCGCGGGCCAACAGACAGGCCAGGACCGTGTCGATCGCGTCGGTCCGTCCGGCGATGACCCGCTCGATCGACGTCCGGACGCCGTCGGCGACGTCGGCCACCCGTGCGGCAGTGCCCGCGTCGATCGTGGCCGTGTCCGACATCGTCTCCATCGTGTCAGATCATCGGCAGGTTCGTCGCGCGGCTTGACCGGGGGTTCAGGACCCGCTCAGCGGGCCGTGAAGCCGCCGTCGACGAGCAGCGAGTGACCGTTCACGTACGAACCGGCGTCGGTGGCGAGGAGGAGCAGCGCACCGTCGAGTTCGTGCGGCTCGCCCATCCGGGGCATCCCGCCGTACGTCTGGATGTACCGCACGCTGCCCTCGTCGCTCTCCATCCCGGCCGTCATCTCCGACGGGAAGTAGCCGGGGCACAGCGCGTTGACACGCACGCCCTTGCGACCGAGCTGGAGCGCCAGCTCGCGGGTGAGGTTCACGACGGCGCCCTTGCTCGCGCAGTAGTTGGCCTGCTTGATCGGCGCCGAGCCGACGTGTCCGAGCATCGACGCCACGTTGACGATCGATCCGCTGCCGCGCTCGGTCATGTGCGGGACGCAGAGCTTGGTCAGATGCCACACCGCGGTCGTGTTGACCTCGAGCACCGAGCGGAACGTGTCGAGCGACTCCTGTTCGATGCCGATCACCTCGCTGATCCCGGCGTTGTTGACGAGGACGTCGATCCGTCCGACGCGTTCGAGCGTCTCGGCGACGAGCCGCTCACGCGCGTCGGCATCGCTCACGTCGGCGGCGATGGCGACGGCGCCGGGGAGTTCGGCCACCAACCCGTCGAGCCGCTCGGCGCGCCGGGCCGTGACGACGACGGTGGCGCCGACCGCGTGCAGCACTCGGGCGAAGTGTTCGCCGAGTCCGGATGACGCGCCCGTGACGATCGCGACCTTCCCGTCGAGTCGGAACTGCTGCAAGGGGTCGACCATGGCGATCGAGTCTGGCAGCCGCCGCCGATCCGGTCACGATCCTGCGTCGCACGACACCGCCGGATACCGTCGCTGCATGGGGACCCCGTTCGACAACGACCGCGCCACCGCGTTCCTCGACGAGATGCGCATCATCTTGAACCACGGCATGGCCGCCACGATGATCGGCATCGGCCACCGTGTCGGCTTGTTCGACACGATGGCACGCCTCGACGGCCGCTGTGCGTCCTCGACGGAGGTCGCCGACCTCGCCGGGCTGCACGAGCGGTACGTCCGCGAGTGGCTCGACGCGATGACCGTCGCACGGATCGTCGAGTACGACCCGAAGACCGATGGCTACCGGCTCCCGCCCGAACACGCCGCGTTCACGACCCGGGCGGCGGGCATGGCGAACATGGCGTCGTACGCCCAGTACATCTCGTTGTGCGCAGCCGTCGAGGACGAGCTGGTCGAGTGCTTCCAGCACGGCGGCGGCGTCCCGTACGAGTCGTTCGACCGGTTCCACGCCGTGATGGCCGAGTCGAGCGGACAACGCTTCGATGCGCTGCTCGTCGGCACGATCCTGCCCCTCGTCCCGGGCGTCGTCGAACTGCTCGAACACGGCGTCGCCGTGGCCGACGTCGGGTGCGGTCGAGGTCACGCCGTCAACCTGATGGCCCGGGCGTTCCCGCGCTCCACCTTCCTCGGGATCGACTTCTCCGACACCGCACTCGACGTCGGCCGGGCCGAGGCCGCCGAGTGGGGCCTGTCCAACGCCACGTTCCTCGCCGCCGACGCCGCCGACCTCGGCGACGACCATCGGTACGACTTCATCACCACGTTCGACGCGGTCCACGACCAGGCCCATCCGAAACGGATGGTCGACGGCATCTTCCGATCGCTCGCGCCCGGCGGCCACTGGTTGTGCGCCGACATCCGGGCCTCGAGCCACGTCGGCGAGAACCTCGACCACCCGATGGGGTCGTTCATGTACGGCGTGTCCTGCCAGCACTGCATGACCGTGTCGCTCGCCTACGACGGCGAAGGGCTCGGCGCGATGTGGGGTGTCCACCGGGCCAAGGAATTGTTCGCCGAGTCGGGCTTCACCGACATCGCCGTGCACAGCCTCCCGTACGACCCGTCGAACAACTACTACGTCTGCCGGAAACCCTGACCGCCACCGCGGGCGCGGTACGGTGCCGACATCCACGACGGATCGGTTCGACACGGGAGGACGTGGCGCACATGGACGAGATGGCGATCGAGGTCGAGGGGCTCGTCAAGCAGTTCGGTTCGTTCCGGGCGCTCGACGGACTCGACCTCCACGTCCGACGAGGCGAGGTGCACGGGTTCCTCGGCCCGAACGGCTCGGGCAAGTCGACCACCATTCGTGTGCTGCTCGGCATGCTCCGCCACGACGGCGGCACGGTCCGCCTGCTCGGCGGCGACCCGTGGGCCGACGCCGTCGAACTCCACCGTCGCCTCGCCTACGTCCCCGGTGACGTGAACCTGTGGCCGAAGCTGACCGGCGGCGAGATCATCGACCTGCTCGGTCGCCTCCGCGGCGACCTCGACGAGGCTCGACGAGGCGAGCTGATCGACCGGTTCGAGCTCGACCCCACGAAGAAGGCACGCACCTATTCGAAGGGCAACCGTCAGAAGGTCGGTCTGGTCGCGGCGTTGGCGTCGCGCACCGAGCTGCTCGTGCTCGACGAGCCGACGTCCGGGCTCGACCCCCTGATGGAGTCGGTGTTCCAGGAGTGCATCAAGGAGGCCGTCGACGAGGGCCGGACGGTGCTGCTGTCGAGCCACATCCTGGCCGAGGTGGAGGCGCTCTGCGAGCGGGTGAGCATCATCCGGGCCGGCCGGACGGTCGAGTCGGGCACGCTCGACGACCTCCGCCGCACGAGCCACACCTCGGTCTCGGTCCGCACCGAGCGCGACGTCGACGTGGCCGACGTCGACGGCGTCCGCGACGTCCGGACCGAGCACGGCCACCTCCGCTTCGAGGTCGACAACGCACGGCTGCCCGCCGCACTCGACGTCCTGACCGCCGGAGGGGTGCTGTCGCTCACGTGCAGCCCGCCGACGTTGGAGGAGCTGTTCCTCCGTCACTACGACGAACCGGGCACGGCGCCCGACGGCGACGATCTGCAGCCGTGAGCGGGCCGTCACACCGGGAAGGCGCGATCGGGCTCGTCCGTGCCAACCTGCGGCGCGATCGGATCCGGATCGGGGTGTGGATCGCCGGCATCACCGCGATGGTCGGCGTGTCGGCCCAGAGCGTGAAGGCGCTGTTCCCGACCCAAGCCGACCTCGACGCCGCCGCCGCCAGCTCCGACAACCCGGCGATCGTCGCCTTCCAGGGCCCGCCGTACGGTCTCGACACGGTCGGCGGCCAGATCGCCTTCCAGATCGGCGCACCGGGTCTGGTCCTCGTCGGGCTCATGGCGCTGCTCCAGACCGGTCGACTCACCCGGACCGAAGAGGAGGCCGGCCGACTCGAACTCGTCCGGTCGCTGCCCGTCGGTCGCCACGCCCCCACGTTGGCGGCAGGCGTCGTCGTCGGTGCGATGTGTCTCGCCGTCGGCGTCCTGACCGCAGGCGCGCTGGTGGTCCTCGGGCTCCCCACCGCCGGGTCGGTCTGCTTCGGCCTCGGGTACACCGCCGTCGGTGCCGTGTTCATGGCGGTCACCCTCGTCACCGCACAGATGAGCGAGAACCCGCGGGTCGCCAACGGGGTCGCCGGCCTGGTGCTGGGCGCCTCGTTCATCCTCCGCGCGATCGGCGATGCGGGCGACAACGCGCTGTCGTGGCTGTCCCCGATCGGGTGGAGTCAGCAGACCCGCCCGTTCGCCGACGAGCGGTGGTGGCCGTTCCTGATCTCGTTCGGCGTCACGGCCGTCCTCTTCGTCGCGGCCACGAAGCTCGAAGACCATCGCGACCTCGGCGCCGGCCTCGTCGCGCCCAAGGCCGGGGCCGACCGCGCCGCACCCCGCTTCGCCTCCCCGTTCGCACTCGCGCTCCGGCTCCAACGCGGCTCGGTGGCCGCCTGGGCCGGCGGCACCGCTGCGCTCGCCCTCGTCTACGGCGGTCTGACGTCGGCGATCGAGTCGTTCATCGACGACAACCCGCAACTGGAGGACTTCTTCACCCAGTCGGGCGGCGACATCGGCGACATCACGTCGTCGTACCTCGCCACGTCGGCGCAGGTGACGGCGCTGATCGGCAGCGGCTACGTGATCCAGTCGGTCCTCCGCCTGCGTTCGGAGGAGACCCGCGAGCGCACCGAGCCGGTGCTGGCGACCGCCACCTCGCGCTGGCGCTACTGGCTGGGGCACCTCGCCGTCGCTGTCGGCGGCGCCGTCGCCGTGCTCGTGCTGTCGGGCGTCGTGCTCGGTGCGAGCGCCGCTGCGGTGATGGGCGACGGTGCCCTGCTCGGCGACGGATTCGCTGCGGTGCTCGCCTACCTGCCGGCTGTGCTCGTGATGGCGGGGGTGCCGGCACTCGTGGTCGGCGTCGTCCCGAAGTTCTCGGTAGCCGCATGGGCGATGTTGATGGTGACGTTCGTCGTCTCCTTCTTCGGGACCCTGCTCGATCTGCCCGGCTGGGTGCTCGGCATCTCGCCGTTCGACCACGTCGCCGCCGTGCCGGTCGAGACGCTGTCGGCAGCGTCCGTCGCCGGGCTCACCGCGGTCGCCGCCGCATTGCTCGGCGTGGGCGCCGTGGCATACCGTCGCCGCGACATCCCCGCCTGATCGCGGCGGGGGCGTCGGGTTCGCACCGCTAGCCTCACGCGGCGTGAGCGAGGCGCCGGTGGTCGAGCAGTTCGTCGCACCGGTCGACGATCCGACCGGCGACACAGGAGGACCGATCAGGGGGTCGCTCGTCTGGGCCACGTGGGCGCTGTTCGTCGGTCTCGGCGTGATGGTCGCCGGCGCCGGGCTGTTCGCGACCACCGTCGGCATCCGGGCCGAGGGCGAAGGCTTCCCCACGGTCGCGATCGGCGCCATGAGCGCCGGGTACTACCTCGGGTTCCTGCTCGGGTCGCGTGCCGCGCTGTACGTGCTCACCACGGTCGGCCACATCCGCGTCTACACGGCGCTCGCCGCGATGCTGACCGTCGTCATCCTCGTCAGCGGCATGGTGGTCCACCCGGCCGCCTGGATCGCACTGCGGATGCTGGCCGGCGCCTGTCTCGCCGGCCAGTACGTCGTCGCCGAGTCGTGGCTCAACCAGATCGTCACCAACGACCAGCGAGCGCGCGTCCTGGGCTTCTACACCCTCGTGACCGTCGTCCCGTACGGCGTCGGTCAGCTCGGGGTCGGCGTGTTCGATCCCGCCACCCTGACGATCTTCGCGGTCGCCGCGATCCTGATCTCGGTGGCGGTCACACCGGTCTCGCTGTCGGCCGCCGCCGCTCCCCCGCTCCACCTCAGCAGCCAGAAGATGACGCTGCGCGAGCTGTTCCGGCTCGTTCCCACCGGCGTCATCACCTCCCTGCTCGTCGGGATCGCCCATGGCGCCTTCATCGGCCTCGGCGCCGTGTACGGCGCCCGGGTCGGTCTGAGCGCCGCCGAGGTCGGCGTGTTCGTGACGATGCCGACGCTCGGGAGCCTGCTGTTGCAGATCCCGATCGCCGGCGCATCCGACCGGATCGACCGCCGCGTCGTCGGTGCAGCGAGCGCTGCCGTCGCCGCCGCGGGCGCCGCCGGGCTCCTCGTCGCCGGTGCCGACAACGTCGTCGGCCTCGCCGCGATGGTGCTCATCGGCGGGACCACCTACCCGCTCTATTCCATCGCTGGCGCCTACACGAACGACTGGGTGCCCGCCGCGCGGCTCACCGCGGTGGCCGCACAGCTCGTCGTCGTCTACGGCGCCGGTGCGTTCGCCGGCCCGCTCATCGCCTCGACGATCATGGGCGTCGTCGGCGACGACGGCTACGTCTGGACCGTGCTGATCGCCCATCTGGCGATCGCCCTGTACCTCGCGGCCCGCGTCGCCCAGGCTCCGGCGGGCGTGCGCGCCAAGCCGTGGAACGACGTCGCGCTCACCGAGCGCGCCCTCTACGTGCCCGCCACCGTTGCCAGCATGGGCCGCCGCCTGCGCCGCACCACCCGCACCCCCCGCCGCAGAAGGGGTCAGGCACCTTCTGGCACGACAGGTGGAGGGACGCAACAGCCGTAGCGCCAGAAGGTGCCTGACCCCTTCTGGAGGTCTACCCGTCCGACGGCAGGGCGCCGAGCATGCGGGCGGCGGCGACGGTGTTCTCGAGGAGGCAGCCGATGGTCATCGGGCCGGTGCCGCCCGGCATCGGGGTGATGGCACCGGCGACCGCTTGCACCGCATCGAAGTCGACGTCGCCGACGATGCCGGCCTCGCTGCGCGACACCCCGACGTCGAGGACGGCGGCGCCCGGCTTGACGTGCTCGGCGGTGATCATCCGGGCCTGACCGGCGGCGGCGACGATGATGTCGGCCTCGCGGCACACGGCGACCATGTCGGCGGTGCGCGAGTGGGCCAGGGTCACGGTGGCATCGACGCCCTTGCGGCCGAGCAGCAGGAGCTGGGGTAGACCGACGAGGGTCGAACGGCCGACGACGACCGCCCGCTTGCCCGACGTCTCGACGCCGTACCGTTCCATCAGCCGCATCACGCCGAGCGGGGTGCACGGCACGTGGCCGGGCAGGCCGCGGACGAGTCGACCCATCGACCGTTCGGTGAGTCCGTCGACGTCCTTCTCGGGCGGGATCAGCGCCAGCACTGGCTCGGGGTCGAACCCGTCGGGCAACGGGAGCTGCACGAGGATGCCGTGCACGTCGGGGTCGTCGACGAGTTCCTGGACGGCGGCTTCGACCTCGGCCTGGGATGCGGTCTCGGGGATCTCGACGTGCCGGGAGTTCATCCCGGCCTCTTCGGCCTTGCGCTGCTTCATCCGGACGTAGATCCGGCTCGGCTTGTCGCCACCGACGAGCACGGTCGCGAGGCACACGTTCGGGCTGCCGAGGCCTTCGAGCCGATCACGGATGTCGGCGACGATCTCGTCGCGGAGCCGGTTGCCGTCGAGCAGGATCGCCCCACCGGCCGTACGTTCGAAGCTGTCGGTCACGAGCCCCGAACCTAGCGGGCGGGAGTGGTCACGACAGGCCGACGATCTGGCCGTCGTCGTCGAGATCGATGCGGGTGGCGGCGGGTTCCTTCGACAGGCCCGGCATCGTGCTCATGTTGCCGCAGATGGGGTACACGAACCCGGCCCCCACCGAGGCCCGCACTTCGCGTACCTGGAGGGTGTGTCCCGTGGGTGCACCCTTCAGCGAGGCGTCACCCGAGATCGAGAGATGGGTCTTGGCGATGCACACGGGCAGGTCGCCGAACCCGTTCTGTTCGTACGTGGCGATCTGCCGACTGGCCGGTCCGGTGTACTCGACCCGCTCGGCGCCGTAGATGCGCGTCGCCACCTTCTCGATCTTCGTCTTCAGGGAGTCGGACGACTCGTAGAGGAACCGGAAATCGCTCGGCTCGTCGCAGGCCTCGACGACCGCCTCGGCGAGCGCCTTCGCACCGGCGCCGCCGTCGACGACGTTGGTGCACACCTCGGCGCGCACGCCCATCGACTCGGCGAGTCGCCGCACCACCTCGTGCTCCGACGGGTGGTCGGTCGGGAACGCGTTGATCGCGACGACCGGCGTGATGCCGTGGGCCTTGACGTTCTCGATCTGCTTGCGCAGGTTCGCGGCGCCCGCCTCGACGTCGCTCGGGCGCTCGGCGAACAAGTCGTCGGGCAACGGACGGCCGGCCACGATGCGGTAGTTGCCGGAGTGGGCCTTCAGCGCCCGGATCGTCGCGACGACGACCGCCGCGTCGGGGACGAGCCCGGACGTCCGGCACTTGATGTTGAAGAACCGCTCGGCACCCATGTCGGCACCGAACCCGGCCTCCGTGATCAGGTATTCGCCGGTGCGGATGCCGATCAGGTCGCCGATGACCGACGAGTTGCCCGTCGCGATGTTGCCGAACGGGCCGGTGTGCACGATCACGGGTGTGTGCTCGAGCGTCTGCATCAGATTCGGCGCCAGTGCGTCACGGAGGATGACCGCCATCGACCCGGCGGCCTGGAGTTGCTCTGCGGTGACCGGTGCGCCCGAGCGGTCGTAGCCGACCACGATGCGGCCGAGTCGCTCGCGCAGATCGTCGGCCGACGTCGCCAGGGCCAGCAGCGCCATCACCTCGGACGCCGCCGTGATGTCGAACCCGGTCTGGCGCGGAACACCGTCGACCTTGCCGCCGAGGCCGATCACGATGTTGCGCAACGCGCGGTCGTTGACGTCGAGCACTCGACGCCACGTGATGTCGTCGAGTGCCAGTTCGAGTTCGTTGCCGTGGTGGAGATGGTTGTCGACCATCGCCGCCAGCAGGTTGTGGGCGGCGGTCACGGCGTGGAAGTCGCCGGTCAGGTGCAGGTTCAGCAACTCCATGGGGATCACCTGGCTGTAGCCACCGCCGGCCGCCCCGCCCTTGATGCCGAACGTCGGACCCATCGACGGCTGCCGGAGCGAGAGCGTCGCCCGCTTGCCGATGTGCGACATGGCCTGCCCGAGGCCGACCGCGGTCGTCGTCTTCCCCTCCCCGAGCGGCGTCGGCGTGATCGCCGTGACGACGACGTACTTGGCCTTCGGCCGGTCGGCGAGCCGATCGATGGCCGCGAGGTCGATCTTCGCGACGTCGTCGCCGTACGGCCGGAGCAGATCGTCGTCGAGCCCCATGCCGGCGGCGATCGAGCGGATCGGCTCGGGTGTCACGGATCGGGCGATGTCGAGATCGGGGGGCAGCGTCATGTCGGGGTCCCTTCGGGCGTCACACGGACTGGCCATGCTCGCACGATCGAGCATCCGTCCGGTGCACGCCCCTCCGGAAGGGCCGAACGGCCCGCGGGTACAGTCGTTCTCATGGCACGCCACCCGCATCGCCCCCACCGCTTCCGGCCCCAGCAGCGTTTGACCCAGCCACTGGTTCGCGACGGCGGCATCCTCCGCCCGGCGTCGTGGGACGAAGCACTCGACCGTGCGGCCGCCGGGTTCCGGCGAACGCTCGACGAGTTCGGTGGTGAGGCGATCGGCATGTTCTCGTGCTCGAAGTCGACGAACGAGATGAACTTCGTCGCCCAGAAGCTCGCACGCACCGCGCTCGACACCAACAACATCGACTCGTGTAACCGCACTTGACACGCTCCCTCCGTGGTCGGTCTGGCCACAGTGTTCGGAGCGGGCGGCGGCACGTCGTCGTACCAGGAGGCGGAAGACGCCGACCTGATCGTCATGTGGGGATCGAACGCGCGCAACGCGCACCCGATCTTCTTCCATCACGTCCTCACCGCGATCGAACGCGGCGCGAAGCTCTACTCGGTCGACCCGCGCCGGAGTGAGACCGCGCAGTTCGCCGACCGCTGGCTCGGATTGCATGTGGGCACCGACATCGCGTTGGCGCACACGGTCGCCCGCGAGATCATCCACGCCGGACTCGCCCACGCCGAGTTCATCGAGCGCGCCACGACCGGATTCGACGACTACGCGGCGTCGGTCGAACCGTGGACCCTCGAACGCGGCGAAGCGGTCACCGGCGTACCGGCCGACGCGATTCGCGAACTCGCGCACGCGTACGCCACGGCGAACGCCGCGCAGCTGTGCTGGACACTCGGCATCACCGAACACCACAACGGCGTCGACAACGTGCTCGCGCTCTGCAACCTCGCATTGCTCACCGGCCAGGTCGGCCGCTACGGCGCCGGCCTCACACCGCTGCGCGGCCAGAACAACGTCCAGGGCGGCGGCGACATGGGTGCGCTCCCGAACAAGCTGCCCGGGTTCCAGGACGTCACCGACGACGAGGCTCGAGCGAAGTTCGACGCCGAGTGGGGCGCCACCGTCCCGGCCGCCGACGGGCTCCACCTCACCGAGATGTTCGAGGCGATGGAACGCGACGAGTTGCGCTCGCTGTTCGTCATCGGCGAGAACCCGGCTCAGTCCGAAGCCGACGTGAGTAAGGCGATCGAGTTGCTCTCGAGCCGCGACCACCTGGTCGTCCTCGACATCTACCTCACGAAGACGGCCGAACTCGCCGACGTCGTGTTGCCTGGTTCGGCGTCGTGGTGCGAATCCGAGGGCACCGTCACCAACTCCGAACGGCGCGTGCAGCGCGTCCGCAAGGCGATCGACCCGCCCGGCGAGGCACGCGACGACGTCGACATCCTGGTCGAACTCGCCCGCCGACTCGGTCACGACTGGGCCTACGACCGACACGAGCAGATCTGGGACGAGTTGCGGCGACTGTCGCCGATGCACGCCGGCATGTCGTGGGCGCGGCTCGAGGAACTCGGGGGCATCCAGTGGCCGTGCTTCACCGACGACACCATCGAGCCGCCGTACCTGCACGGCCGGCTGTGGGCCGACGACCCTGCCGACCGCGGGCGACCGGCACCGTTCAGCGTCGTCGAGCACGACCCGCCGGTCGAGGCCCTCGACGACGAGTACCCGCTGCGGCTCACGACCGGCCGACGGCTCGACTCGTACAACACCGGCGTCCAGTCGGGCGGTTACCGCAGCCCGAACCGGCTCGGCGAGACGGTCGACGTCTCCCCCGCCGACGCCGACCGGCTCGGCATCGCCGACGGCGAGATCGTACGGATCACCTCACGCCGCGGGTCGGTCGAGGCGCCGGTGCGCATCGATCCCAACCTGCGCGCGGGGCTGGTGTTCATGACGTTCCACTTCCCCGACGAGGTCGACGTCAACCAGCTCACGATCGACGCGACCGACCCCAAGGCCGGCACCGCCGAGTTCAAGGCCGCCGCGGTCCGGATCGACCGGATCGATGTGGCGTCGCCGGTGGCGGGCGAGTAGGAACGGCGTATGGACGTCGTGACCCGCGGGGTGCCGCCGACGCTCGAGGAGCAGTTGGCGATCGAGACGGTGCTCGGCCCGGCGCCCCAACGCGGCGACCACGACGGCGTCGGGGGCCATGCGCTCCGCTCGCGCCGTCACCTGCTCTTGCCGACGCTGCACGCGGTCAACGACCGCATCGGCTGGCTCAGTCAGGAGGCGATCGACCACATCGCCGAACGGCTCGACCTCGGCCCCGCCGAGGTGTACGGCGTCGCGACGTTCTACTCGCTCTTCTCCCCCACCGAACGGCCCGGGCACCAGGTGCACGCCTGTGTCGATCTCGCCTGTCGATCAGCGGGCGGGCTGACGGAGCCCGATCTCCCCGTCGGCGTGCACCCGTCGCCGTGCCTCGGCATGTGCGAGCGGGCACCCGCTGCATTCGTGATCGAGGCGGGCTCGCCGGTGCAGCACGCCGTTGCCGGCCGGGTGACGCCGGTCGACGTCGAACGGTTCGCCGAGGGCGCCATGCCCGGTCCGGAGGCGCACCCGGCCGCCGCCGTGCCCCAGGCCGGCAGCGACGGCCTCGTCCTCCTGCATCGGGTGGGCCGGATCGATCCGCTCGACCTGGACGCGTTTCTCGACGATCGCGGTTTCGAGGCACTGCGCCTGGCACGCGAGATGGGTCCGGAAGCGGTGATCGCTGCGGTCGCCGAGTCCGAACTGGTCGGCCGCGGTGGCGCCGGCTTCCCGACGGCCCGGAAGTGGGACGCGGTCCGCACGCAGGACACGACGCCGCACTACCTGGTGTGCAACGCCGACGAGTCCGAACCCGGCACGTTCAAGGACCGCACTCTGATCGAGAACGACCCGTTCACCCTGATCGAGTCGTTGTGCATCGCCGCCTTCGTCACCGGGTGCGAGCAGGGCTACATCTACATCCGCGGCGAGTACCCACGTGCCCGGCTCACGCTCGAGGCGGCGCTCGATGCCTGTCGCGACCGTGGGCTCCTCGGCGGCGACACCGGGTTCGATCTCACCCTCGTGCGGGGTGCGGGGGCCTACATCTGCGGCGAGGAGACGGCGATCTTCAACTCGATCGAGGGCTACCGGGGCGAGCCGCGCAACAAGCCGCCGTTCCCGTTCCAGGCCGGTCTGTTCGGCAAGCCGACGGTGGTCAACAACGTCGAGACGTTGATGAACGTGCCGTACGTACTGCTCGACGGGCACGCGACCGAACACCGGCTCTTCTGCCTGTCGGGAGCCGTGCGGCAACCCGGCGTCTACGAGGTGCCGTACGGCGAGACGCTGGGCGGGCTGATCGAACTCGCGGGCGGGATGCGCGACGGCTCCGAGGTGCGCGCCGTGCTGCTCGGTGGCGCCGCCGGCAACTTCGTCGGCCCCGACGACCTCGACCTCGTCCTCGCCCCCGACGACGTGCGGGCCGCCGGCCTGTCACTCGGGTCCGGCGTCGTGATGGTGATCGACCAACACACGCCGATCGACGACCTCGTCCGCCGCATCGCCGCGTTCTTCCGGGACGAATCGTGCGGCCAATGCGTCCCGTGCCGGGTCGGGACCGTTCGGCAGGAAGAAGCGATCGAGCGGATCCTGGCCGGCGGCGACCGCGACCTCGACCGGGCGCTCCTCCACGAGATCGGCGTGGCGATGCGTGACGCCAGCATCTGCGGACTCGGCCAGACCGCCTACAACGCGATCGAGTCGGCGGTCGTTCGACTGGGGGCACTGCGATGACCGGAACAACCGACACGCCGGTCACCCTGACGATCGACGGCCGTGAGGTGACGGTGCCGACCGGCACCACGATCCTGCAGGCCGCGGGTGGCCGCTCCGAGAGCGGCATCCCGACACTCTGCTACGGCGAGACGATCACGCCGAAGAACGCCTGCCGTGTCTGCATGGTCGAGGTCGAGGGGTCGCGCACGCTGGTGCCGTCGTGCTCACGACCGGTCGAACCCGACATGGTCGTCCGCACACGTTCCGAGCGGGTCGACCACGCCCGCAAGATGGTGCTCGAGTTCCTGGGTTCGTCGGTCGACCTGTCGCTGACCGACGGCGTCGAGGAGTGGAACGCCGAGTACGGCGCCGCCCCGGGCCGCTACGGCGCCGACGCCGCCACCGTCGCCCAGCCGGTGAAGGTCGACAACGACCTGTACGTGCGCGACTACTCGAAGTGCATCCTGTGCTACCAGTGCGTCGACGCCTGCGGCGACCAGTGGCAGCACAGCTTCGTGATCGACGTCGCCGGTCGCGGGTTCGCCAGCCACATCTCGACCGAGAACGACGTGTCGCTCCCCGACTCGGCGTGCGTGTACTGCGGCAACTGCATCCAGGTCTGCCCGACCGGCGCCCTGATGTTCACGACCGAATTCGACATGCGGGCCGCCGGCACCTGGCGGGAAGACGACCAGACGGTCACCGAGACGGTGTGCGCGTTCTGCGGCGTCGGCTGCAATCTCGAGTTGCACGTCCAGGACGGCACGATCGTCAAGGTGACCTCGCCGCCCGACTCCCCCATCACCCACGGCAACCTCTGCATCAAGGGCCGCTTCGGCTTCCAACACGCCCAGAACACCTGACGCTCAGCGAACCACCGGCGTTCCGTGAGATCGTCCTCAGAACTCGTCGACAGGCTCGTGAGCTGTCATCCAACGGACAGTCACAGGAGCCCAAGCCATGTTCTTCTCCCTTCGCAACGCCGCTCTCGGCACCAGCGCCGCAGCGATCGCCCTCGCCGCGACCGGACTCGCCACCCAGGCGTGGCGTGTCGACGCCGCTCCGGGCGACGCCGACTCGACGTTCGTCCCGATCACGAACTGCCGACTCGCCGACACCCGATCAGACTCCCAGGTCGGCACCGCCGACGCGTTGACCGCCGCCGAGACCCAGGTGTTCGCGGCCCACGGCACGAACGGTGAGTGTTCCCTCCCGACCGAAGCCGTCGCACTCTCGCTGAACGTGACCGCGATCGGCGCCACCGCACCGACCCACCTCACGATCTGGCCGGGCGGCCCGATGCCGGAAGCGTCGAGCCTCAACCCGATGCCGGGCCAGCCGGCGACGCCAAATGCCGTCACGACCAAGCTCGCCGACGACGGCAGCTTCTCGTTGTTCAACCTCGCCGGCGACGTCGACGTGATCGTCGACGTCAACGGCTACTTCACCGACACATCACTCGACGAGCTCGACCAGCGCGTCTCGGCCGTCGAGTCGCTGAACGCACCCTTCTCCGTCCGGCTGTCGGTCGGTGAACGTGTGGCACTCGTGAGCAACGGTCCGATCTCGCTCGAAGCCGATTGCCGCACGCAAGCCGACAACGACATCGAGGCACGCCTCCTCGGCGCGACCACCGAGATCGACGACGTGATCCTCGGCGCCGACGAGGACGACTTCGACGGTGGCGACGACGACTTCCTCTTCCCCGATACCGACGCCGACGACCGCGTGATCGCCAGTATCTCGGCCAGCCCGGGGCACACCGAAGTCGGGCAGGACATCGACTCCGGGTACGTCCTCACGGCGTCGGGCGAATACGTGGCGATCGACACCGAGACGTTGGCGATCGGTGTCAACTACGCCGATTCGGACTGCATCTTCGTCGGCACCGCCACGTCGTTCGCCGCCAACCGCTGACCGATCGGCGGCCGATCAGCCGCGTCGTTTGTCGATGCGGTCGCTGCCGGCGTCGAAGCCGGGGAGCTGCGACTCGAAGCGGCCCGTGTGTTCGGTGACGAGCCGCATCACGATCTCCTCGACGTCGGCCCACGACTGTGCACGTGGGTCGCCGTCGAGGTCTCGGTTGTACGGCTGCTCGAAGGTGATGACCGTGTTGCCGGCCGCCCGCAGCTGCTCGATGTTGTGCGGTGCGTCGTCGATGTAGGCGTCGGCTTCGACCTGCGGTTTGGCGCCGAGGAAGCAGAGATCGCGATACGGGATCTTGTTGATGTCGAGCCACGCCGCCGTATCGGCGATCGCCTTCTCGTGGCCCCAGTGCACGTACAGCCGGTGCGTGATGATGCGGATCCACACGCCGGCGTCGGACAGCCGCCACAACACGTCGGCGGCGCCGTCCATCACCGGCATGGTGCGGAACATGTCGTGTTCCATCACGGCGATGCGGTGGTAGACGGCGTACTCGTCGGCCTCGAAGCCCCACTCGTGGAAGTCCCACGACCGCTCGAGCGGCAGCGTCTGGGGATCGATGCCCTTCAGCCCGGCATAGATCTCACGGAACCGCCACGTGTGGTTGGCCACGACGCCATCCAGGTCGACGCCCAGGATGAAGTCGGGCCGGGCACTCACGACAGGCCGCCGGTGTCGACGACGTACTTCTGGGCCTCGCCGATGTCGATCGTCCGGCCGGCGACGATGCGGTGACGGATCGCCCCCGAGATGGTGTCGACGACGATCGTGCCGACGATGACGACGATCAGGGCGAGACCGGCGACGCCGTACTCCTTGAACCGCACCGTGTCGGCGAGCACGCCACCGATACCGCCGGCGCCGACCACACCGAGGACCGACGAGGCACGGATGTTGATCTCGAAGCGGTACAGCAGGAACGAGGTGAGTTCGGGCGCCACCTGCGGGATGACGCCCCAGCGGAGCCGCTGCAGACGACTCGCACCGACGGCGTCGGTCGCCTCGATCGGGCCGCTGTCGATGTTCTCGATGATCTCGTAGAACAGCTTGCCGAGCGAGCCGATCGAGCCGACGCCGATGGCGAGCACACCGGCCATCGGCGAGAGTCCGAACATCGGCACGAACAGCAATGCGAGGATGACCTCGGGCACGGCACGCAAGACGTTGAAGACTTGGCGTGTCACCCAGGCGATCGGGCGCCCCACGAGGTTCTCCGCGGCGAGGAACGACAGCGGGATCGCGAAGACGGCAGCGATGAGGGTGCCGATCCACGCCATCGCGATCGAGTCCCACATCAGCCCGATCAGACGGCTCAGCTCGTCCCACGGGATGTCGGAGTACATCGCCTTGAACAGGCGGTACATGTCGGCCGGCGCCTCGAGGAGACGCGACCACTTGATGTCGACCGAGATCGCCGACCAGCCGAACAGGACGACGAAGACCGTGCTGACGACGATCTTGAACGTGTCGCGCGGCTTGGACGGCAGCTGCACGGGCGGGGATGCGCTCATCGAACTCATACGAGGCGCCTCCGGATCCGGACCGACAGCCATTCGACGACGACCACCACCAGGAAGAACATCAGCACGAGGCCCCAGAGCTTGCCCCAGTCACCGCGGTTGCGGAAGAAGTCGAGCCGCTGGCCGATGCCACCGGCGCCGACCAGCCCGAGCACGGCGGACGCCCGAAGGTTCAGCTCGAAGTCGTACAGCACGTACGAGCTGTACGCCGGAAGGATCTGGGGCACCACGGCCGTGCGCAGCATCTGGGTGTGCGAGGCGCCCGACGCCTTGGCGGCCTCGATCGGCCCCATGTCGATGCCGTCGAGGGTGTCGGCGGTGAGCTTGACGATCACGGCCATCGAGAAGAAGAACAGGGCGAGCAGGCCGGGCAGGGCGCCGATGCCGACGCCGAGCACGAACAGGCCGGCCCACAACAGGTCGGGGATCGCACGCACCACGTTGTTGAACGAGCGCAGCAGGATGCGGGGGATGCGATACGGGTTGCCGACCTCGGTCGACCACAGCGCGATCGGCAGCGAGACGGCGGCGCCGGCGGTCGTGCCGAGAACGGCCATCTGGAGGGTCTCGAGGAAGGCTCGGCGCGAACGCTCGGAGAACATCTCGCCCCACGAGATCTCGAGGAGGCCCTGCGCGACCGGGTTGGAACGGCCGAGGTCCTCGATGAGGCCCGAGAACGAGAAGCCGACCGTGCGGGCACACACGACGGTGAACACGACCATGCCGATTGACAGTGCGATCGCCCACGGCGAGGGTTTCGGTTTCGGAGGGAGCCGGAGCGGCGACTCGCTCACAGGGCGGCCTGCTTCGCCATCGTGTCGTCGGCGGTGAGGCTGCGACCGTAGATGTCGCGGAACGTCTGCTCGTCGGCGTCGGAACCCGGACCGTCGAAGACGAGTTCTCCGTCGCGGAGACCGATGATGCGGTCGGCGTAGGCCGTGGCGAGGTCGAGGAAGTGGAGGTTGACGATGGTGGTGATGCCCAGGTCGCGACTGATCTGCTGCAGGTACTTCATCACGACGTGGCTGGTCGGTGGGTCGAGCGAGGCGACCGGCTCGTCGGCGAGCACGATCTTGGGCTCCTGGGCGAGTGCCCGTGCGATGCCGACGCGCTGGCGCTGGCCGCCCGACAGGTTGGTGGCACGCACGTAGGCACGATCGAGGATCTCGACACGGTCGAGCGCCTTGGCGGCGATCTGGATGTCCTCCTCCGGGTACTTGCCGATGAGGGTCCGCCACAGCGGGACCTGGTGCAGTCGACCCATCAAGACGTTGTTGAGGACGGTCGTGCGGTCGACCAGGTTGAAGCCCTGGAAGATCATCCCGACCTCGGAGCGCAGTTCGCGGCGCCCCTTGGCGTTCAGGTTGGGCACGTCGTGGCCGTTGACGTTCAGGCCGCCGCTGGTGAGCGGGACGAGTCCGTTGATCGCCCGGATCAGGGTCGACTTGCCCGCACCGGACAGGCCGACGATGACGACGAACTCACCGTCGCCGATCTCGAGATCGAGGTCTTTCATGGCGCTGACGCCGCCCTTGTAGGTGACGTTCGCCTTGTCGAATCGGATCATCGCGGTTCCTCGGGTGGTCGGTCGACGTCAGTCGTCGCTCCGTCGTGGGTCCTCAGGACAGTAGTGGCCGGTGCACCGAGGACCGAATGGTGCACCGAACGCGGACGGGCCCCGTCCAACGAGTGGACGGGGCCCGAAGCGTGACAAAGCGTCTCGAGAACGATCAGCCGAGCAGGTCGCTCAGCTCGGTCTCGAGGTCGCGGATGATGTCGTACGAGCCCTCGGGGACCGGCACGAGGCCGTCGATCTCGTACAGCTCGTCCATGACGACGGCACCTTCCTCGCTCGAGGCGTAGGCCACGAGGGCCTCGGTGATGGCGGCCTTGAGGTCGTCGGGGAGATCGCCGGCGACGGCGAAACCGTCGTTCGGGATCGGCGACGACCAACCGAAGACGACGACCTTCTCGCCGACGTCGGGCACGGTCTCGACGAGCTGACCACGGGCGTCGTTGAACGACACGCCGACCGCTGCGTCACCGTCGTAGACAGCCTGCACCGACAGATCGTGGCCACCGGCGAACAGCGTCTCGATGTCCTCGATCGGGTCGACACCGGCCTCGAGGAGACCGAGCGACGGGATCAGGTACCCCGAGGTGGAGCCCTGGTCGACGAAGGCGATCGTCTTGCCGGCGACGTTCGGGAGCTGATCGGCACCGATCGGACCATCGGACGGGCCGGTGGCCTCGTCGACGCCGTTGCAGAACGACATGATCGTGCCGTCCTCTTCGTCGACGACCTGCACGACGTCGGTCGCGCAGAAGGTGTCGGGATCATTGGTGAACCACTGGGTGACGTACTGCGAGTCGCCGAAGCGGACGGCCTGGAGGATCAGGTCGGCACCGGCGGTGTCGGCCGCCTGCACCATCTGCGACGGGCCGAGGCCACCGGCGATCTGGGCCTGGCCCGACTGGAGGGCGACGATGACGCCCGCGTAGTCGGAGGGGACGATCGCCTCGACGTCGATGCCGAGCGCCTCTTCGAGGGCGACGGCGAGCGGCTCGGCGGTCTCGACGAGGCCACCGGCCTCCTGCGACGGGGTGAGCGTCAGGACGAGCGTCTCGGGCCAGCCCTCGGGCGTCTCCATGTCGCCTTCGGCCATGGTCGTCTCGGTGACCTCTTCGGCCATCGTGGTCTCGGGGGTCTCCTCGGCCGGTTCTTCGGCCATGGTGGTCTCGGGGGTTTCCTCGGCCGGCTCTTCCGCCGGGGCCTCGGTCTCCTCGGACGGCTCGTCGGCGGAGTCGTCGTCACCACAGGCGGCGAGGACGAGCGATCCGGCGGCGAACACGGCGACCAGTGAGCGTCGCTTCATGATGGGTCTACCTTTCGGTTTGTTCAGCTGCGGTGTCCCCGGGTGGACGCGCCCGATAACGGGGCTGGAGGGGGACCCGCCACAATCTAGTCGCGACGGCCCGAATCCCTCAGCAGTTCAACCAACAGTTGATGAACGCTCCGTGACAATGCGTTCGAAGTCGGCCCACGACGCGACGTCGACCGAACCGTCGACCGGCGCGTTCCACGGACGGATGAACCGGCACACGGTCGCCTCCGGACGGTGACGGACCAGGCTCGGGACGACCTCGGGGCTGTCGTCGAGATAGACGTCGCACGCCACGGTGTGCTTGACGAAGGTCATGTGGACCTCACTCGTCGGCAGGGCGTGGTCGGCGAGCCACCGCAGGGTGTCGACGCGAGCCCAGGTCGGCTTCGTCGTGACGATCACGATGTCGTGCCCGGCACGATCGAGCCGGTGCAGGGTGTCGAGCGCATCCGGGTAGACCTCGAGGTGACGGAAGATCGACGGGCGGTCGTCGTTCCCCCGCGCCCAGTCCCAGAAGGCGTTCATGTCGGCGAACCCGCCGAGTTCGTGGAGACCGTCCCACGTCGTCACCATCTCCGGACGGAGGTCGCTCCCGAACTCGTCGCGGTGGAGCTTGATCCACCCAGCGTTGAAGTCGGCCACCACACCATCCAGATCGATCCCGAGACGCATGGGCGAACAGGCTAAGGGCGAGACCGACCCGCACCTCGGGAACTCCGTCACCCCGGGGAGCGACCTCATGGATGTGAGCCTGATTCGACGAACCCTGGCCGTGGTGGCGATCGCTCCCCTGGCGCTGCTGTCCGCGTGCGGCGACGATGCCGGTCCCGAGGTCGAGCGGTCGTACGACGTCGAGTTGCGGATCGACGACTCCGGGGACGACTACAAGTTCGTCGCGGTCGGCGAGGTCCCCGACTTCACCGTCGGCGACGAGGTGACGTTCATCGTCGAGAACACCGGCACGCTCAACCACGACTTCCAGGTGCAGGCACCCGACGGCGACGTCGTCGGACTGGCCCCGGCCGTGGCTCCCGGCGACTCGATGGAGGTGACGGCGTTCCTCGGCCAGGTCGGCATCTACCGACTCAACTGCCTCGTCGACGACCACCTCACGCAGCACGACATGCAGACCCTGATCGAGGTCGCCCCGCTGACCGTCGAGTCGTAATCCACGTCGCCAGATCACCCAATGCCACCGGCGGGCGTGCGAAACTCGACGACCGATGGGTCCTGGCATCATCATCCCGGTCGTCATCCTGGCCGTCGTCGTCCCGCTCGGACTGACCTGGGCCAAGAAGGCGTTCAAGGACGCACCCGACCGCGACACCGAGCTGGCGTCGCCGACCGGGCGCCTCACCGGCGGTGCGCTGCGCGAACTGCCGTCGCCGCCGTGGCGGGTCGTCTACGAGATCGCCGAGGACAAGCTCGGCAGCACCGAACACGTGCTGATCGGCCCCGCCGGCATCTTCGCCGTGCGGACCTCGATGTCGGCGATGCCCACGCCGAGCGGCGACGCCCCCGACCCGGCCGACGTCGCCCGCGGCGCCATCGTGCGTGGCCCGCTCGACGACGCGTTGCGCCGGTGCGCGATGGAGAGCGACCGCCTCCTGGAGGTGCACTGGGCTCCCCCGGTCGACGGCGCGCCGGTGTCGGTCGAGTTCCTGCCCGGCATCACCGCGATCGACGGTCGGCGCCTCGGCGAGTGGGCCTCGACGCAGCCCGAGCGGCTGACGCCGGCCCAGATCGACCTGGCCTGGCAGACCGTCACCACGGCGATCGGCCGCCCCGACCCGCTCGCCTGACGACGGCGTCGCTACACCGCCGGGTCGAACTCGCGAACCCGGGCGACGAAACGGTTCGGATCGATCAGGTGCGGATAGTGCCCCTGGTCGGCCCACACCTCGACCGTGGCCGACGGCAGCTTGCCCGTGAGCCAGTCGGCGTACTCGGGGCCGGGGTCGATGCCGAAGAGCGACAGGTAGGGGGCGCTGATCGCACCGACCACGCCGTCGACGACCGCGTCGAGTTCTTCGGCGGAGGACGAGAACACGAGGTCCCACACGCCGAGGACGACGTCCTGGTCGCCGTCGCGGAGGCTGTCGACGCGCTGGCGTTCGTGGACGCCGAGCGGCCCGACCATCTGGTCGAAGATGGCGCTGATCGCGCCGTCGAACTCCTCGGGCGACCCCTTGAGCATCGGCTCGAGTTCGCCGAGGAGCGCCTTGAACCCGGACAGCAGGAGCGGCTGGTCGACATTGACCACGCCCCGGCACGGACCGCCGGCGGCGTAGGCCGACACGACGGCACCGCCGAGCGAGTGTCCGACGAGCAGCGCGTCGTCGAGCCCTTCGGCGGCGAGCACCGCGCCGACGTCGCCGGCCATCGTCGCCAGGTCGTACGGGGCGACCTTGGACGAGTCGCCGTGGCCGCGCAGGTCGATCAGGATCACCCGGTAGCCGGCCTGGAGGAACAGTGGGAACAACGGATCCCAGGTCCGTCGGCTCTCGGTGATGCCGTGCACCAGCACGATCGCCGGCCCCTCCCCCGCCGCGAAATAGTCGATGGTGACGTCATCGGACGGGTGAACGTGCATGCCATGGGCGCCCATGCGCGCCGACGCTAACAGGACGGCGGTGCGGCGCCGCGTGGGCCTTGCGTGATTCGACGTGCGTCTCGACAAGACGTGTCTGGATGGCGCCGCACCGCGAGAAGTGCCCTACCTGGGTTGTCCTGAGGGTTGACCACGGAGCGGCGATATGCGTGGGCAGCGTTCCTACCAATCTGCTACCGCAGGTAGTATCCGGGTATGAAAGTGAGCATCTCGCTGCCGGACGAAGACGTCGAGTTCCTCGACGCGTACACCGCCGATCACGGAATGCCATCACGGTCAGCGGCGGTCCACAAGGCGGTACGGCTCCTGCGAGCGTCTGGCCTCGGTGCGGCGTACGAGGATGCCTGGGCGGACTGGGCAGATAGCGACGAGAGCGAGCTCTGGGGGCAGACCACCGGCGACGGCACCGGCCGATGAGGCGCGGAGAGATCCGCCTCGTCGACCTCGACCCGACCCGTGGGTCCGAAGCGGACAAGCGTCGACCCGCGGTGATCGTGAGCAACGACGGAGCGAACGCAACGGCGGAGCGACTCGGCCGCGGCGTGGTCACGGTCGTCCCGGTCACGTCGAACGTCACCAGGGTCAATCCCTTCCAGGTGCTGCTCGATGCAGCAACAACCGGGCTCGACCGAGACTGCAAGGCACAGGCCGAGCAAGTCCGATCCGTGGACGTCGAGCGAGTCGGCGCCCGGATCGCGGTCCTCGACCAGAACCTCGTCGCCGAGTTGGACGAAGCGCTTCGACTGCACCTCGCCCTCTGACCCACCCACGATGATCGAGCGGCCCCAGCTGCGAGAACGCTCCGCCCGGGAGTGCTCGGACGATCAGAACAACAGATCCAGGACCATCAGGCCAACCACTCACCGAGCACGACTCCGTTGTTGGTGTTCGACATCTGGGAGCACGCCTTCTACCTCCAGTACCGCAACGTCAAAGCCGACTACGTCGACGCGCTCTGGACGATCGTCAACTGGGCCAATGTCGCCGAGCGCTACGCAGCTGCGTCGAGCTGACCGAGATGGACCACGGGTCGCCCAACGAACCCGAAGCTCGCGAACGCTTCGTCGAGGCTGCGCAACGCGCCGCCGGGGTGATCGCGGCACGCGACCGCGGTGACCGTGCCGGTGCGGCGCAGCTGCTCGGCGAGTTCGCGAACGACACCGAACGGATGCTCGCCTTTTACGTGATCGCCGAACTGTCACTCAAGATGCTCGCCAGCACCAGCGGCGAGACCATCGCGGACGTCGCCTCAGGGCTCGCGCTCAACGTCGACGTCGTCCGCTGAACCCGACGCGCACACCGCACACACGCCCGACAGCGCCGCATGATCGGCAGCGAGCCGGAACCCGAGCGATGCTGCCAGAGCGTCAGCGACATCGTCCAACAAAGCCGGGTCGGTGTCGAACACGTCACCACACGTCCGACACAGCACGTGGAGATGCATCCGCTCGCCCGGTTGACGAAGGTGATACGTCGTCGCGCCATGCGGGAGGTGAACGTGAGCGACCAGTCCCAACTCGACCAACCGCTCCAACGTTCTGAACACCGTTGCACGATGCACATCGGGAACGAGGTCGGCGACCCTGCTGACGATCTCGTCCGCCGACAGATGAGCGTCGGTCGAAGCCACCACCTCCAACACAGCGCGGCGGGCAGGGGTCACCTTCTGATCCAGCGCACGCAGTAGCGTCGCCCAATCCTCACCTCCCACGTCCACCACCCTACGATCCTGACGAACGTTGCAGCCCACCAACGGCTGCGACATGGTCCCGTCCCCCACCGGGCACGCAAGCACCTCTCACCGGTCAAAGGGGGCCGCCCGATCCATAATCCGCCGAGCGAGGCCGAACAGCACCACGCATCGCCGGCAGGCTGCTCGGTACGTTCGCGGTCACCGTCGGTCGTCGCGTTACGAGCGCCGCCGGTGACACGTACCGCTCCGCCGACGTGCCGATCACGAGCGGGTGATTGGACGGTCCGGTGTCGGCGATATGTGAGTGGTGAGCGACACCCCGGCAGTCCGGTTGGGCGGTGAGTTGTAGCGTCGTGGGCGTGGGGCTTTCGCTGTTGGATGACGACCGAGAGGTGCTGCGAGCTGCGATGCGGAATGCCATCTGCATGGTCGACGCCGCTCACGCCGCCGGGCTGGGTTCCTATCGTGAGGACGACGTTGGCTGGGTAGTCGCATCAGAGG
>JAGQSS010000109.1 GCA_020439405.1 Ilumatobacter sp. | reverse complement strand
GCCGACGAACGCGAGTTGGCGGCGACCGAGATCGACGACGCCGACGCCGACCTCGAACGGCTCGAAGGCGAACTCCGTGAGCTGCTCCTGCCGCGCGACCCCCACGCCGGCCGAGCGGTCATCGTCGAGATCCGCGGTGCCGAGGGCGGCGAGGAGGCGAACCTGTTCGCCCGCGACCTGTTCGACATGTACGGCGCGTACGCGACCACCCGGAAGTGGAAGACCGAGACGCTGTCGCTCGATCCGAGCGATCTCGGCGGCGTCAACCAGGTCACCTTCGTCGTGCGTGGCGACGACGCATGGCAGCACCTCAAGTTCGAAGGCGGTCCGCACCGGGTGCAACGCGTGCCGGTCACCGAGAGCCAGGGCCGGGTGCACACGTCGTCGGCCACCGTGGCGGTGCTGCCCGAGGTCGACGAGGTCGAGGTGTCGATCGACGAGCGTGACCTCCAGATCGACGTGTACCGATCGTCGGGCGCCGGCGGCCAGCACGTGAACACCACCGACTCGGCCGTGCGGATCACGCACGTCCCCTCGGGGATCGTCGTCACGATGCAGGACGAGCGAAGCCAGCTGCAGAACCGTGCGCGGGCGATGCAGGTACTGCGGGCCCGCCTCTACGAACAGGCCCGGCGCGAGCGCGACGCCGAGTTGTCGGAGGAACGTCGGTCGCAGCTCGGCGGTGGGGGTCGCAGCGAGAAGATCCGCACGTACAACTTCAAGGAGAACCGGGTCACCGACCACCGGATCGGGTTCACGATCTACCGGCTCGACGACGTGCTCGCCGGCGACCTCGACCTGGTCGTCGAACCGTTGCTGCACGACGAGCGGGTCAAACAGCTCGCCGACGCGGCGTCATGACCGAGACCGACGACGTCCTCACCTTGCGGGCGTTGTGGGCGGGATCGTCGAAGGTCCTCGGCGCCGCCAACGAGGCCCGCTGGATCTGCGAGGTCGCGACGGCCCTCGACGGTGCCGACTTCGACGCCGCACTCGACGAACCGGTCACCGAGCGCATGGTCCGTCATCACGACGAGATGGTCGCCCGGTATCGCGCGGGTGAGCCGCTGCAGTACGTCTTGGGCCGATGGGGGTTCCGCCGTCTCGACCTGGCGGTCGACGCTCGCGTCCTGATCCCGCGCCCCGAGACCGAACTCGTCGTCGAGGCGGTCCTCGATCTCGTCGCGGGGCGATCGAGCCGCCGCGTGGCCGACCTCGGCACCGGGTCGGGCGCCATCGGGTTGGCGCTCGCCGACGAGCTGCCGATCGACGGTACCGAAGTCTGGATCACCGACGTCGACGATGCGGCTCTCGACGTGGCCCGGGCCAACCTCGCCGGCATCGGTCGAGCGGCGCGCAACGTCCGCGTGGCGAGCGGCGACTGGCTCGGCGCGCTCCCGACCGACGTTCCCTTCGACGTGATCGTGAGCAACCCGCCCTACGTCGCGGTCGACTCCGCACTGCTCGACCCGTCGGTGCGCGACTGGGAACCGACGGGTGCGCTGTTCGCCGGCGCCGACGGTCTCGACGACTACCGACGCATCGTCCCCGACGCGCTCGACCGGCTCACGCCCGATGGCTCGCTCGTGCTCGAGATCGGCACCGATCAGGGTGCGGCCGTCCGAGCGCTCTGTCTCGATGCCGGCTATCGAACGGTCGAGGTGCGTCCCGACCTCGCCGGTCACGACCGCATCGTCGTCGCCGGGCGCTGATTGCCCTCGCGGCGGCCTCGACTCAGTACATCGACGTCGGCTCGGCCGCGTCGCCGTCGGTCGCGGCAGCGACCTCGCGTTCGAGTCCGGACCGCACCGCCAGCGCGTCGCTCCCGACGGTGATCATCCTGAACCCCTGCTCGCGTCGCCGTCGGGCGAGGGCGCCCGTGGCGTGGATGCCGGCGACGACCTCGTGACGCTCGCAGGCATCGACGATCCGGGCGAGCGCGTCGTCGAACGCCGGCTCGCCGTCGTTGTTGCCCGGAGGCAGCCCGAGGCTGATCGACAGGTCGGCCGGCCCGACGTACACCGCGTCGATCCCCGGACATTCCAGGATCTCGTCGAGATTGGCCAGCGCCTGGACGGTCTCGATCATCGGGATCACGGTCACGTGGTCGTGTGCCCAGCGCTGGTAATCGGGGCGGCGGAGTCCGGCGATCATGGGTCCCCAGCTCCGCGAACCCGCCGGCGCATAGCGGGCGGCCTCGACCGCAGCATCGGCCTGCGTGCGAGTGTTGACCATCGGCACGATCACTCCGTGCGCGCCGGCGTCGAGGGCCTTGCCGATCACTCCCGGCTCGTTCCAGGGCACCCGGGCGATCGGCACGTTGCCGGCCAGTTCGATCGCGGTGAACAGGTCGACGCTCGACATCGGATCGTTCACGCCGTGCTGGGTGTCGACGCACACGTAGGCAACCGGTTGGCGACCGGCGATCTCGGCGGTGATCGGCGAGGGCAGCTGGATCCACAGCCCGATGGCCGTTCCGTCGTCGGCCCAGACCTGACGCAAGCTCATGGCCGGATTCTGGCAGACCGTGGGCGCAGGGCCCGCAGGCGTCGTGCCGGCGGAGGCCCGACGAGGCCCGATCCGGTAGGTTGCCACGGGTGAGCGACGAGCAACTCGACCAGTACCGGGCGAGCATCGACAACATCGATGCGGCACTGATCCACCTGCTCGCCGAGCGTTTCAAGATCACACAGGCGGTCGGCCACTACAAGGCCGAGGCCGGACTGCCGGCCGCCGATCCCGACCGGGAGGCCCGCCAGATCGAACGGCTCCGCTCGCTCGCCGAAGAGTCCGGGCTCGATCCCGTCTTCTCCGAGAAGTACTTCCGCTTCATCGTCGCCGAGGTGATCCACCACCACCAGCGCATCGCCGAACAGCGCTGAACCGCGCCGGCCGCCCGCCCACGACCCTGGCATCGACTGTCCGGCGTCACCGGAACGGCGATTGAATCGATGCTGCATGAACGAACGCGTCGACATCGCCGTCATCGGTGGTGGGCCTGCCGGAGCCGCCACCGCGATCCGCGCCGCCCGCGCCGGTGCGAGCGTCGTGGTGTTCGAAAAGGGTGCGCACGGGCGCGACAAGATCTGCGGTGACGGCCTGACCCCGCGTGCGGTCAAGGCGTTGAACGATCTCGAGATCCCCCTCACCGGCGCCCACCACATCGACGGACTGCGCATGATCGCCGGCAAGCGCGAGCGTGAGCTGCCCTGGTCGGACGGCGATCGATTCCCGTCCCATGGCGCCGTCTGGCCGCGGCGCCGGCTCGACGCGGCACTGATCGACGCGGCGATCGAGGCGGGCGCCGACGTCCGGTTCGAGACCGAGGCCGAGCCGGTCTTCGGTGACGACGGCGCGGTGGTCGGGGTACGCGCCGGCACCGACACCGTCGACGCCGGCCTCGTGGTCGCGGCGACGGGTGCGCCGGGCAAGGTCGCCCGGATGCTCGGCGCCGAGCGCGATCCGAACGAGCCCTACGGCCTGGCGATCCGCTCGTACGTCGAGAGCCCACGCCACGACGACGCACTGATCGAGGCGTGTCTGACCATCAAGGACGAACACGGGACCTGGGTGCCGGGCTACGGGTGGATGTTCCCGTGCGGCGACGGCACCGTCAACATCGGTGTCGGCGCCTTGTCGACCATGCAGGGGTTCAAGTCGCTGAACCTCAACCACCTCCTCGACTCGTACCGCTCGTTGGTCGGACCGTCGTGGGAGATCGGTGAGAACCTCGAGCGCCCGCGTGCGTGGCGACTGCCGATGAGTGCGGTCAAGCGACACGGTCGGGGCTGGGTCGCGATCGGCGATGCCGCCGGTCTCGTCAATCCCATGAACGGTGAGGGCATCGACTACGGCCTCGAGTCGGGGATGCTCGCGGCCGATCTGTTCATGGCCGACCCGGCGACCGCTCCCGTCGAGTACGACCGCATGATCGGCGAACGGTTCGACGACTTCCTGCGGACGGGCCGCCGCTTCGCCTTCCTCATCGGCCATCCGCGCCTGATGCGCACGGGCCTCCGCTTCGCGGTGGGTACCGACGCGATCGCCAAGATCACCCTGCAGGTGATGGGCAACCTGGTCGACGCCGACACCCCGGGCGCCGCCGGTCGCACGATGCGGGCGGCGAGTGCGACGCTGCGGGTCGCCGATCCGGTGTTGCGCAAGACGCGCGCCAAGGCCTAGTTCGTTCGTCCGCGCCGACGGCGTCGGACGTCGTGGCGCGTCGACCTCACGTCGTCTACGTTCGATCCGATGCAGCGCTTCGGGATCGACATCGGCGGCACCGGGATGAAGGCGGCGCCCGTCGACGTGGCGACCGGCGCGCTGACCACCGACCGGATCCGTGTCGAGACACCGCAACCGGCCACGCCCGACCGCGTCGCCGCCGCGGCGGCAGGGCTCGTCGAGGCGCACGGGTGGCACGGTCCGGTCGGGATCTGTATGCCGTCGGTGGTGATGCACGGCGTCGTCCGCAGCGCTGCGAACATCGACGACAGCTGGATCGGGGTCGACGCGGACGGCTTGTTCTCCGACGCGATCGGCGCTCGGGCGCACGTCGTGAACGACGCCGACGCCGCCGGTCAGGCCGAGACGACGTGGGGAGCGGGTACCGGACGATCGGGTGTCGTGCTGTGCCTGACGTTCGGCACCGGGATCGGGTCGGGCTTGTTCGTCGACGGCGTGCTCGTGCCGAACACCGAGTTCGGACACGTCGAACTCGACGGTGCCGACGCCGAGGTCCTGGCGGCGGCGCGGGTCCGCAAGGCGCTCAACCTGTCGTGGGCCGAGTGGGGTGATCGGGTCAACCGGTACCTCCATCACATCGCGTTCGTCGTGTCGCCCGACCTGATCATCCTGGGTGGTGGCGCGAGCAAGCGAGCGCACAAGTGGATCGACCGGATCGACGTCGATTGCGACGTCGAGATCGCGGCACTCCAGAACGACGCCGGCATCGCCGGCGCCGCCCTCCACGCCCCCGACGCCTGACCAGGCTCACCCCGCCCCCGGACGTGCAGCCGATTTAATCGGCCAGGCTTCCGGGGGCGGGGGTTCGGCTGCCGTGGTGCCGGACGTGCAGCCGATTCAATCGGCCAGGCTTCCACCGGTGGACGTACAGCCGATTCAATCGGCCAGGCTTCCGAGTGGGTGGGGTGCGGTGAGGGAGGCTCAGGCGGCGGCGCGCTCGCGGCGGTGGCGACGGACGGCGGCGACGGCGAACGTCAGGACCGTCAACGGGATGACGAAGTAGAGCATCGCCGTCTCGAACCCGGCGGCGGCATCGTGCTCGTTCGTGTCGAGCACGAGGTACGTGATGTAGCCGGCGTAGTAGACGAGGAAGATCACGCCCTCCCATCGCATCAGCGAGTAGCCGTTCCAGAAGATCGGCAGACACGCCACGGCGGTCGCGATCATCACCGGGATGTCGAGTGACAACGCGCTGTCGGGGATCGGGATCGACGACGGCGACACGGCCGCGGTGATGCCGAGCACGGCCAGGATGTTGAACAGGTTCGAGCCGACCGCGTTGCCCACAGCGAGGTCGCGTTGGCCGCGTGCTGCGGCGAGCACCGACGTGGCGATCTCGGGCAGCGAGGTACCCACGGCGACGACGGTCAGCCCGATCACGAGATCGCTCACGCCGAGCGATTCGGCGATGTCGGTGGCGGCCTCGACGAGTGCCGACGAGCCGACGACGAGCAGCACCAGCCCGAGCAGGACGTAGCCGACGTCGACCAGTGCCGAACTCGACGACAGGTCGTCGAGGTCGATCGCGTCGTCGTACTCCGTCGCGACGGCGTCCTCCGATCGCCTCGCACTCCGGACCGTCCAGGTGATGTACACGATCAGGATCGCGACGAAGGCGACACCTTCCCACCGGTGGAGTTCGCCGTCGAGCCCGAGCAGCAACACGGCGATCGAGAGCACCACCATGATCGGCACGTCGATCCGGACGATGCGCTGGGCGACGACGAGGCCGCCGCCGACGACCGCCGACAGGCCGAGCACGAGCAACACGTTGGCGATGTTGGAGCCGACCACGTTGCCGACCGCCAAGTCGGCCTCGTCGCGCACGGCGGCGCCGAGGCTGACGGCGAGTTCGGGGGCGCTCGTCCCGAAGGCGACGACGGTCAGTCCGATCACGACGGGGGAGAGGCCGGTGCGGCCGGCGAGCCGGGACGCCCCGCGGACGAGGGCCTCGGCACCGACGACGAGTCCGGCGACGCCGACGACGAAGAAAATGGCGGTCAAGATGTCCATGCGGGTGGGTAGGAGTCTGGCGGCAGGTCGGCCCGGCGCAAACCTCGGTGGCAGCTCACGCGTTCGCGCACGGCGTTTGGTTCGGGTGGTGTTGTGGGTATCGGCGGTCCCATGGGATCGAAACCTCGCATCGGGGTGATCATCAACGAGGGCAAGCTCCTCGCCGGCGCCGGACTCGAAGAGTTGCGTGCTGCGCTGGCCGACGCCGGCCACGCCGACCCGCCGTGGTACGAGGTGCCGAAGAGCAAGAAGGCCCCGAAGAAGGTCACCAAGCTCATCGAGGACGACGGCATCGACCGTCTCCTCGTCTGGGGTGGTGACGGCACGGTTCGCCGTTGCGTCGACCATCTGCTCCACGAGGGGTACGACGACGTCGCCATCGGCGTGTTGCCGGCCGGCACCGGCAACCTGTTGGCGGTCAACCTCGGGATCCCGATCGACCTGCGTGGCGCCGTCGACGTGGCGCTGCACGGCGAGCCCCGACGCATCGACGCCGGCATCGTCAACGACGAGCAGCACTTCGTCGTCATGGCCGGGACCGGGTTCGACGCACTCCTCATCCGTGACGCCGACGACAGCGGCATGAAGGACAAGTACGGCCGACTCGGCTACGTGTGGGCCGGCGTGAAGAACCGCAATGTCAGCCCGGCCCAGGCCGAGGTGAGCATCGACGGCGACCCGTGGTTCACCGGCGACGCCTCGAGCGTCATCGCCGGCAACGTCGGCACCCTGATCGGCAAGGTGCCCGCCTTCCCGGATGCGTCGCCGGTCGACGGCCGCCTCGACGTGGGCGTCGTCACGGCCCGGAGCGCATCCGAATGGGCGCGCCTGTTCGGTTCGGCGATGACCCGCCGCATCGAGGCGTCGCCCTTCGCCAAGGTTACGACCGCCGAGAAGATCGTGATCGAACTCGATCGCACGCTGCCGTGGGAGGCCGACGGCGGCGACCGCGACCGCACCGACCGTTTCGAGATCCGCTGCCTCCCGAACGCGATCTCGATCTGTCAGCCGCGGCGGGCGGCAGAGGAGGACCCGGTATGACCGTCCACGCGCCCACCCGTTCGTCCGACCCGAGCCACGACGACACCGACGTCGAGAACGACGACGTCGGTTCGGATGCCGCAGAGGACTTCGTCCGTCGCCACCCAGGCGTCGTCAAGTTCGCCCGCGTCGGCTGGGCGGCAAAAGGCGTCGTCTACCTACTCACCGGGATCCTGGCGTTCACCATCGCCGCCGACCCGTTCGGTTCGCAATCGGACGGATCGAGCGGCCAGGCCGACCCGTCGGGCGCGGTCGCGACGATCGCACGGCAGCCGTTCGGCACGATCCTGATGTGGACGATGGCCGCCGGCCTCTTCCTGTACGCCGCCTGGCGCATCGTCACCGTCCTGCTCCCGGCCGACGTCGACGGTCACTCGATCCTCCGGCGTATCGGCTACACGGTCAGCGCCGCCACCTATGTCCTGCTGGGCGTCACCGCGATCTCGCTCGCCACCAAGCCGGGCTCGTCGAGTGGCGGCGAAGACGGCAGCAGCCAGGACTCCCAGGTCACCAAGGTGACCCGATCGGTCATGGAGTGGCCCGCCGGACGCTGGCTGATCGGACTCGCGGGAATCGTCGTGATCGGCGTCGCCTGCTACTTCCTGTACAAGGCGATCTCGGCCTCGTTCGAGAAGGAACTCGAACACCGCAGCATCGGGCCGTTCTCGTGGAAGGCCGTTCGCACGGCGGGACGCATCGGCTGGTTCGGTCGGGCGGCGATGATGGCATTGATCGGTGTCTTCGTGGCCCGCGCCGCGATCCAGTTCGACCCCGACGAAGCGCGCGGACTCGACGACTCGCTCCGACGTGTGGTCGACAACGACCTCGGCATGGTGCTCGTCGTGGTGGTCGCCGCCGGCCTCACGCTCTACGGCGCCTTCTGCGTGCTCACCGCTCCGGCTCGCAAGGTCGTGGCCACCGACGAGGACACGGTGGCGTCATGAGCGCGATCACCACGTCGTCCGACTCCCGGCACGACGACCATGAGCGGGCGGCGTACCGCCGATCGTGGGACAACACCTGGCCGGTGAAGCTGAGCGAGGCCAAGTACCTCGTGCTCGCATACGTCGCCGTCGTGGCCACCGGCGCGCTGATCGGGCTCGCCTTCACCGACTGGTTCGCCCCCAATGCCGTCACGCGCATGGACGATCGGGTCGCGCAGTGGTGGGTCGACGGTCGCACCGACGGTCTGAACTCGCTCGCTCCGTGGGCCGCGGGCACGGCGGACACCTTCATCAAGATCGGCATCTCGACCGTCATCTGTCTCGCCCTGCTCTGGATCTTCCGACGATGGGACGAGGCGGTGTACGTGGCGTTGCCGTTGGTGTTCGAGGCGATCTGCTTCGTCACGATCACCCACATCGTGGGCCGGCCCCGTCCCGACGTCGAGCGACTCCTCGAGTCGACGATCAACAGCAGCTTCCCGTCGGGGCACGTCGCGGCGGCGACGGTCTACTTCGCCGTCGTGATCGTCGTGTGGCGACACACCGGCGCCGTCTGGGCCCGGGCGCTCTCGCTCGGCCTGTTCGTCGTCGTCGAGATCGGCGTGATCTGGGCCCGGATGTACCAGGGCATGCACTTCCTGACCGACGTGATCGGGGGCATCGTGCTCGGCGCGACGTCGTTGCTGATCACCGACCGGGTGCTCGACACCCGTCGGATGGGCACCCTCAGCGACCCTGGTGGCGCAGCCGACGCAACCAGCTCTCCGAGTAGCGAAGCCGGCGCTCGAGCTGATCGACCGTCGCCGTACTGACCTTCGAGACGCCGGCGAGGCGGTTCATCTCGCCCTGGACCCGTGCGTGGTTCCAGCCCGTCATGTCGACGAGCCGCTTGGCGATGTCGGCGTTGCGGGTCCGGAGGTCGTCCTTCTGCTCGGCGACGCTGAGCGAGCCGAACGGCACGAGGCCGGCCTCGGTCGGCACGTCGGGGAGTTCGACCGCCAACGCCGGGTCGGCGTCGAAGTCGGGTGTCGGCGGGTCGGGTTCGTCGTCGTAGTGCTCGACGCCGAGTTCGGTGACCGCGTGGAACTTGACGCCCGTCGCCGTCGACGACACGACCGAGAACAGGGCCAACTGTTCGGCAGCGTCGTCGACCGCCGTCTGGCGATCGAGCCCACCGTCGGGTGAGAACTCGTCGTCGTCGTTCTGGCTCGGCGGACGCAGGACGTGACGTCGGGCCTCGGCGATCTGGAACGCGTGCATGCGGAGCCGGGGGTCGTCGGGGACGTAGACGTACGCCTTCTGGCTCGACCGACCCGCCTGCCAGCGCACGAATCGTCCGACGGCCTGGCGGAAGAACAACTCGGTCGACGTCGTGGTCGCGTAGACGCCGACGCGTAGCCGGGGGATGTCGACACCCTCCGAGACCATGCGGACCGACACCAGCCACGGTCGGTCGTTCTGGGCGAAGTCGGCGATCTTGCGCGAGGCGGTCGGGTCGTCGCTGACGACGACCTCGGCCGTGGTGTTGAAGCGATTGCGCAGCATGCGTGCGATCGCCTGGGCGTGTTCCTGGTCGATCGCGATGACCAGGCCGCCGGCATCGGGCTGTTCGGCCCGGATGTTGCGGAGCCGCTCGTGTGCCTGGCCGAGCACGTTGACGATCCAGTCGCCCTCGGTGCTGAGCGCGGTCCGGAGCCGGGCGGAGACCTGGTCGCGGGCGAGCTCGTCGTGGAACGTGGCGCGGAGCACGTCGCCGGACGGGGTGCTCCACTCCATCTGACCGTCGACGCGCGGGAAGTACACCGGCCGGACGACCCCGCCGTCGCGGAGCGCGTCGGCGTAGCCGTAGGTGTAGTCGGCGTGGGCCTGGTCGCCCTCGGCCGTCACGTCGTAGCGCACGAACGGGATGCGTGCGGCGTCGGACCGGAACGGGGTGCCCGACAGCGAGAGCCGACGGGCGGCGTGCGCGAACGCGGCCCCGATGCCGTCGCCCCAGGCGCGCTCGTGGCCCGCGTGGTGGACCTCGTCGAGGATGACCATGCCCTCGGCCGACAGACCCTGGAGTTTCGACGCCGCTGTGCCGGTCGCGATCTGCTGGTACGTCGTGACCAGGCCGTGTGTGTCACGGGCCAAGCCGTAGTCGGGCGACCAGTCGGGGTCGATCTGGAGCCCCATCCGGTGTGCGGCCAGCGCCCACTG
>JAGQSS010000108.1 GCA_020439405.1 Ilumatobacter sp. | reverse complement strand
GACTGCAGTTCAGACGTGTCTCTTCCGCGCTCCCGTTCCGCAACGCCTGCCCCCGAGAACCGTCGTGACACCGTCACGGCGACGAACTCGGCGGCTCGAGGTGCGCTCTCCGCACCGAACACCACCGAGAACCGAACGGGAACCTTCCCAGGGATCTCGGCGGCTCAGCGTGCCCGTTCCGCAACCGACGGCGCCGAGAACCCAGGGCACCCGTCACGGCGACGATCTCGGCGGCTCGAGGTGCGGCTTGCGCAACCAACGCCGCCGAGAACCTTGGAGTGGTCAGGCGGCGCGGGCGAGGAAGTTGCGGAGCAGGTCGTGGCCGCAGCCGGTGAGGATGCTCTCGGGGTGGAACTGGACACCTTCGACGTCGTGCTCGCGATGACGGACACCCATCACGATTCCGTCCGCGGACCGCGCCGTGACCTCGAGGCTGTCGGGCACGGTGGCCGGGTCGATGACGAGGGAGTGGTATCGCGTCGCCGTCAACGGTGACGGCAGTCCGGCGAACACGCCGGCACCCTCGTGCTCGATCGGTGAGGTCTTGCCGTGCATCAGTTCGGGCGCACGCACCACGTCGGCACCGTAGACGTGGCCGATGGCCTGGTGACCGAGGCAGACCCCGAGCACCGGCGTGCCGATCTCGGCGAAGGCCGGGATCGCGTCGCAGATGATCCCCGAGGTCTCGGGTCGGCCGGGGCCGGGCGAGACGAGGACGGCGTCGGGCTCGAGCGCGACCGCCTCGTCGACGGTGATGCGGTCGTTGCGGTGCACGATCGGATCGGCGCCCAACTCACCCAGGTACTGGACGAGGTTGTACACGAACGAGTCGTACGAATCGATCACCAGCACACGCGCCACGGCGGCGACGCTACCGCCCCGACGCCGTCCGGCCCCTGCTGGCTTTCCGTCGGGCGGTCACCAACACGGATGGGGTCAGGCACCTTCTGGCGTGTCAGGTCACGGTCACCGAGGCGTCGATGCCAGAAGGTGCCTGACCCCATCCGACCGCCAGAAGGTGCCTGACCCCATCCGGTCACCAGACGGTGCCGGAATGCGTCTGTGCCGTAGACTGGCCGACCGTGGCACCTCCGAAGCGCAAGACCGGTGGCGGCCGTACGACCCCGAAGGGCACCCGCCCCGGTGAGGGCCAGCGGATCGCCAACCCCGAAGAGAACGAGCGCGGCGTCCACACGTCGTCGCGCTACACCCCGCCGGTCACGTCGGAGATGCGTGAGCCGAAGCCGTGGATCCCGGTGTTGATGCTCGTCCTGCTCGGTCTGGGCATGGTCATCATCATCGTGCGGAACCTGGGCCTGATCGACGGCAACTGGCCGTTGTTCGTCGGGCTCGGCTGCTTCCTCGGCGGTCTCTACACCGCCACCAAGTGGCGCTGACCGCGTCCGCGCCCGGCGTCTGACCGACGCCTCACGACCCCGACACCACGACCGTTCGCGCGCCGCCTCGCGTCCCGTCGCGCCCCACGCCGCCGTCCGTCGGGTCGCGCCGGCTGTTCACACGCGCGTCACGGTGCGCCGGAGCCGTTGTCCACACGCCACGAATGACACCAGTGTGATTTCCCCCAGAGTTGTCCACAGGTGTGTGGACGACTCAGTCGTACAGGGGCGGAACGATCACCATGTCCTCGAGACAGTGCCGCGGTGGCGGCGGATCGTCGTCGGGGGCCATGGTCAACTTCAACTCCACGCCGCAGACATCGCAGCGATACCTCACGTTCACCTTTCGGAGCGCTCCGGGCTCTGGAGGCGCCACGGGCGGCCCCGACAGAGCACGCAGCATCGCGAAGCCGGTTCGCCAGATCACGACCATCAGGACGAGCCCCATGCCGACCCAGACGGCGGTGCCCACAGCCGAGGCGACGATCATGCGGTCACGCTACCGGGTTATCCCCAACCCCTGTGCATACACGTTCGATGACACTCGCGAGCGTCCGGAAACGCTTACATCGCGCCTGGTGAGGGGTCGGGCGGTCGTCGCCCGATCAGGGATCGAGTCGTTCGATGATCGTCGCGTTCGCCATCCCGCCGCCCTCGCACATCACCTGGAGGCCGTACCGGCCGCCGGTGCGTTCGAGTTCGTGGAGCAGCGTCGTCAGCAGTCTGGCGCCGGACGCACCGAGCGGGTGACCGAGCGCGATCGCTCCCCCGTTGACGTTGACCTTGTCGAGATCGGCGCCGGTCTCGGCCTGCCAGGCGAGCACGACCGACGCGAACGCCTCGTTGATCTCGATCAGGTCGATGTCGGCGAGGGTCAGCCCGGCCCGTTCGAGCACCTTGGCCGTGGCGGGGATCGGCGCGGTGAGCATCAGGCGCGGGTCGGCGCCGGCGACGGCGAACTCGACGAACCGGGCACGCGGCCGCAACCCGAGCTCGCGGGCGCGTGCCTCACTGGTGATCAGCACTGCCGACGCAGCGTCGGTGATCTGGCTCGAGTTGCCGGCGGTGACGCGACCGTTCTGCTCGGCGGGCACGAACACGGGCTTCAGCTTCGAGAGCGTGTCGAGGTCGGTCGGCCGGATGCCCTCGTCGCTCGTGACGAGCTGACCGTCGGCACCCATCACCGGCACGATCTCGCGTTCGAACCGGCCCTCGTCGGTCGCGACCCGCGCCCGTCGCTGCGACTCGAACCCGATCCGGTCCATCGCCTCGCGCGAGATCGCCCACCGGTCGGCGACCAACTCGGCCGACACGCCCTGCGGGACGAGGCCGCCGGCACCGGCGTACCGGGCGCCGAGCTTCGGGCCGAAGGGGTAGCCGTACTTGCCGTCGGCCATCGACGAGCCCATCGGCACCCGGGTCATGACCTCGACGCCACCGGCGACCACCAGGTCGTACGACCCGGCCATCACGCCCTGGGCCGCGAAGTGTGCGGCCTGCTGGCTCGATCCGCACTGCCGGTCGACCGTCGTGCCGGGCACCGATTCGGGCCAGCCGGCGGCGAGCACGGCGTTGCGGGCGACGTTGATCGCCTGCTCGCCGACCTGCATCACGCATCCCATGATCACGTCGTCGACGAGCGCCGGATCGAGGTCGTTCCGACTCCCGAGCGCGCCGAGCGCCACCGAGGCCAGGTCGACCGGGTGCCACTCGCGCAGGCGGCCGTTGCGCTTCCCGAGGGGCGTACGGACCGCATCGACGATGACGGCGGTTGGCATTCGCTCAGTGTGACCGACGGCACGCCCGCGCGCCGAACCGGCCCCGACGATGGCGGTCGAACGGCCCTTGGCGGTGTGCCGGAGGTCACGCGAGACTGGTGCGTATGACCAAGCGCTCCACGATCGCCGAACTCGACGCCAAGGTCGCCGGGCTCACGGCCCCACGCTGCTTCCTCCAGCAGGCGGCCGAGCAACCCGACTTCCCGCTGCTGCACTCCATGCAGGACGGTGGTGGATGGAACACCTGGACGGTCGCCGACGTGCGCGACCTCGCCGCAGTGACCGCAGCGGGCCTGCTCGCCGACGGCGTGGCACCGGGAGAGCGCGTTCTGTTGATGATGCGCAACCGACCCGATTTCCACTGGCTCGACCTCGGTGCCCAGTTCGTGCGGTCGACACCGGTCTCGATCTACAACTCGTCGTCGCCCGAGGAGATCGAGTTCCTCGCGGGCGACGCCGGGGCGCGCATCGCGATCCTCGAGGACGACGGCTTCCTGCAGCGCATGCTCAAGGTGCGCGGCGCCCTCCCGCTGCTGGAGAAGATCTACGTCATCCACCCGCCCGAGGGCGACCTGCCCGACGGCGTGTTCCCGATCGACGACCTGATGTCGCACGGCTCGGCCGACCTCGACGAGCTGGCGGCGGCGACCGAGCCGTCCGACCTCGCCACCCTCATCTACACGTCGGGCACCACCGGCCCGCCCAAGGGCGTGATGATCACCCAGTACAACGTCGTCTACACGGCGGAGTCGCTGTTCGAGTCGATCGAGAACCCCGACGCGAAGGGGTGGCGGGTCATCTCGTACCTGCCGATGGCCCACATCGCCGAACGGATGACGAGCCACTACCGCACCATCATCGACGGCCTCGAGGTGTTCTGCTGCCCCGACCCGAGCGAACTGACGTCGTACCTGCGCGAGGTCCACCCGCAGATGCTGTTCGGCGTGCCGCGCGTGTTCGAGAAGATCTACGCCGGCGTCACCGCGGCGCTGTCGGCCGACCCCGAGAAGAAGCAGCAGTTCGACGACGGCGTCGCCGCGGCGATCGAGATCAAGCGGGCCCAACGTGCGGGCACCGTCACCGACGAGCAACTCGAGACGTGGAAGTTCCTCGACGCCGTCGCGTTCAGTACGGTGCGCGCCCTCGTCGGTCTCGACGAGCTCGAACTGGCGATCACCGGCGCCGCCCCGCTGCCGTCACAGGTGCTCGAGTGGTTCAATGCCGTCGGCATCAACCTCGCCGAGGTGTACGGCCTCTCCGAGACGAGCGGCCCGATGACGTTCACGCCGGCCCGCAACAAGCCGGGCTGGGTCGGACAGGCGATCCCCGGGTGCGAGGTCGCGATCGCCGACGACGGCGAGGTGATCGGCCGCGGCGGCAACGTGTTCCAGGGGTATCTCAACCAGCCCGCCAAGACCGACGAGGTCCTCGTCGACGGGTGGTTCCACTCCGGCGACATCGGCGAGATGGACGACGAGGGGTACGTCCGCATCGTCGACCGCAAGAAGGAGCTGATCATCACCTCGGGCGGCAAGAACATCAGCCCCGCCAACCTCGAGGCGGCACTCAAGCTGATCCCGCTCGTCGGTCAGGCCTGCGCGATCGGCGACCAGCGCAAGTTCTGCTCGGCGCTGTTGGTGCTCGATCCGGAAGTGGCGCCCGTGTGGGCCGCCGATCACGGCAAGGCCGGCATGTCGCTCACCGAACTGGCGGCCGACCCCGACGTGATCGCGATCGTGCAGGAGGGGGTCACCGAGATCAACGAGCAGTTCGCCCAGGTCGAGCAGATCAAGAAGTTCGTCCTGATCGGCGAGGAGTGGTTGCCCGACTCCGACGTGCTCACGCCGACCTCGAAGCTGAAGCGTCGCGGCATCCACGCCCGCTACGCCGATCAGATCGAGTCGATGTACGACTAGGCCGTTCGACGACGGGGCAAGGCCCGATCAGACGCGCTGCGGCTGCGGCGCCAGGGCGCGGCAGGCGAGATCGATCAGTTGGTCGAGTCGTGCGTCGAGCACGACCGTCTCGGGCCGCAGCAGGTGCTGCACGAGGAACGGCCCTTGCAGGAACTGCATCGCGAACGTGACGTCGATCTCGGGATCGACCTCGCCGCGGGCCATCGCCCGCTGGAGCACCCGCCGCAGCGGGCCGTGCTCGGCTTCGCGGGTGCGGTAGAAGGCCTGTTCGAACTGCGGGTCGTCGAGTGCACGGTGCAGCATCGACACGTAGAGCCGTCGCGACACCGCCGGGTCGACCGAACCGACGTACTGCTCGATCAGCGCCCGCAGATCACCGGCGAGGGTGCCGGTGTCGGGCGCCTCGACGTCGGCCTTCATGCAGTCGACCGCGTGGATGACCAGTTCGTCGCCGTTGGTGAAGTGCCGGTAGATCGTCGTCTTCGCCACACCCGAACGGCGTGACACCTCGTCGACCGTGCACGCGTCGAGACCGTCGGCGACGATGATCGCCTGTGCGGCGTCGAGCATCTTCGTGCGGGCGGCTGCGCTCAGCGGACGGGGCATGGTGCTACTGGAAGGTAGCGGTATGTGCCGGTGGCCCATGACGGGTCGCGTGTGACGTCTGCCATATTGCGCTACGGAACCGTTGCGCAACGTGGGAGCATTCGATAGAACCGAGTCACCGCTCTCCCCATCCCCCAGGAGCCTCCCCCTCATGTTTCGCACGTTCGCACGCTGGTGCCACCAGCATCCCTGGACCGTCATCGGTGCGTGGCTCGCCGCCATCGTCGCCGCAATGACGCTCGCCGGCGTCGTCGGCCCCTCGTACGACAGCAGCTTCTCGTCGCCCGAGTCGGAGAGCAACGACGGCTTCGAGACCATCAACGAGTACTTCCCCGGTGCGACGAGCCAGTTCGGCGGCCAGCTGGTGTTCGAGTCCGACGGCGGGTTCGACGACCCGGCGACCCGGGCCGAGATCGACGAGATCCTCGCCGAGGTCGACGACATCGACGGCATCACCGTGATCAGTCCGTTCAGCGAGCAAGGCGCATCGCAGATCGCGCCCGGCGGCACGATCGCGTACGCCCAGTTGAACCTCGACGACGACATCAACCAGACCGAGTCGGCCGAGATCGGCCTCGAACTGCGTGAGATCGTTCCGGAGGACGGCGACCTTCGGGTCGAGATCGGCGGCGCCATGTTCGCCGAGTTCGAGCCGCCCGAGACCGAACTGATCGGTCTCGCGTTCGCGATCATCGTGCTGATCGTGTCGTTCGGATCGGTGCTGGCGATGGGCCTGCCGATCGGTGTGGCCCTGTCGGGTGTGATCGTCGGCAGTGCCGGCCTGGTCACCCTGCTCACCAAGGTCTTCACGATCCCCGACTTCGCACCCCTGATCGGCATCATGATCGGCCTCGGCGCCGGCATCGACTACGCCCTGTTCATCGTCACCCGCTACCGCGAGCTGACCCACGCCGGCGTCGAACCGAAGAAGGCGATCGAGGCGGCCATGGACACCGCCGGCCGCGCCGTCGTCTTCGCCGGCATCACCGTCGTCGTGTCGCTCCTCGGCATGCTCCTGATCGGGCTGCCGTTCGTCGCCGGCATGGGTATGTCGGCCGCCGCCACGGTGTTCGTCACGTTGATCTCGTCGATCACACTGCTGCCGGCACTGCTGTCGCTCACCCACTCCCGCATCGAGGTCACCCGCTGGCGCGGCCTGATCGCCGCCGGCTTCGTGGCGGTCGGCCTGCTCGGCGCCGGCCTCGGCCTGCCCGCCCTGTTCCTCCTCGGGGCCGGCCTCGCTGCACTGACGCTCATCGCCGGCTTCTTCGTGCCGGCGCTCAAGAAGATGGTGCCCGAGCGAAAGCGCAAGCCGCTCCGGGAGACGCTCGCCTACAAGTGGAGCCGCGCCATCCAGCACCGCCCGTGGGTCGCCCTCATCGGCGGCACCGCCGTCCTCGTGCTGCTCACGCTGCCGGTGTTCGGCATGCGGCTCGGGTTCTCCGACGAGGGCAACTACCCCGAGGAGACCACGACCCGCCAGGCCTACGACCTGATCGCCGACGGCTTCGGTGACGGCTACAACGGCCCGTTCATCCTGGCGATCGAGACCGACAGCCCCGACGACATCCAGGTCGTCCAGCAGCTCGTCGCCACCGCCGAGAACACGCCCGGCGTCGCGGCCGTCGGCCAGCCGTTCCCGAACGACCTGCAAGATCCGACCGCCTCCGAGGCGTTCATCGTGCAGATCATCCCGGAGGGTGCTCCCCAGGACGCCGACACGGAGGAGACGGTGCTCGCGCTCCGCGACGCCTTCGAGCCGATCGTCGAGGGCACCGGCGTCGAGGCCAACCTCACCGGCGCCGTCCCGGCGTCGATCGACTTCTCCGACTATCTGAGCGGCCGCAACCTGATCTTCTTCGGTGCCGTGCTGCTCGTGTCGTTCTTCCTCCTGATGATGGTGTTCCGCTCGGTGCTCGTGCCGATCAAGGCCGTGATCATGAACGTCTTGTCGATCACCGCTGCGTTCGGTGTCGTCGTGGCGATCTTCCAGCAGGGCTGGCTCGGCATCGAGGGCGCCCCGATCGAACCGTTCATCCCGATGATGATGTTCGCGATCGTGTTCGGCCTGTCGATGGACTACGAGGTCTTCCTCCTGTCGCGTGTGAAGGAGGAGTACGACCGCACCGGCGATCCTCGCAACTCGGTCGCCGACGGCCTCGCCGCCACGGCACGGGTCATCACCGCCGCCGCGGCGATCATGGTCGTCGTGTTCGGCGCCTTCCTGCTCGAGGACGACCGCATCATCCGCCTGTTCGGTACCGGCCTCGCCCTGGCCGTGTTGCTCGACGCCACGCTGGTCCGCATGCTGCTCGTCCCGGCGACGATGGAACTGCTCGGCAACCGCAACTGGTGGCTGCCGCGTTGGATCGACAAGGCGCTGCCCCGGCTCAACGTCGAGGGTGCGCATCTCGAGGAGTTGCTCGCCGAAGCCGAAGCCGAGCAGGCCGGCGACGTCGCGATCCCCGACTCGCCCGAAGACCTGGTCGAGACCACTCGGTGATCAGTCGGCGGGTCGACGGTGGTCGACCCGCCGGGTGACGTCGTCGACGACGGCCACCTCGTCGTCGTTCAGCAGGCCGGCGAACCTCGCCTGCACCGACCGACGGAACGACACGTTCATCTCGCGCCACAACGCACGTCCGCGTGGCGTGAGTTCGACATCGACCGCTCGATGGTCGAGCGGATCGACGTCGCGGTGACGGGCGACCCACCCTTCCTCCTCGAGCCGATCGAGGCGTCGGCTGAGGCTCGACGCCGGGATCCGCATCCACGCCGCGACGTCTTGTGGGCGGGCGCGGCCACCCAGGTCGCGGAGCGCGTTCAGCACCTCGAACGAACCGAGCGGCACGGCCCACTCGCGCCGCAGGTCGTCGTCGATGTCGCGATGGATCGCGGCGACGACCGACTGCAGTTCGCGCCAGGCCGAGAGTCGTGCGGCGTCGAGGCGTGGCACGTGACCGTCAGGCCGTCGCCTTCAGCGCCGCGGTGAACGCGCCGATCGCCTCGTCGATGTCGGCGGCGGTGACGACGAGCGGCGGCATCCAGCGAACGATGTTGCCGGCGGTGCCGGCGTTCATCAGGATCAGGCGTCCCTCGCGCAGGCAGTGCTGCAGCACCGGCGCGACCCGGGCCGGGTCGTCGAAGCTCGACGCGACCATCAGACCCGGACCGCGGACCTGGCGGAGCTCGGGGTGGAGCTCCTTGAGCTCCATCAGCCCGTCTCGGAGTTGAGAGCCGCGCGCCCGGACGTTGTCCATGAACCCGGGCTCGCTCATGACCTCGATCGTGGCGATCGCCGCCGCGCAGCCGATCGGGTTGCCGCCGTAGGTACCGCCGTGGCTGCCGGTCGGCCACAGGTCGTCGAGCTCGCGGCGGGTGCCGAGCGCGCTCAAGGGGAACCCGGACGCGATGCCCTTGGCCATGCAGATGATGTCGGGCTCGATCCCGAGCCGGTCGACGGCGAACCATTCGCCGGTGCGGCCGAACCCCGACTGGACCTCGTCGGCGATGAACAAGATGCCGTGCTCACGGCACCGTTCGACGATGCCCTCGACGAACAGGGGCGGCGCCGGGATGTAGCCGCCCTCGCCGAGGACGGGTTCGAGGATCACGCACGCCGTCTCGGACGGTGCCGTCTGGGTCTCGAGCACCCGGTCGAACGCGCGCAGCGCAGCGTTGATCGACGCCTCCTGGTCGGACGCCAGCGGGTCGGGGAACGGCGCGACGTACACGCCGCCCGGCAGCGGGGCGTGCCCGGCGCGGTACACCGTCTTCGAGGTCGTCATGGCCATCGCGAGGTGGGTGCGACCGTGGAACGAGCCCTGGAACACGATCGTGTTCGGTCGCTTCGTCGCCTGCTTCGCGAGCTTGACGGCGGCCTCGGTGATCTCGGCACCCGAGTTCGCGAAGAAGAACGTGTCGATCGACTCGGGGGTGATCGCGTTCAGCTTGCCCGCGAGCGTCTCGAGCAGATCGTGGGTGTACACGTTGGCCTGGGCGTGGATGAACTTCTCGGCCTGGGCGGCGATCGCAGCGGTGACCTTCGGGTGGCAGTGCCCCGTCGAGTTGACGGCGATGCCGGCCGCGAAGTCGAGATACTCGTGACCGTCGACGGTGGTGACACGACAGCCGCGACCGCTGGCCACCTGGAGGTCGGTGACCTTGAACCAGACCTTCGACAAATTCGACATGCCGCGAGCCTATGCACCCTCGCGGCCGGTCCCGTACACCCCGCTCGCGGCCGACTGGTCAGCCGACCGGCCGGCCAACTGGTCAGCCGACGAGGTCGGCCGCCACGTCGAGCGCGTCGACGAACGAGATCCGCTGCTCGAGGTGCGCCCGGAACGGCATGACCACACGAGGCATGTTCAATCCGAGCACGCCACGCAACCGGCCACCGCTGCCGTAGAGGGTCGCGAACTTCCGGTCGGCGACCGACCCGGCCACGATGCACACCTCGTCGTCACCGGCCGGTCGGCCGAGGAACTGGATCCGCCGGTCGTACTGCTCGCTCCAGAAGAACGGGACGGGCTCGTAGGCGTGGGTCGGTTCGCCGGCGCTCCACGCCATCAGGTTCGTGCCGACGTGGGCACCCTGTTCCGCGGCGTTCGTCCAGTGCTCGATGCGCATCGCCTCGTCGAACAGGGGGTTGTGCCAGCGGGCGACGTCGCCGGCGGCGAAGATGCCGTCGTGACCGGCGCACAGGTCGGGGCCTCACACGATCCCGTCGTGCAGGGTGAGGCCCGACCCCTCGAGCCACTCGGTGGCGGGGACCACGCCGATGCCGATCACGAGC
>JAGQSS010000107.1:5223-10515 GCA_020439405.1 Ilumatobacter sp. | reverse complement strand
CCGCCCTACGCCAAACAGCGCTTCTCGACCTGGTTCAAGAAGCACACCGCCAAACTCGCCGCGAAGCGACAGGGCCGGGTCACGGTCTTCCCGACGTGCCTCGTCGAGTACCAGGACGTCCAGGTTGGCAAGGACCTCGTGCAGGTGTACGAACGCAACGGCATCGAATGTTCCACCACGGCCGCCGGCTGCTGCGGTGCGCCCTGGCTGCACGCCGGTGACGTGAAGCAGTTCACCAAGATCGCCAACAAGAACGTCCGCACCCTCGCCACCGAGATCCGCGACGGTGGGGGCGACGTCGTCGTCCCCGAACCGACGTGCGGCTACGTCCTGAAGAAGGACTACGTCGACTACTGCGATCCCGACCACCGCGACGACGCCCGACTGGTGGCCGAACACACCTACGACGCCGCCGAGTACCTCGTGAAGGTCCACAAGGCCGACGACACCGAACTCGACACCGAGTTCACCGGCGACGTCCCCGAACACATCACGTACCACACCGCCTGTCACCTGCGGGCCCAGAACATCGGCTTCAAGAGTCGCGACCTCATGAAGCTCACGGGCGCGAAGGTCAAGCTCGTGCAGCAGTGCTCCGGGATCGACGGCATGTGGGGGTTGCGTGACGGCAACGAGGAGATCGCCGTCCCGATCGCGAAGAAGCTCGCCGACCAGATCGAGAAGACGAACGAGAAGTCCGGCGGCGACGTCGCCGTCACCGGCGACTGCAGCCTCGCCAACACCGCCATCGCGGAACAGACCGGCACCCGCCCGTCGCACCCGATCAGCCTGGTCGCCCGGGCGTACGGCATCGAGGCCGAGTGACCGCGGCGACCGACCGCCACGACCACCTTCCGGAGCACCCATGTCCCGCAAGCTGACCCTCGCCGACATCGCCGACGTCCGCGCCTACGAGCGCGAACGCGACGAGTTCCGCACCCGCGTGATCGAGCTCAAGCGCCGTCGCCGCGTCCACGTCGGCACGATCATGACGCTCCTGTTCGAGAACCGCGACACCATCCGGTTCCAGATCCAGGAGATGGCTCGCGTCGAGAAGCTGACGACCGACGACGAGATCCGGATCGAACTCGACATCTACAACCCGATGATCCCCGACCCGGGTCAGGTGTGCGCCACGATGTTCCTCGAGCTCACGACCGACGACCAGATGCGCGAGTGGCTGCCCAAACTCGCCAACGTCGAGCGGTCGGTGCTCCTCGTCCTGTCCGACGGCAGCCGCATCAGGGGCACGATCGACGAGCAGCACGAGCAGGGGCTCACCCGCGAGGCGGTCACGGCCGCGGTCCACTACCTCCGCTGGGACCTCACACCCGACCAGGTCGAGGCGTTCGCAGCGGGCGAGGTCCGCCTCGAGATCGATCACCCCGATTACCTCGAATCGGTCGTCCTCGGCGACGCCACCCACGCCGAACTGCTCGACGACCTGCGAGGTTGACGGCCGCCCCCGTCCGGCCACCGCCGGAACCGCTCCCGGATCGCGCCTTCCGGCGCATCGCCGCAGGTGGGACGGCACACCGGGCGATAACCCGCTGTTCACAGTTTCCCCTGGAAATGCCGTCCGACGGGTTCTAGTGTCCCTGTGGATGACACCCGAGCCCAACCAGGCGAAGACGACGAGACGAACCGGGGGAACTGTGTCAGCTCACGAACTCGAATGGCGGATGCTCGGTGCGTGCCGTGGCCTCGACCCGACCATCTTCTATCCCGATCGCGACGACGAAGCCGAGATCGCGAAGCAGGTGTGTGCCGAGTGCTCCGTGCAACAGACGTGCCTCGACTACGCGCTCACCCAACGCGAGAAGGCGGGCGTCTGGGGCGGTGCGACCGAGCGCGATCGTCGACGCATCCTCCGCCAGCGTCGGCGCACGGCCTGATCCGACGCGAACGCCTTCGGCCCGGCGACCGGGCCGCCGATTAGCCTGCCCGGCATGACGACCACGATCGACGAGGTCGGCGGGTGGCCGGCCCTGCTCTCGGCCCTGCTCGACCGCAATCACCTCACCGAGGATCAGGCCCGCGCGGCCATGACGACGATCCTGGCCGGTGACGCGACGCCCGCACAGCTGATCGCCTTCGTCGTGGCACTGCGTGCCAAGGGTGAGAGCGCCGCCGAACTCTCGGGCCTGCTCGACGCCGTCCTCGCCGCCGCCACCCTCGTGCCGCTCACGCCGGAGCAGCGGGCGGGCTGTGTCGACATCGTCGGCACCGGCGGCGACCACTCGCACTCGATCAACGTGTCGACGATGTCCGCGATCGTCACTGCCGGTGCGGGCGTGCCCGTGTGCAAGCACGGTGCCCGCAGCGCCTCGTCGAAGTGCGGCACCGCCGACGTCCTCGAGACGCTCGGGGTGGCGATCGAGCTGTCCCCGGAGGGCGTCGCCCACTGCATCGAGCAGTCGGGCATGGGCTTCTGCTTCGCCCCCTCCTTCCACCCCGCCTTCCGCTTCGCGGCCCCGTCGCGACGCGAGATCGGCATCCCGACCGTCTTCAACCTGCTCGGACCGATGGCCAACCCGGGACGGGTCAAGCGCCAGGTCATCGGCGTCGCCAACGGATCGTTCGCCGAGCGGATGGTCGAGACGCTGCGTTCGCACGGATCGATCCACGCCTGGGTCGTCCACGGCGGCGGACTCGACGAACTGACCACGACCGGGTCGAGCCAAGTGACCGAACTGGTCGACGGCGAACTCCGCCACTTCCGGGTCGATCCGGAGGCATTCGGGTTCGCCCCGGCCCGGTCGAGCGATCTCGTCGGCGGCGACCCCGACGTGAACGCAGCCGTCGTGCGCGCGGTGCTCGCCGGCGAACCCGGCCCGCACCGCGACATCGTCGTGCTGAACGCCGGCGCCGGGCTCGTGGTCGGCGGTTCCGCTCCCGACCTCGCTGCCGGTGTCGCGCTCGCCGCCGAGTCGATCGATTCCGGCGCCGCCGCCGGCACGCTCGATCGCCTCGTCGCGGCATCGCAGGAGGCCGCGGCCGGGTGACCCCGTGACCGATGCGGTTCGGTCGGTGCGGGTGCCGGCGTCGTCGGCCAACCTCGGTGCCGGGTTCGACGTCCTCGGTCTCGCGCTGACGCTCCACGCCGAGGTCGGCCTCGGTGAGCCGCCCACCGGCGCCCACCGAGCCGAGCCGACGCATCCGGCGGCCGTCGCCTTCACCCGCGCCGGCGGGACCGGCGACCTCTGGGTGCGTTCACCGATCCCGATGGGGCGCGGGATGGGCTTCTCCGGTGCCGTCCGCGTCGGCGGCTGCGCCGTCGCGGCGGTGCAACGTGACGGCGCCGAGGCACTCGACGACCCGACGGTGCTCGCCGACGTCTGTGCCATCGCCACCGCCCTCGAAGGCCACGCCGACAACGTGGCACCGTCGGTGTATGGCGGCATCGTCGTGTGCGCCGGCGATCACGTCCAGCCGGTGCCGCTCGCCGTCGACCCGGCGATCGTCGTGTGGGTGCCCGACGGTGTCACCACCTCGACCGATCGCTCGCGCGCGTCGCTCCCGCCCGAGGTGACGCGAACCGACGCCGTGTTCAACCTCGGCCGCGTGGCCACGTTCGTCGCGGCGTGTGCGTCGGGCGACGTCGCAGCGCTCCGCCTCGCGACCGAGGATCGGCTCCACCAGCCGACCCGTCTGGCCGAGGTGCCGGAGACCGCAGCCGCGCTCGACGCCGCGCTCGACCTCGGCGCATGGGCCGCCTGGCTCTCGGGCAGCGGCCCGACGATGGCGGCGATGTGCGATCCCGCCGACGCCGCCCGCATCGCGAGCGGCCTCCCCGCCACCGGCCACACCAAACTCCTCGCCATCGACCGAGGCGGGGTCACCTGCGACAGCTGAGAACGACCCCTACGCGGCGAGGCGGAGGTCGGGTGGGGACTCGAGGGGGAAGCGCCACTCGCCGGTGCAGGAGGTGACCTGGAGGCGGTCGGCGTGCTTGTCGAAGTACTTGGCGAGGACGAGCGTCTCGTCGACGTGGCGACGGGGGAGGGGCGCACCACCGTCGACCGCGTCGGGCGGGTCGACCGGCAACGCCCGCCCGGCTGTCCCCTCCACCACCACGTCGACCAGCCGACCGTGGTCGACAACCCAGGTGCGCTCGCCCTGGCGAACCGTGCACCGGCCCGCCGCCCGCAGCGTTGCGGTCAGGCGCTGGCGTCGGACGGCGCCGAGCAGCGCCGACAGACGATCGCGCACCATCGCCGCCTCCTCGAACCGCTGTGCCGCGGCCAGTTCGGTCATCCGCGCCGTCAGGTGTTCGGTGATCGGTCCGGCGTCACCCTCGAAGATCCGGAGCGCGTTCCGCACGGCGTCGTCGTACCGGCGCCGGTCGGCGTCGCCGGCGCACGGACACATCGCGACGCCGAGCTGTGCGGCGCTGCACGACACCGCATCCGGTGCCGGCGTGTGGCTCGCCGACAGGCGGGCGGAGCACCGCCGCAGCGGCAGAACCGACTGCATCGCCTCGACGACGAGCGCCGCGATCTTGCGCGACGGCAGCGGCCCCAGGTGCGCACCCTTCGCGCTCGGATCCTTCACGACCGACAGGCGCGGCCACGCCGAGTCGACGTCGAGCCGGACATAGCAGTACTTGTCGGCGCGTGTCCCGGCGCGGTTGTACCGGGGCAGCATCCGGGCGATGAGCCGCGACTCGATCACCTCGGCGGTGAGCGGATCGGGGAGCTCGAGGTGACGGACGGTCTGCATCTCGCGCAACATCGGCCCGATCCGGCGCCGGTCGTCGCGGCCGAAGTAGCTGCGCACCCGCTGACGCAGGTTCGTCGCCTTGCCGACGTACAGGATCTCGTCGCGGTGACCACAGAACATGTAGACCCCCGGCGTCCGGGGCAGCGACGACGTCATCGTCAGCTTGCGCGCCTGTGGATGCCCAGCCAGTTTGGCGAGGGTCGTCAGGTCGTCGAGCCCGAGCACACCGAGCCCGGCCGCCCGTTCGAGCAGGAGGTGCAGCAGGTCGGTCGTCGCGAGGGCGTCGTCGAGCGCGCGGTGGGTCGGCGTGTGGTCGAGCCGGAGCCGCGACGCCAGCGTCGACAGCTTGCAGTTCGGCACCTCGTCGCGCAGCATCCGACGCGCCAGCGCGGCCGTGTCGACGACGGTCGGCCGGTACTCGCCTCGGCCGTCACGCTCGAACGCGGCACGGACGAATCCGAGATCGAACGAGGCGTTGTGCGCCACGAACACGGCGTCGCCGAGGAAGTCGCGCAGCGTGCCGAGCACGGTCTCGATGCGCGGCGCCGTCCGCACGACGGCGTCGGTGAG
>JAGQSS010000107.1:0-5123 GCA_020439405.1 Ilumatobacter sp. | reverse complement strand
GGATTGACGAGGGTGTGGAACGTGCCGAGGCACTCGCCACCTCGGACCTTCACCACGCCGATCTCGGTGATCATGTCGTCGCTGCGGCTGCCGCCCGTCGTCTCGAGATCGAGCACACAGAACGTCACCTCGTGGAGCGGCGTGCCCAGATCGTCGAAGCTGCGCTGTCCGGGCATCGCCCTCGTCGCCATCAGCGAGCCCTCATCGTCGATCTCCCAACACGATCATGGCGCCGAATCCAACCACGAACACGTGTTCGCGTCAAGAACACCTGTTCGACCAGGGGTTTCGCGGACTGGATCCGTCCCGAGCCCGGTGCCGGGAGGGCGGTACAGTGAGCCGATGGAGCGCCACCTCGAACCGCGACACCTGCGCTCCGCGGTCGAGTACGCCGTGCTGATCGCCCGCGAGGGTCAGAAGATCAAGCCGCCGCTCGCGTATCCGGCTCCGCTCAAGCGCTACTTCGACGCCGAGCGCATCCCGTCGTCGGTGCTGGCCTCGCTCGTCCGGGCCGTCGAGGGCGACGACGAGTTCCGCACGCGCATCGCCCGCGGTGCCGTCCCCGAACTCGTCGACGAGATCGGCCGCCTGTGGCTCGCCCGACCCGACGGTTGGGCCGATGACGTCGCCCGACTCGCCGCGGCCGCCGACGCCGAGGCCGAGGAGGCGACCGCAGCGAAGGCCCTCAAGCGCGCCGAGAAGCGGCGCGCCGCCGCCGAACAGGTCGCGACCCGGGCCCGCGCCGAGATCGTCGTGCTCGCCGAGTCGGTGACCGAGCGCGACGAGGTGATCGAAGGACTCCGTTCCGACGCCGTCAAGCTGCGCGACGAGATCGACATGCTGCGCGCCGAACTGATCGACACCCGCAACGAGGCGCGGCACGCTCGCGACCGCGAGGCGGCCGCCGTGTCGAAACTGGCCGACGCCGAGGCGGCCCGCACCGCGGCCGTCGCGGCGCAGGGGAGTGCCGAGCACGTGCGCGACGAGGTGCTCGCCGACCGTGCCGCGCTCGCCGCCGAACGGTCCGAACTCGCCCGGCTCGCCGCCCATGCCGAGTCGCTCGCCGCGCAGCTGGCCGCGCTGGCGGCACCGCCGACCGCCGGCAAGCCGGCGACGGTCGCTCGCAAGCCGCTCCCGCTCCCGGGTGGCGTGATGGGCGATTCGGAAGCGGCGGGCGAGTATCTCCTGCGATCGGGCGCATCGGTGCTGATCGACGGGTACAACGTCGCCAAGCTGGCCTGGCCGAAGCTCGACCTCGCCGGGCAGCGGATCGTGTTGCTCGACGCGGTCGAGAACCTCGCCCGGCGGTACGGCAGCGACATCACGGTCGTGTTCGACGGTGCCGACGTCGTGGGCGCCTCGTCCGATCGACGACGCGTCGCGCGGGTCGTCTACTCGCCCGACGACGTGATCGCCGACGACGTCATCCGCGACGAGGTCGATCGCCTGCCCCCGACGCGGCAGGTCGTCGTCGTCACCAACGATCAGGAGATCGTGCGCGACGTCCGCGCGATGGGCGCCAACACCATCTCGAGCGACCAGCTCATCCGCCTCATCCGCTGACCCCGAGACCCCCGGAAGCCTGGCCGATTGAATCGGCTGCACGTCCACCGGTGGAGCCCTGGCCGATTTAAGCGGCTGTACGTCCACCGGCCGCGGTGCGGATCCTTGCCCCCGGAAGCCTGGCCGATTAAATCGGCTGTACGTCCACCGGTGGAGCCACAGCCGATTTAATCGGGTGTACGTCCGGGGTCCGGGGTCAGGGGCAGGGCTCTCTCGGGTGACGGTGGGGCGCCAGGATCGGGGCGACGGCCGAGGAGCCGACCGATCAGGCCCGTCGACGAGCGGCGATCAGAACGTCGCTCGTCGTCGAGGCGCGCACGCAGTTCTTGGCAGGTGCGCTGCTCGGCGCTCAGCTCGGTGTGGAGCACGGCAGCCCGGCTCCTGGCCCGCTCACACGACGCGACCGCGGTCTCGGCGGTGAGGAACTCGTCGAGGTCCTCGCGCCGTCCGCTCTCCGCCGGAACCCGGGTCAGGCGCTGCGAGCGGCCTTCTTGGCGTTCTTCTCGAGGCGCTTCGCCGTGCGGCCGATCGGTTCGAGGTGGCGATGATCGAGATCGCCCAGCTCGCCGCCGTTGTCGAACAGCACCCGGTACCGCATCCAGTTGAACCCGTTGGCGAGGATCACCTTGCCGGTGGTGCCGGCCGGGACGAGTGGCCGTTCGGGCGACGGCAGGTCGGAGGTCGCACGCACCTTGTCGCCCAGCTTCAGGTCGAGCTGACCGTCGTGGGGCTTGGCGAGGGAGTGGGGCTTCCAGAACTGCACGCCGCCATTCTGCCGGATCGCGGCCCGCAGATGCACGTTCGGTCGCACCGCGACAGCCACTCCCGCCCGGACGAGCCGGGGCGGTGTGGTCGCCGATAGGGTTTTCGGCCTGTGAAATCTTCGGTTGAAACCCTCGAGGGGAACAAGGTCAAGGTCTACGTCGAGGTCGACGAGGCCGAATTCGACAAGGACATCGATACGGCGTTCAAGACGATCGCCCACGAGGTCAAGCTGCCCGGCTTCCGCAACGGCAAGGTGCCCCGCCGGGTGCTCGAGGCCCGCATCGGTCTCGGCCCGGCCCGCGAGCAGGCGCTGCGCGACGCGATCCCGCAGTACCTCGGCAAGGCCGTCCGCGAGCACGACGTCGATCTCATCGCGACCCCCGACGTCGCGATCACCGGCGGCCAGGAGAGCGGTGTCGTCGAGTTCGAGGCCGAGTGCGAGGTGCGCCCGGTCATCGAGGTCCCCGGCTACGCCGGTCTGCGCATCGAACTCGATTCGCCGCAGCCGAGCGACGACGACGTCGAAGCCGCCAAGCAGGACGAGCTGAAGGCGCACGGCGCCCTCGCCGACGTCGACCGCCCGGCCCAGGCCGGCGACTTCCTGACGCTCGACCTCGCCGCCACGCGTGACGGCGAGGAGGTCATGGGCCTCAACACCGAAGACTGGTCGTACGAACTCGGTCAGGGCTGGGTCGCCGACGACTTCGACAGCCAGATCGAGGGCGCGTCGGCCGGCGACACGCTCACGTTCACCACCACCCCGAAGGGCACCGACGAGGCCGCCGACTTCACGGTCACCGTGAAGGCCGTCCAGGCGCTCGAGCTGCCCGAGATCACCGACGAGTGGGTGTCCGAGAACACCGGCGAGTTCGATACGGTCGAGGAGTGGGAGGCGTCGATCCGCGAGCGCCTCGTCGAGCGCCAGCTCGGCGCCGTCCGCAGCCAGGTCATGGGCCAGCTCACCGAGGCCCTCGTCGGTCTCGTCGATGCCGAGGCCCCCGAGCCGATGGTCCAGAGCGAGATGCAGGGCCAGCTGCAGAACATGTTCCGCCAGCTCCAGATGAACGGCATCGACCCCGAGGCGTGGCTGTCGGCCACGGGCCAGGGCATCGAGCAGATGCTCGAGGGCACCCGCCCGCAGGCCGAGCAGTCGGTCAAGGCCGACCTCGCCCTGCGCGCCGTCGCCGCCGCCGAGGGCATCGACGCCACCGACGCCGACATCGAGATGGAATACGCCCGGATGGCGATGCAGTACGGCCAGAAGGCGAAAGACATCCGCCGGGCCTACGAGCAGAACGACGCGGTCCCCGAACTCGTCGCCCAGATCCGCAAGTCGAAGGCGATGGACTGGCTGCTGCACCACGTCGAGATGGTCGACCACGACGGCAACGAGATCGATCGCGACCTCGTCCTCGGCCATACTCATGACGACGACGAGCACGACCACGATCACGATCACGATCACGACCACGCACACGACGAGGCCGATCCGGTCGACGACACCGAAAGCGAGTGAGCATGGAACTCCGCGACACCCTCACGGCCCAGAACTACCTGGTCCCGAACGTCGTCGAGACGACGAGCCGCGGCGAGCGCGCGTACGACCTGTACAGCCGCCTGCTGAAGGACAACATCATCTTCCTGCAGACGCCGATCGACGACCAGATCGCGTCGCTGCTGTGCGCCCAGTTGGTCCACCTCGAGTCGGAGAACCCCGAGAAGGACATCAACATCTACATCAACAGCCCCGGTGGCGACATCACGGCGCTGTTCGCGATCTACGACACGATGCAGTTCATCCGCAACGACATCGCGACGATCTGCCTCGGCCAGGCCGCCTCGGCCGCCGCGGTGTTGCTGGCGGCCGGCACCAAGGGCAAGCGCCTGGCGCTGCCGCACAGCCGGGTCCTGCTGCACCAGCCGTACGGGCAGGTCGGCTACGGCCAGGTCACCGACCTCGAGCTCGCCGCCAACGAGATCCTGCGCATGCGCGAACTGCTCGAGCAGATCCTCGCCAAGCACACGGGTCAGCCGATCGAGAAGATCCATACCGACACCGACCGTGACTTCGTGCTCGAAGCCGACGCCGCGCTCGAATATGGCATCATCGACTCGGTCATCACGTCCCGCGAAGCGGTCGACGTGAACTCGGCCATTCGGTGATTGCCATCACCGGGGGTGCCGGGTCGCTAAGGTCGTCGGTTCAGGCGTCGGTCCGAACGACGACGCGATGAGGGACGCAACGGACTCGGAAAGGAGCGGCACGGATGGCGAAATTCGGTGACACCGGCGAGCTGCTCAAGTGCTCGTTCTGTGGCAAATCGCAGAAGCAGGTCAAGAAGCTGATCGCCGGCCCCGGCGTCTACATCTGTGACGAATGCATCGATCTCTGCAACGAGATCATCGAAGAGGAGCTCACCGAGACCGACGAGCTCTCGTTCGACCAGCTCCCGAACCCGCGTGAGATCCGGGCGTTCCTCGACGACTACGTCGTCGGCCAGGAAGACGCCAAGAAGATCCTCGCCGTGGCGGTCTACAACCACTACCGCCGCATCCAGTACCAGCAGCAGAGCGGCATCGGCCGCCGCGACGACGTCGAGCTGCAGAAGTCGAACATCCTCATGCTCGGCCCGACCGGCTGCGGCAAGACGCACCTGGCCCAGACGCTCGCCCGGATGCTCAACGTTCCCTTCGCCGTCGCCGACGCGACGGCGCTCACCGAGGCCGGCTACGTCGGCGAGGACGTCGAGAACATCCTGCTCAAGCTGATCCAGGCCGCCGACTTCGACACCAAG
>JAGQSS010000106.1 GCA_020439405.1 Ilumatobacter sp. | reverse complement strand
TGCCATCAGTTCGGCCTGCTCGACCGGTTCGAGGTGCTCGAACCCGCTCGGCGCGGGGGCACCTTCCTCCTCAACGCTCCCTACCCCGCCGACGAGGTCTGGGACCACCTTCCCGTGTCGATCCAGCGCGAGATCGTCGCCAAGGACCTGACCGTCTACACGATCGACGCGGCGCGCATCGCCCGCGAGCTCGAGATGCCGGGGCGCATCAACACCGTCATGCAGCCGTGCTTCTTCGCACTGGCCGGGGTCATGGACGTCGACGACGCGATCGGCGAGATCAAGCGCTCGATCGAGAAGACCTACGGCCGCCGCGGCCGCCTGGTCGTCGAACGCAACCATGCCGCCGTCGACCGGGCGCTCGGCGAGATGTCTCAGGTCACGGTGCCGACCGGGGCCGTCGACACCGGGGCCGTCGCAGCGACGCTCGCCGCGATCGACGCCTCCGCGGCGCCTGCCGACGAGCGCGAGTTCGTCGAGCGGGTCACGGCGACCATGATCGCCGGCAAGGGCGACCTGCTCCCCGTCTCGGCGCTGCCGGTCGACGGCACGTTCCCGACCGGCACGACCCGATTCGAGAAGCGGGCCCTCGCGGCGCAGATCCCGATCTGGGAACCCGATCTCTGCATCGACTGCGGCAAGTGCGCGATCGTCTGCCCGCACGCCGCCATCCGACTCAAGGTGTACGAGCCCGACGCCGTCGCCGAGGCACCGGATGCCTTTCCGACCAAGTCGTTCCGGTCGCGCGAACTCGACGGCTTCCAGCTCACGGTCCAGGTCGCTCCCGACGACTGCACCGGATGCGGGATCTGTGTCGACGTGTGCCCGGCCAAGGACAAGACCCAGGTCAAGCGCAAGGCCATCAACATGGGTGACGTGGTCGAGCACCGCGACGTCGAACGCGACCGGTGGGACTTCTTCCGGTCGATCCCCGAACTCGACCGGACGGCGGTGAGCCACGACAACGTCAAGAACAGCCAGCTCCTTCAGCCGCTGTTCGAGTTCTCCGGTGCGTGCTCGGGCTGCGGTGAGACGCCGTACGTCAAGCTGCTCACCCAGCTGTTCGGCGACCGCCTCGTCGTGGCCAACGCGACCGGTTGCTCGTCGATCTACGGCGGCAACCTGCCGACGACGCCATACGCCAAGAACGACGCCGGGCTCGGCCCGGCCTGGGCGAACTCGCTCTTCGAGGACAACGCCGAGTTCGGTCTCGGCATCCGCCTCGGCATCGAACACCATCAACACGAGGCGGAACGCCTCGTCGACGAGCTGGCCGGATCGATCGGCCCCGAACTGGCTGCGGCGCTCCTCGCGAACACCCAGCCGACCGAGGCAGAGGTCGTCGCGCAGCGCCAACGAGTGGCGGCGCTGCGCGAACGGCTCGCTCCGCTCGACGACGTCCGCGCCCGACGGCTCGAGGCGATCGCCGACGAACTCGTCCGATCGAGCACCTGGATCGTCGGTGGCGACGGCTGGGCCTACGACATCGGATACGGCGGCGTCGACCACGTGCTCGGCAGCGGCCGCAACGTGAACCTGCTCGTCCTCGACACGGAGGTGTACTCGAACACGGGTGGGCAGGCCTCGAAGGCCACGCCGCTCGGCGCCGTCGCCAAGTTCGCCACCGCGGGCAAGCCGACCGGCAAGAAGGACCTCGGTGCCATCGCCCGCTCCTACGGCAACGTGTACGTCGCCCAGGTGGCACTCGGCGGCAGCGACATCCAGACCGTCAAGGCGCTCCGCGAGGCCGATGCCTGGGACGGCCCGTCGCTGGTCATCGCGTATTCGACCTGCATCGCCCACGGCATCGACATGACGACGTCGATGGCCCATCAAAAGCAAGCCGTGAAGTCGGGCTACTGGCCGCTCTACCGGTACACACCGACCGATCTCGAACACGAGCACCCGTTCCATCTCGACTCGGCCGCACCGTCGATCCCGTTGAAGGAGTTCGCACTCGCCGAGGCCCGGTACGCCATGCTCGCCCGAACCGATCCCGCCCGCTCCGAGACGCTCCTGGGCCTCAGCCAGGCGGCCATCGACGAACGCTGGCACTACTACGAGCAGCTCGCCGCCGTCGAACGGCAGCTGCCCCACGTCGACGATCACGACGAGCAACTGACGACCGAGCATCCCGAGGCCGGAACCGGCACGCCCGTGGAGGTGGCGCACCATGATTGACCTGCACACCGAGTATCTGGGGTTGTCGCTCCGCTCCCCGCTCGTCGCCTCGGCCGGCCCGTTCACCGGCGACGTCGACAAGCTGCGTGAGCTCCGCGACGCCGGTGTCGCGGCGGTCGTCCTGCCGTCGCTGTTCGAGGAACAGATCGAGCACGAGACGGCGGAGATCGACCGTCTCTACACGATGCACCAGGACAGCTTCGGCGAGGCGACGTCGTTCATGCCCGAGCTCGACAACTACAACACCGGCACCGACACGTACCTGTCGCTGATCGAGGCGGCACGCGACATCCTCGACGTTCCGGTGATCGCCTCGCTCAACGGTGCCAACATCGGCGGCTGGCTGCGCTACGCCCGGTTGCTCGAGGACGCCGGCGCCGATGCGATCGAACTCAACCTGTACACCGTGGCTGCCGACCCGGCCATCCCGGGCCAGGACGTCGAGGCCGAACAACTCGAACTCGTCGCGCTGTTGACCGACGACGTGAACATCCCCGTCGCCGTCAAGATCTCGCCGTTCTACACGTCGGTCGCGTCGTTCGCGCTCGGGTTGAAAGACGCCGGCGCGTCGGGGATCGTGCTGTTCAACCGGTTCTACGCGCCCGATCTCGACTTGGAGCAACTCGACGTCAAGCCGAAGATCTCCCTCAGCCGACCGGCCGAGCTCCGCCTGCCGCTGCGCTGGATCGGCATCCTGCGCGAGTTCCTCGACATCTCGCTGGCCGGCTCGACCGGCGTGCACAGCGGGCGCGATGCCGTGAAGCTGATCCTCGCCGGTGCCGATGTGACGATGATGACCTCGGCACTGCTGTTCAACGGTGCGTCGTACGTCGCCCAGGTCGAGCAAGAACTCATCGAGTGGATGCACCACCACGACTACCGCTCGGTCGCCGAGATGCGCGGTGCCGTCAGCCGCGACGCGACCGCCGACCCGAGCGCCTACGAGCGGGCGAACTACATCGGCAACATCACGAGCTACTCGAGCCGCTTCATCGCCGGTCAGCCGATCCGGCTGCAGTCGCGGTGACGGGGCCCGGTCAGGGCAGCAACACCTGATCGATCCCCTGCACGAAGCCGTTCGGGTCGCCGGTCGCCGAGAGATCGGGGAACACGACCGTCGCACCGGAGATCGTCCGAGCGGTCGCGTCGATCACGACCGGGCCGTTGAGCGTGTCGAGTTCGCCGCTCTGGGCGAACAGCGTCGCCGTGTCGAGCGACGAATCGACGACGTGGTGGAGCAGCAGGGCACGGACGTCGTCGTCGGACATCGCCGCGAGGTCGAGGCCCTCGAACGCCGAGTCGACCGGTGCGAGGATCGTGATCGACGCACCCGGCGTGTTCAGGTCGGCATCGAGGCCGACGCGGTCGATCAGCGACACGAGGGTGCCGAACTGATCCGGGTTCGCTGCGAGGATGCCGTAGGGCGTCGCATCGGCCGGCACCGTCGGCGGGACGGTCGTGGGCGGTGTCGTCGTCGGCGGGGCTGTCGTGGGTGGCGTCGTGGTCGGCGGGGCTGTCGTGGGCGGCGCCGTCGTGGGCGGGGCCGTGGTCGGCGGCGCAGTGGTTGCCGGCGCGGTCGTCACCGGGACGGTGGTGACGGGCACCGTCGACTCGGGGACGGTCGTCACGGGCACGCTCGTCGAACTGACGACCGTCGTGGTGCTGTCGTCGGTCGCGACCTCGTCGCCGTCGTCGCCGGTCACCCAGAACAACAAGATGATCAACAGGATGATCGCGAGGATCGCGGCGATGATGCCGGCGATCGCACCGGGCCGCCGATACCACGGTTCGGGCGGCACCCCGTCGGGGCCGACCGGACCCCCGGGACCCCCGGGACCGCCAGGACCACCCGGGCCGACGGGAGGCACCGGCGGCACCGGGCCGCCGGGCGGGACCGCAGCCGGCATCGGCACGGTCGGCTCGCCCGCCGCCGGCATCGGCTGGGTCGGGCCGCCGACGGGCGGCATGGGCTGCGTCGGCTCGCCGGCAGGCGTCGGAGGGGTACCCGGGGTGTCGGACATGGCACCGATCGTACATCTCGACGGTCCGTGGTCAGGGCGCCACTACAGTACGCCCGGCGCCCCACAGGGCGTCGACGTCCCATGAGCACTCCCGCTGCCGAGCCGGCCCCTGGCGGCCTCACGACCGACGAGGTCGAGCGACGGGTCGCTGCGGGCCAGGTCAACCGGGTCGACGATCGGTCGTCGCGATCGGTCGGCGAGATCGTGCGGGCGAACGTCCTCACCCGGTTCAACGCCATCGTCGGCGCGCTCGCTGCGGTGATCATCGCCGTCGGCGACGTCCGCGACGCGTTGTTCGCCGGCGTCATGGTGTCCAACGCCGTCATCGGCATCGCCCAGGAGCTCCGCTCGAAGGCGACGCTCGACCGGCTCACCCTCGTCGCGGCGCCGAGGCTCACCGCGATCCGCAACGGCGACGAAGTCGAGATCGCACGCGACGACGCGGTCCTCGACGACCTGATCGTGTTGTCGGCCGGCGACCAGATCGTCGTCGACGGTGTCATCGTCCGGGTCGACGGCCTCTCGGTCGACGAGTCGCTGCTGACCGGTGAAGCCGACCCGGTCGCCAAGTCCGTCGACGACGGGGTGCTGTCGGGCAGCTTCGTCGTGGCCGGCAGCGCTGTCATGCGGGCGACCGCCGTCGGCGACGACGCCTACGCCGCCAAGCTGGCCCGGGAGGCGAAGACGTTCCGCCGCCCACGATCCGAACTCGAACGCGGGATCGACCTGATCCTGCGCGCGGTGACCTGGCTGATCGTGCCCGCGGGACTCGCGCTGTTCTTCGCCCAGCGATACGGCGAGGGCGACACCCTCGAGCAGTCACTGGTCGGGACGGTCGCCGGCCTGGTCGCCCTCGTCCCGCAGGGACTCGTCCTGCTGCTGTCGATGACACAGGCGGCCGCCGTCATCCGACTCGGCCGCGACCAGGTACTCGTCCAACAGCTGCAGGCCGTCGAGACGCTCGCTCGAGTGACGCTGCTGGCGACCGACAAGACCGGCACGCTCACGAGCGGCGCCATCGTGTTCGAGCGGGTCGAGACCGACGACGACGAGGATGCGCTCGACACGGCACTGGCCGCCGTCGCCGCCGCCGATCCGCACCCCGACCCGACGATGGCGGCGATCCGGGCCGCGCACCCGACCCCACCCGGGTGGCAGGCCGACGGACGAGTGCCGTTCGCGTCGTCGTACAAGTTCAGCGCCGTCGGCTTCGGCGGCGACGGCGCCTGGTACGTGGGCGCGCCCGAGGTGTTGCTCCCCCGCGACGACGAACGCCTGCACCGGGTCGGTGAGCTCGCCGACGAGGGTCGGCGGGTGCTCGCCATCGGCCGCGCCACGCAGCTCCGCGAGCCCGGCGAGCTGCCGGACGATCTCGTGATCGTCGGTCTCGTCGTCTGCGCCGACGAGATCCGTCCCGACGCCGCCGACACCGTCGCCTACTTCGCCCGCGAGCATGTGACGACCAAGGTCATCTCGGGCGACAACCCCCGCACCGTCGCTGCGATCGCCCAACGCTGCGGGGTCGCCGACGCCGATGTGTGGGTCGACGCTCGCGAGCTGCCCGACGACCCCTCCGAGCTGGGCGAACAGGCCGCCCGCACCGCCGTGTTCGGGCGGGTGACCCCGGAGGCGAAGCGGGCCCTCGTCGGTGCCGCGCAAGCCCGTGGCGAGGTGGTCGCGATGACCGGTGACGGGGTGAACGACACCCTGGCGCTGAAAGACGCCGATCTCGGCATCGCCATGGGGTCGGGCACCCCTGCCGCGCGGTCGGTCGCCGAGATCGTGCTGCTCGACAACCGGTTCGCCACCCTGCCGGGCGTGGTCGCCGAAGGGCGTCGGGTCATCGCCAACATCGAACGTGTCGCCCGACTGTTCGTGACCAAGACCGTCTGGGCGGCCGTCTTCGCACTCGTGGTGGGCGCCGCGACGATGAGCTACCCGATCCTGCCGCGGCAGCTGACGGTCATCGACACGCTGACGATCGGCGTGCCCGGGTTCTTCCTCAGCTTCCGGGCGAGTCACCAACCGGCTCGAGCGGGCTTCATCCGCCGTGTCGCCCGGTTCAGTGTGCCCGTCGGCATCGTGATGGGTGCGGTGACGATGATCGCATTCGGGCTGGCGCGCAGCGATGCGTTCGGTCTCGACCGCGCCGAGGCCCAGAGCACCGCCACGATGATCCTGACCGGGCTCGGACTCGTCGCCATCCACGAGCTGATGCGACCGCTCGACCGATACGACCTGGCCCTGCTGGCGTCGTTGACGGCAGCGGCGATCGGCGCGTTCACGATCCCGTTCGTCGCCGATTTCTTCGAACTGCTCCGTCCGGGAGCGGCCGACGGGGCGCTCGCCGCCGGCACGATCGTGATCGGCGGGTTGGGCATCGCGGCGGTGACCCGGAACGGCGACCGTCTGGCCGAGGCAGCGAACGCCACCCGACAGCGCCTCACCCGTCGCGGTTCGTGACCCGGCGTCGGTCGACGTCGGACAACGACGTCAGAAGTAGATGATGCTCTCGGCGGCCTGTTCGGCCTCGTCGAGATCGGCCGTGTAGGCGCCGGTCGACAGGTACTTCCACCCGCCGTCGCAGACGATGAACACGATCGTGCCCTCGTCGATCTGGGCCGCGACCTTGGCAGCGCCGGCGAGCGCCGCACCGGAGGAGAGCCCGGCGAACACACCGCACTCCGACACCAGTCGCCGCGTCCATTCGATCGACTCACGTGGCCGCACGACACGCTTGCGGTCGAGCAGTTCGCGCCCGTTCCACTTCTCGAACACCGGCGGGATGTAGCCCTCGTCCATGTTGCGCAGTCCTTCGACGCGCTCGCCGAGCGGGGGCTCGACCGCCACGATCTGGACGTCGGGGTTCTGTTCCTTGAGGAAGGTGCCCGTGCCCATCAGGGTGCCGCTCGTGCCCAGGCCGGCGACGAAGTGGGTGATCTCGGGGACGTCGCGCCAGATCTCGGGGCCGGTGCCCTCGTAGTGCGCCCGAGGGTTGGCCTCGTTGGCGTACTGGTAGATGAAGCACCACTCCGGATGCTGCTCGGCCATCTCGTGGGCGCGGCGCACGGCGCCGTTCGAACCCTCGGGCCCGGGGGTGAGGATGATCTCGGCACCCATGATCTCGAGCATCTGACGCCGTTCGATCGACACGCTCTCGGGGAGCAGGATCTTGATCGGGTAGCCCTTGAGCCGGGCGATCGCCGCCAGCGCGATGCCCGTGTTGCCCGACGAGGGTTCGAGGATCGTCTGACCGGGCAACAGGCTGCCGTCGGCCTCGGCGGCTTCGATCATCGCCTTGGCGATGCGGTCCTTGACCGAGCCGAACGGGTTCTGCATCTCGAGCTTGGCGATGATGCGCACGTTCGGGTTGGGCGACAGATTCGACACGTCGACCATCGGGGTGTTGCCCACGAGATCGAGCACGTTGGCATGCACCGCGCTGATCCCGGTCATCGCTCCGACGCCGAGTCGAGTGGTCATGTCGGTCATGGTTGCTCCAACACCTGCTGAATCCAGATCATTCCGATCAATCCGACCGGATTGGTCAGGATTCTACCCCGACGGGTTTGTCCGGACCACTCCCGGACGCCACCGGACCTCGACGGCCGGCCCGCTCGGCGTCAGACGAGCTCGACCGGTTCTTCGTCGATCGTGCCGTCGACGATGCGGTAGCTGCGCAGCTCGGGCGCCTCCCGCTTCAGGCTCACGATCACGTAGTGCCACCCCGGATCGACCGCCTGGGCGACGTCGGTCGGGCTCGGGTACGGCTCGGAGTGGGTGTGGCTGTGGACCACGCCGTTGATCTCCCACCCCTCGTCGTCGGCGTCGTCCTCGGCCCGCATGAAGTCGAGCGGTGCGATCGTGTACACCTTCGCCGACTGCGCGTCGTTGTGACACGGGTAGAACCGGGCGGCGTGATCGTCGCCCGGCGCACCGGCGATCAGGCCGCACATCTCGAGCGGGTACTCGCGGTAGGCGAGCGCACAGATCGCGTCGAAGGCGGCACGGTCGAGTCGCAACACGGACCGAACCCTACCGAGCGGTCCCGACGAGGGTCGATAACCTCGAACGGGCCATGGCGAAGAAGAAGGCGAAGAAGGGGGCTCCGGCCGGCACGAAGCTGATCGCTTCGAACAAGGCCGCGCGCCGGAACTACGCGATCGACGACACGCTCGAGGCCGGCATCGTCCTGCTCGGCAGCGAGGTCAAGTCGATGCGCGAGGCCCAGGTGCAGATCGCCGACGCCTACGCCCGTATCCGCGACGGCGAGGCCTGGCTCGAAGGGGTGCACGTCGCCCCGTACACGTTCGCCATCGGGTTCGGCGCCCACGATCCCGACCGGCCGCGCAAGCTGCTCCTGCACCGCGACGAGATCCGTCGCCTGAAGGCCCGTGTCGACCAGGAGCGGGTCTCGATCGTGCCGACGAGTCTGTACTTCCGCGACGGCAAGGTGAAGGTCGAGTTGGGTGTCGGCAAGGGTCGCGCCAAGGCCGACAAGCGCCAGGCGATCGTCGAGCGCGACACCGCCCGCGAGATGGAACGCGAGATGCGCCGCTACGCCAAGGGCGGCTGATGGCGACGATCCGCCCGTTCGCCGCCGACGACCGCCGACCGGTGATCGCCGTCTGGGAACGGTCGGGTATCACACGACCGTGGAACGACCCCGGTCGCGACATCGACCGCAAGCTGGCGATCGACCCCGACGGGTTCCTGGTCGCCGAGCACGACGGCGTCGTCGTCGGGACGGTGATGGCCGGGTACGACGGTCACCGGGGCTGGATCAACTACCTCGCCGTCGACCCCGACGCACAGCGGTTCGGCGTCGGTCGAGCGCTGATGGCAGCCGCCGAAACGCTCCTCGGCGAGCGTGGCTGCCCCAAGATCAACCTCCAGATCCGTACGTCGAACCGGGAGGCGATCGGCTTCTACGAGTCGATCGGCTACACCCTCGACGACGTCGTGTCGATGGGTCGACGCCTCGTCGACGACGACTGAGGCGCACGTCGCCCCTGGTCAGCGGGGTCACCCTCGCGATCGGAAACGAATCGTCAAGATCCGGGTGTGACGTGCCGATACGCGAGAGACGACCACCAGAGGATCCCAGCCTGTGAACGACCCCGCCATGTCTCCGAACCGCCGCCCGATCGTCATCGTCGACGATCAGTTGAGTACCGGTCACCACACCGCCACCGTGCGTCCCGACGACGCCGAGGCCCTCCTGCGCGACTACCTCCGACTGATCCGGCGCGTCCGCAACCAGCAACGCGCTCGCAACATCGCGCTGCGGCGGGTCGACATCGAGGCGCTGGCCGACCACCTCGGCTGGACCGCCGATCAGGTGCTCGCCCGACTCGCCGATCTGATGGGCACCACGCGGCGTCAGCGGGCGACGATGCTCGCCGTGCTGTCGACCGGCGCCGCCCTCATCACGATCGCCAGCCCGATGTCGGCTGCGGCGACCGGTACCGACGGTGTCGCGCTCGATCAGACCGAGCCGCCGGTGGTCGTCGACGCCGACGAGATCACACACGTGAGTGCCGGCGTCGGTCGAGCACTCCCCGGCCCGACCGACACCGTGGCGAGCTCGGTCCCACGCCGTGCTCCGGTGCTCGACGTGCAAGCCGATCTCGCCTCGTTCACCCACGCCGTCGCCCCGCACCGGTTCAAGCCGACCGAGATCGCTGACGAGTACGTCGAGACCGTCGACGAGCCGGTCGCCAGTGAGCCCGCCGTCGGGCCGGACGGCGCGACCATCGCCGTCGGCAAGGCCCCGGTCCCCCCGACGCCCGCCTCGACGTCGGCCTCGACGCCGGCGTCGGCCGAACCCGCCGCCGACGTGGTCGAGTCGGTCGCACCTCCGATCGTCGTCTCGGTACCGGAAGCCGTCGAACCCGAGACCGGCATCGACGCCGACGGCAACACGGTGGCGGTCGGACTCCCGCCGGTGCCCCCGACGCCGGCGCCAGCCGTCACCGAGTCGGTCGAACCCGAGACCGGCATCGACGCCGACGGCAACACCGTCGCCGTCGGACTCCCCCCGGTCCCCCCGACCCCCGACGCCTGACCCGCACGGCGGCCAACGCCTGACGATCTCGGCGGATCAGGGTAGGGAAACCGCCACCGACGCCCCCGAGAACCCGCGCCCCGACCATCTCGGCGGCAGCAGGCGCGGCACCCGCAACGAACCCCGCCGAGAACCCGCGCCCCGCCCATCTCGGGGCCACCAGCGCCCCCACCGCACGATCTCGGCGGACCAGAGCGCGACCCCCGCGCCCTCGGCGGCTCAAGGCGCGACACCCGGAACCACTCCCGCCGAGAACCCGCGCCCCC
>JAGQSS010000105.1:2317-10568 GCA_020439405.1 Ilumatobacter sp. | reverse complement strand
AGGATGCCCGCCGACCCGAACCGGGCTGCCGAGACGGGCCCGACCGGGGCGTCGTCACCCGCGAGCGGGTCGCCCGGGAGGAACGGCACGAGGTGTTCGCGTACGGCGACCGGGCCGACGCCGGGTCCGCCGCCGCCGTGCGGGATGCAGAACGTCTTGTGCAGGTTCAGGTGCGACACGTCGGCGCCGAAGCGGCCGGGGCGGGCGAGCCCGACCATTGCGTTGAGGTTCGCACCGTCGACGTAGACCTGCCCACCGCCGTCGTGCACCTTGGCGCAGATCGCCTCGACCTCGACCTCGAACACGCCGTGGGTCGACGGATAGGTGATCATGATGCCCGCCAAGCGGTCGCCGGCCGCGGCGATCTTGGCGTCGAGGTCACCGAGGTCGATGTTGCCGTCGGCGTCGCAGGCCACGACGACGACGTCGAGCCCGGCCATCACCGCGCTCGCCGCGTTCGTGCCGTGCGCGCTCGACGGGATCAGGCAGATCGTCCGCTGATCGTCGCCGCGGCTGCGGTGGTAGGCGCGGATCGCCAACAAGCCGGCGAACTCGCCCTGGCTCCCGGCGTTCGGCTGCACCGACACGGCGGCATAGCCGGTGATCTCGGCGAGCCTGCTCTCGAGCTGGTCGATCATCTCCCGGTAGCCGATCGTCTGGTCGTCGGGTGCGGCCGGGTGGATCGATGCGAACTCGGGCCAGGTGATCGGCTCCATCTCGCTCGTCGCGTTCAGCTTCATCGTGCACGAGCCGAGCGGGATCATCGTTCGGTCGAGCGCCAGATCGCGGTCGGCGAGTCGGCGGAGGTACCGGAGCATCTCGTGCTCGCTGTGGTACGAGTTGAAGGCCGCCTGCGGGAGGAGGGGAGTGGTGCGGGTCAGCGCCTCGGGCACCGACACCGTCAGATCGGCCGACGCGACGTCGCCCCGATCGACGCCGAACGACGCGAGCAGCCGTTGGACGACGTCGGGCGTCGTCGTCTCGTCGAACGTGAAACCGACGGCGGCGTCGCCGACCCGACGGAGGTTCAGGCCGTGATCGAGCGCTGCCGCCATGACGGCGTCGGCGGCGCATTCGTCGGCGAGGTCGACGGTGACCGTGTCGAAGCACGTGTCGTGGCGGACGGAGCGACCGGCGTCGGCGAGCGCGGATGACGCGAGGGCCGTGAGGCCGTGGACGCGCGTCGCGATGCGCCGCAGTCCGTCGGGACCGTGCCAGGAGGCGTACAGGCCCGCCATGTTGGCGAGCAGGACCTGAGCGGTGCAGATGTTCGACGTCGCCTTCTCGCGTCGGATGTGCTGCTCACGGGTCTGCAGCGCCAGGCGGAGCGCCGGGCGGCCACCCGTGTCGGTGCTCACACCGACGAGGCGACCGGGCAGGGAACGTGCGGCGGACGACCGGACGGCCATGAACCCGGCGTGGGGGCCGCCGAACCCGAGCGGGACGCCGAACCGCTGTGCACACCCGACGGCGACGTCGGCGCCGAGTTCGCCGGGGGAGCGGAGCAGGACACACGCCAACAGGTCGGTGGCGACGACCGCCAGGGCACCGGCATCGTGCACGTTCTCGATGACATCCGACCAGTCGGTCACCGACCCGGTCGACGTCGGATAGCTCAGCAATGCACCGAACAGGTCGTCGGACAGGGCGGGGTCGTCGAGGAGCGAGGTGTCGCCCACCACCAGGCGGATACCGACGGGCTCGGCCCGTGTGTGGAGCACGGCGAGCGTCTGCGGGTGCACGTCGTCGTGGACGAAGAAGGTGCTGCGGTCGCCCCGGACCGTGCGACGGGCGAGCGCCATCGCCTCGGCGGCGGCGGTCGCCTCGTCGAGCAGCGACGAGTTCGCGAGATCGAGTCCGGTGAGGTCGCACACCATCGTCTGGAAGTTGACGAGCGTCTCGAGGCGACCCTGACTGATCTCGGGCTGGTACGGCGTGTACGCCGTGTACCAGGCCGGGTTCTCGAGCACGTTCCGGCGGACGACGGGTGGTACGACCGTGTCGGCGTAGCCCATGCCGATCAGGCTCGTCACGACCTGGTTGCGGTCGGCGATCGCCCGCAACGCGGCGATCGCGTCGCCCTCACCGAGGGCCGCTGGCAGGTCGAGCGAGTCGTCGCGGATCGACGCCGGGATCGTCGCACCGATCAGCTCGCCGACGTCGGCCACGCCGATCGCCGCGAGCATGGCGGCGAGATCGTCGGGGCGTGGTCCGAGGTGGCGGTCGGCGAACGCCTCGGTCAGTTCGTGGAAGGTCGACATGGGGCTCCTCGTCGTCGGTTGTCGACCCCACGCTGTCATCGTGCCTGAGAGCTTCGCCCGGGGGCTTGCACCTTCGGCGAGGTGTCGGGCACCTGCTTTCCAGCGTCGTCTCGTCCCGCCGGTCCGTTGGCCTGAGAGATTCCGGGGCGGTTGCTCCTTCGGCGCCGGCACCGCTGGCTGCGGCGACGACTCTCCCGGCGGGGGTCTGCGACGACCCGCACGCTACACGCTCCGGCGACGCCGCCGTGACGTTCGACGGGGCGTTCGACGGGGCGTTCGATCAGCCCTGCGGTGACGCCTCGTCGGCGAGGAAGCCGTCGACACCGTCGAGGACGGCCAGCACGATCCGATCGAAGCCGCACTCGGCCATGGCGAGACGCTCCGGGTGGCCGGGGTCGAGCAGGTCGGGGGAGTAGGTGGTGTAGACGGTGCGCACGAACGGCCGGTCACCGATCGCCTCCTCGTAGGCATCGATGAACCGCTCGCGCCGGGGGTGGTACCACAGGATGTTGACGCCGTCGGCGCGTTCGGCCGCGAGACGGGCGAGGGCGACGCTGTTGACGCCGACGATGGTGGTCGGACGAGGGCGGGGGAGCGGGAACGTCGCCCAGCGCTCGTCCCGCGTCTCGGACCACTGCTCGTCGACGAGATCGAGGACGTGGGCGACCCGGGCGTGCCGATCGGCCAGCACGGGGGACAACTCGGTCCCGACCAGGTCCTGCTCGACGGCCCAGGCGGTACCCGGGGCGGCGCCGGCGCCGAGACCGAGATGGACCTGCCGGTCGGCGACGTGGGCGACGCTCGCCATCGCCGTCACCAGCGTGCCCGGTTGACGGTTCCACACGTTCGCCACCATCGTGCCGAGCTCGATGTGGTCGGTCGCCTCGGCGAGCGCGCCGAGCAGCGTGAACGCCTCGATCATGCTCGTGCCACCGAGCGGGAGTCCGGCCAGGTGGTCGAGCACCCAGACGGCGCCGTACCCGCGGGTCTCGGCCTCGCGGGCGGCCGTCCGCAGGGTCGGCCAGTCGGACGTCGCTCCGCTCAGCTGGATGTCGATGATCGGCATCCGGGCAGGGTAGGCCCGGGCCGTCGGCGTCGCCAGACGGCGACTACTTGCAGCCGTCGATCGCCTTGAGCGCCTGGTACGGGTTGACGGCGGCGCCGCCGTTCGGGTGCGCCTCGATGTGGAGGTGCGGGGTGCCCGAGTTGCCGGTGTTGCCGACGTACCCGACGAGCTGACCGGCCGTGACCGGCACGCCGAGTTCGATGCCCTCGGCGAGCTGGCTCATGTGGGCGTAGAAGAAGTACGTCCCGTCGGCCTTGGTGAGCCGGATGCCGTTGCCGGCGAGCGAGCCGGGGTAGTCGGCGTAGGTCTTGGTGATCTTGCCGTCGGCGACCGCGTACAGCTCGTTGCCCTCGGCGGCGATGATGTCGATGCCCTCGTGGGTGCGTCCACCGCTGCGGGGGTAGCCGAAGCTGTCACCGAAGCCGCACGGCCCCTGGACGGGGAACGCGTCGAGCACGACGGTCGACGGATCGGGTGTGGTCGGCTTGGCGGTCGCGGTCAACCCGAGCGCCTTCGCGGTCGCCTCGTCGACCTTGCCCGTCACGGGCAGGCCCTTCTGGCGCTGGAACGACATGATGGCGCCCGCCGTCGCGCTGCCGAACGCACCGTCGGCGCCGCCGGCGAAGGTCACGCCGGCGCTGAGGAGGGCGTTCTGCAGATCGAGCACGCGCTGGCCGCGCTCGCCGTAGATCGCGAATCCGTCGGCCGACCCGGACGAGGAACCGGACGACGGGGCCCGCGGGTTGGCGAGGGCGTTCGCGGTGGCGTCGTCGACGACACCCGTGGCCGGCAGGCCCTGCGAGGTCTGGAACGACTTGAGCGCCGTGGCGGTCGCCGGGCCGAAGATGCCGTCGGCACCGCCCCGCACCGTCACGCCGGCGTCGATGAGCGCCTGCTGGAGCTGCTTCACCGTGTTGCCGAGGGCGCCGGCCTTGAGGCCCACGATCGAGGCGGTGTCGGTGCCGCCGCCCGGGTTGCGGGAGGCGAGCGCGTTCGCCGTCGCCTCGTCGACCTTGCCGGACTGAGCGATGCCGTGCTTGGCCTGGAACTCCTTGACGGCGTTCACCGTGTACGTGCCGTACACACCGTCGGCACCACCGCGAACGGCGACGCCGGCGTCGATCAGCGCCTGCTGGAGCCCCTTGACGTCTGCGCCGAGGGAGCCGTACTGCAATCCGACGAACGGTGACGTCACGGTCGGGTCGTGGGTGGTGCCGCCGCCCGCGCTCTTCGCCGCCTCGAGGGCCGTCGCGGTGGCCTGATCGACGGCACCGCTGGTCGCGATGCCGTTCGCGTTCTGGAACGACTTCACCGCGTTGGCGGTGAGTGCGCCGTACACACCGTCGGCGCCGCCGACGACGGTGAACCCGAGGTCGATCAGCGCCTGCTGGAGCTGCTTCACGGCGTCGCCCCGACTGCCGATCTTCAGCCCGACGAGGCCGGTGTTCGTGGAGGTGTCGGTGGAGGAGCCGGGGTCGGCAGCGGGCTCGGCTGCGGTGCCGCCCGACACCGCAGCGAGCGCCGCTGCCGTCGCGGCATCGACGGTGCCCGACGCCGCCAGTCCCTTGGCCGTTTGGAAGGCCTGCAGGGCTGCCGTCGTCGCCGGCCCGAAGATGCCGTCGGCTCCACCTGCCGGGCGGTGCCCGGCGGCGATCAGCTTGTTCTGGAGTTCGGTGACCTTCGTGCCGCTCGCACCCTGGGTGAGGCCGAGCACCGTGCTCGCCTCGAGCCCGAGAGCGATCGCGGTCGCCGAGTCGATCGTGCCCGTCTGGGCGAGACCGTTCTGTTGCTGGAATTGCTTGACGGCGGTCTCGGTACCGGGACCGAAGATCCCGTCGACGCCGCCGGCAACCTGGACACCCCGGTTCACCAGCGCCTGCTGGACCTGCTTCACCGCGTCACCACGTGCACCGAGGGAGAGACCCGTGACCGCCGTCGCCGGGACCTGGGCGTGCACCTGGGCGGCGAAGGGGAGGGGGAGCAGGGTGAACGTCACGCCCGCCGCGACGACGGTCGTCAGGCGGCGGAGTGGTCGGGGAGATCGGGTCGAAGGCATGGGGCGGTTCCTTTGCAACTGGGACAGTTGACTATCGGCGTGCCCGCATACTCACTGAGCGGGACCGGGGCACCACATGACGCAGTCGTCGATGACGTCCGTTCTTTCCCCTGCTCAGCGGCCCGCACGCATTCTTGACCATTTCCAGAACCAATGTGGATCGCCCCACGTCGAGTTGACATAACGTCGATTATGGGCGACATGCCAAGAAATGCGGAGAGCGGGCCGTGAGCCCTCGATGCCGGCTCGACCCTGAACCTCGACCACACGTCGACCACGCGATGAAGCGTCGGCGTCGATCATCTGGTCGGTTCGTGCCAGACATGAACCGACCGGTCAGCCGACGCCGCAGCCACGAGGTCGTGGTCGGTTCATGTCTGACACGAACCGACCGCAACCGCTCGCCCACTGGCCGACCGGTTATTTCGTCATGACGTTATTCAGCGTCGACCGGTGGGCGCGGAGATCCGACGCTCACGCAGCGGCCGGGCCGCGTCGAGGAGCCAGTCGAGCATCTCGCGCAACTCTCTCGCCGACGGAGACGACCCGACGTCGGACAGATCTCGCTCGGTGTCGTCGACGGCGCACGCCAGGACGTACAGCCGGTCGTGTAGCTCGTCGAGCTCACGGCGGGCGACGACCAACTCGCCGTCGCTGATCTCGAGTTCGGCGGCGCGTTGACGACTGACCCAGTCCCACTGTCGACACCGTTGCGAGCAGAACTCCTTGGGTCGACCCCGACCGGTGGCCGCCGGCAGCGCGCGGCGACACCACCGGCACCGCCGCTCCTCGCTCCCCTCGCCAGGAGTCTGTTTCGTCATGACGAAATGGTAGAGGACCTTGGTCACCTTGTCGGTGGACCGTCACATCGCTCGAGCGGCGGGCACTAGCGTCACCGGCGTGGCCGACTCCCTTCGGGCGCGACGTGCTCGACGCCCGTTCCCCCTTCGTCAGGCCGGCCTGGCGTCGGCCGTCCTCTGGTTCGTCGGGGTGCTGGTCGTCGGCCCGGCCGGCGACCTCACGGTGCCGGCGAGCCGCATGCTGGCGATCTTCGGTGCCGCCGTCGTGCTCTGGATCACCGAGGCGATCCCCCTCTCGGCGACGTCGATCATGGTCATCCTCGCCGAGATCCTGCTCGTGTCCGACCAGGCGCTCGTGTCGATCGATGACTTCGAGGGACGCCCCTACGCCGAGTACTTCGCCACGCTGGCCCACCCGGTCCTGATGCTCTTCCTCGGCGGCTTCGTCCTGGCGGAGTGCGCCGCCAAGTACCGACTCGACCGCAACCTCGCCGGCGTCCTGCTCCGCCCGTTCGGGACGTCGCCGACGGCGATCGTCGCCGGGTTGATGGTGATCACGGCGGTGCTGTCGATGTTCATGTCCAACACCGCGACGACCGCTGCCATGATGGCGGTCGTCCTGCCGGTCACCGCCGGCCTCTCCCCGACCGACCGACTCCGGACCGGGCTGATCCTGTGCATCCCGGTCGCCGCGAACATCGGGGGTCTCGGCACGCCGGTCGGGTCGCCCCCCAACGCGATCGCGCTCGGCCGCCTCGCCGACGAAGGGATCCGGGTCGACTTCGTCCAGTGGATGGCGCTCGCCGTGCCGATCGTCGTCGTGGTGCTCGCCACGGCATGGCTGCTGATCGTCCGGCTCTACCCCGCCGAGGCGTCGTCGCTCGACGTCCGGATCGGCGGCGCGTTCGATCGGAGCACCCAGGCGATCATCCTGTACGTCACGTTCGCCGTCACGATCGTCGGTTGGGTGACCGAGCCCCTCCACGGCATCCCGTCGGCGATCATCGGATTCCTGCCGGTGGTGATCCTGTTCGCGACCAAGGTCTTCGGTGTCGACGACCTCCGCACGATCAACTGGCACGTCCTGTGGCTCGTCGGTGGCGGCATCGCGCTCGGCCTCGGTGTCTCCGACACAGGCCTCGACGACTGGCTCGTCGGCCTCGTCGACTGGGGTTCGCTCTCCACGATCGTGCTGGCGACGACGCTGGCGGCCGTGGCCCTGGTGATGTCGACGATCATCTCGAACTCGGCGACGGCCAACCTCGTCGTCCCGATCGGTGTGTCGCTGGCGACCTCCGCCGCGGTCGACCTCGACCCACTGCTCGCCGGTGTGATCATTGCGATGGCGTGCTCGCTGGCGATGGCGCTGCCGATCAGCACCCCACCGAACGCGATCGCCTACGCGTCGGGCCACGTCCAGACCAAGGACCTCACGATCGTCGGCGCCGTCGTCGGCGTCGTCGGCTTGGTGCTCGTGCTCTACGTGGCGCCGCCGATCTGGGAGGCGGTCGGCCTGCTGTGACCACTCCCCCGCTGTCGACCGTCGTCGCCGGGCCGTCGGCCGTGTGGGTCAAGCGCGTGGCGTCGCAGATCGATGCCTCGGCCGGCGACCTCGTCTCGATCGACCGTGCCGACACCCTGGCGACCGCCGCCGATCTCGCAGTCGGGCGCTCGGCCGCCGTCATCGTGTCGATCGTCGACCCGGCCGTCGAAGGTTTCGATCCCGACGACTTCGCCGACCTTCGCGGACGGCTGGCCACGATCGGCACTCGCGTCGTGGCGGTCACCCGCTCCATCTCGCTCGGGGGGCTCGAGCCACTCCTCAGCCACTCGACCGTCGACGCGATCCTCACCGACCCATGGAGCCCCGACGGCTTCGACAAGGTCCTGTGCGCACAGCTCGCGACGTTCGTCGTCGGCCACCGTCGCGATCTCGTCCCCGTCGTCGGTGACTACTTCACCGACGACGACTTCCGGCGGGCCGAACTCAGGCTCGAACGACGACAAGCGGCACCGGTCCACGACGTCGACCGACCCCACCCGCTCCTCGACACGTCCACCGAGGACG
>JAGQSS010000105.1:0-2218 GCA_020439405.1 Ilumatobacter sp. | reverse complement strand
GGCTCGAACGACGACGAGCGGCACCGGTCCACGACGTCGACCGACCCCACCCGCTCCTCGACACGTCCACCGAGGACGTCCAACTCGAGGCACACCTCGTCGACGCGATCGATCGCGCGCTCGGCCACCCGCCGCGGATCCGGGTCGCGCCGGGCACCACCCTGATCGAGATCGGCGCCGACGTCGGCGGCATCTTCGTGGTCCTCGACGGGACCGTCCGGCTCAACTCACGGACACCGACCGGCGAACAGATCCTCCACGAACAGTCGACCGGATCGATCATCGGACTCCTGTCGCTGGCGTCCAAGCGGCGGGCGATGCTCCAGTGCGTCGCGGTGACCGAGGTCCGGGCGATCCCCGTCACGCTCGAGCAACTCGCACACGCGCTCGACGTCGACCCCGACCTGTCGGGTCTCCTCAACCGGGTCTTGATCGGCTCGCTCGCTCGACGCCTCCGACGATCGGACGAACTCCAGGTCGAACTCGACCAGAGCCTGATCGCCCTGTCCGAGGCGCGAGCGGAGCTGGTCGCGCAGGCGAGAATGGCGACGCTCGGCGACCTGTCGGCCGGACTCGCACACGAACTCAACAATCCGACCGCCGCGGTCATCCGCTCGATGGAACACGTCGCCGACGACGTGACCTCGGGCGGGCTGCTCGACGACGAGACCGCCGCGGTCGTCCGCGAGCACTTCGCCTCCGAACCGCCCTCGACGTCCGAGGTCAGGACCCGCCGTCGCGAGTTCGCCGCCGTCGTCGACGACGGACGGCTGGCAGGACGACTCGCCGACCTCGGCGTGCCCGACGTCGACACGGCTCGGGCCTGGGCGTCGCTGCCCGAACCCGAACGAGCGCGACGCCTCGCCGCAGCACGGCTGGGCGTGCAGCTCCACCACGCCGTGTCGGCCGGGCGACGGGTGCAGTCGCTGGTCGACAGCCTGCGCGCCTATGTCCGCGGCGACGACGGTGCCGGCACGTGGGTTCCCGACGTCGACGTCGAGCGCACGATCGACCACGCCGTCCGGCTGCTCAGCCACCGCCTCGACCGCGTCGACCTGGCCATCGCCGCACAACCGGTGCCGACGATCCCGGGCCGGCCCGGCGCGCTCCAGATCGTCTGGGGCAATCTCGTCTCGAATGCGATCGATGCTGCCGCCGGATCCGACGGCATCGAGATCTCGATCGAGCTCGACCAGCCCGACGCTCACCACGTCCGCGTCCGAGTCACCGACAACGGGCCCGGGATCGAGCCGGCCGTCGCCGACCGGATCTTCGAACCGAGGTTCACCACCAAGCACGGTCAGGTCCGCTTCGGTCTCGGACTCGGTCTGTCGATCTGTCGTCAGATCGTGCACGAGCACGGCGGGACGATCACGGTCGACAGCCGGCCCGGCGCTACCGTTTTCACCGTGCTGCTCCCCGTGGAGGCTCCCGATGAGTGATCTCGTCGTGCTCGTCATCGAGGACGAACCGGAGGTTCGGGCGGCACTCGTCCGCGATCTCGAAGCGGCGTTCACGACGGTGCGCGTCGACCAGGCGGCCGACGTCGACGACGCACTGGCGGCGATGGCCGAAGCCGACGACGCGGGCGACGTGGTCGGACTCATCCTCGCCGACCATCGACTGCCCGGGCGGAGCGGCGTCGACCTGCTCGTCGAGCTCCACGAGCGTGACGACACGCGACACATCCGCAAGGTGCTCGTCACCGGCCAGGCCGATCAGCAGGACACGATCCGCGCCGTCAACGAGGCCGGCCTCGACCACTACATCGCCAAGCCGTGGGACCCCGCCGACCTGGTTCGGGTCGTGGTCGACGAGCTCACCGACTTCGTCGTCGAGACCGGTCTCGATCCGCTCGCGCACATGCGCGACCTCGACGCCGCGCGTCTGGCCGCGGCGTTCGCGGCTCGCGGTCGCCCCGAGTGATGCCGGCCGGCGCCGGTCAGCCGGCGACGATGTGTTCGAGGACGAGGTCGGGCTCGTCACCCTCGATCCGCTGCAACCGGTAACGGCTCTCGAAGAGCGCGACGAGGTGGCCGTCGCCGCGTTCCATGACGCGGATGCCGCCGATCTCACGCAACCGCTTCGCCGACGCGGCGTCGGTGAGGCGGATCGCCTCGTAGGGCGCGCCCAGGATCTCGATCGGGGCGTTGAACTCGGCGTCGAGCCGGTCGGCGAACACGTCGAACTGGAGCTGACCGACGGCGGCGAGGATCGG
>JAGQSS010000104.1 GCA_020439405.1 Ilumatobacter sp. | reverse complement strand
GGGGACGCCGACGCCGAGTGCGTCGTAGGGGCCGAGCGAATCGGCGAGTTCGGCCAGGGTGTCGATCAGGCGCGGGATCGAGCCGTCGCCGCGAGGGGTGGGTCGACGTTCCTCGGCGACGATGTCACCGTTCGCGTCGAGCGCGACCCCGAGGCACTTGGTGCCGCCGACGTCGATGCCGACCGAGATGCCGGACGACACGCGTGGACCCTCAGGCCTCGGCGAAGGTCTTCAGCTCTTTGATCGCGTTGAGGATGCGGCGCTCGGCGCGACGCTTGACGAAGCCGGGCAGCGGGACGACCAGCTCGATCGCGAGGTCGTACTGCACGTGGGTGCCACCGTCGTCGGTCGGCTGGAAGCTGAACGCACCGTCGATCGAGCGCTGGATGTCGCCCTTCACCATCGACCACGCGAGCTTCTTCGGTGCCGACGTGTAGTCGTATTCGAGGGTGTAGTGCGTGCTGCGTCCGAGCGCCGACGTGCGGAACTCGACCTCGTGCGGACGGCCCTCGTCGTCACGGCTCGTGATGACGACTTCCTTCACGTCGTGGGTCCAGATCGGGTACTGCTCGAGATCGGTGGCGATCTCCCACACCTTGTCGAGAGGCGCCGCAATGGTGATCGATTCGGTCGCGGTCTCAGCCATGGTCTGCATTCTGCCTGATTTCCTCGTCTGATGGGGTGGTTTGCCGGCGGGCTTCGAAGGTGCCGTGGGTCACCGCCCAGAGTCCGTTCAGCCCGAATCCGAGCATCGGGACCAGGAATCCGACGGCCAACGACGACCCCGGGTTGCCTTCCGGACCGTTCGGGCGAGCGAGCGTGGTGGCGAACGCGATCACGAACTGGGCGAGCAGCGTCAGGTTCATGATGCGCCGGACGGTGGTGGGGATCGCCGGGCCCATCAGCAGATACAGCTGGGTAACGGCGATGTCGTCGGTTCGGCTGCGTTGCACCGCCGACCAGTACGACCACAAGAACGCGAACACGCCGATCGTGAACAGCACCATCGCCGTGACGGCGCCGACCCACTGGGCGGTGGTGTCGAAGACGATCGCCGCGTAGGTGGCGGTGACAGCGAACACGAGCGTCAGGGCGACGTCGACTCGGACGATCGCATCGTGGCGCTCCATACCCCCAGGTTAGAGGTGTCGGGCGCCGATGCGTCCGTCAGACGCCGAGCGCCCGACCGAGGCGCGCCGCCAACACGTCGTAGCTGAACTCGACGACGGCACGTTCACGGGCCGCCCGGCCCATCCGGCGCCGAGCGGTCTCGTCGTCGAGGAGCGACGCGAACGCCTCGGCCGCCCGTTGCGGCGCGTCGTCGGCGCCGGGGTCGTCGAGCACGAGCCCCGACTCGCCGTCGGCGACCGCTTCTGCCGCTCCCCCGCTGCGACCCGCCACCTGGGGCACGCCGCACGCGGCGGCTTCGACGAAGACGATGCCGAAGCCCTCCTGCTCCAGCCCGCCCCACCGGTTGCGGCACAGCATCGTGAACACGTCGGCGCAACCGTAGATGCGGGGCAGGTCGTCGTTCGCGACGCGGCCGAGGAAGCGGACCGGTGCGCCGAGTCCATCGGCGAGCTTGCGAAGCCGATCGTCGTCGCGCCCCTTCCCGGCGATCGCGAGCACCAGGTCGGGGTGCGATTCCTTCAGGAGGGCGACGGCGCGGATCGCCGTGTCGAAGCCCTTGCGCGGGACGAGTCGCGACACACCGACGATCACCTGACCGTCGACCGGGAGCCCGAAGTCGGTGCGAGCGGCGGCCCGCTCGTCGTCGGTGAGCGGCCGGAACCGTTCGGTGTCGACACCGGGCGGCACGATCGTCGTCGGGAGCTCGCGCCCGGCCGCACGGTCGGCCTCGGCCGACGAGTACTCGCCGGCGGCGATGACTTGGCGGGCGTTGCGGAGCACCCAGGCGAGCGCCTGCTTGCTGCCGGGCAGTCGGCCGGGCACGGTGACCTCGGCGCCGTGGAGCACGACGTCGTACGGGAGGTCGAGCGTCGGGCCGATCAGGCCGAGCGGCACCGCCGGGTCGAGCACGACGAGTTCGGCACCGAACTCCTTCGCCATCTCGTTGACCCGCCTGGTCATGATCGGGTGCGGGAGTAGCACCGGCTCCGGGACCCGGTCGACCCGGAACGCCTGCTCGGCGTCGAACGCGTCGGCGCCGTCGTACGGGCTGGTGAGCACGGCGAACCGATCGGGCGGGAGCCGCCGCCACCACTCCCACAGCAGCGACTGGATGCCGCCGATCTTGGGAGGGAAGTCGTTGGTGACCAGGAGGTGCTTCACGGCGTCGTGTTCGGGTGCAGTCCGAGTCGTCCGGCCGCCCAGTCGGCGTGCTCGCGGAGCAGCTCGTCGTCGTGCGAACGGTAGCGGTCGAGCACCCGGCGGGTGCGCTCATCGGTCGCGTCGCCGACGTTGCCGAGCACGACGAGGGCGTTGCGACGCCACCAGACCGGGTCGCGTCCGGCGAGGTACCAGCGGCCGTAGTGGGCGGCGAGATCGTCGTCGGACATCTCGAGCACGTCGAGCACGTCGACCCACGCCTGGACCTGCTCGCCCGGTGGGTGCCGGCCACGGGGGTGTTTCGCCAGTTCGACCACGTCGACGTGGTGCCGCTTGCCCAACCGGACGGTGGGCGGGCACACCTCCTGGCAGTCGTCGCACCCGTAGAAGCGGTCGCCAAGCGCCTCGCGGAACTCGAGCGGGAACGTGCCGGGTTGTTGCACGAGCCAGGCGAGACAGCGGTTGGCGTCGATGACGCCCGGGGCGACGATCGCGCCGGTCGGGCAGCCGTCGAGGCAGCGTCGGCAGGTGCCGCAGCCGTCACCGACCGGTTCGTGCGGCTCGTACTCGGCGGTGGTGACGATCGAACCGAGCACGAAGAAGCTGCCCGCACCGGGCAGGAGGAGGTTGGCGTTCTTCCCGAACCAGCCGAGACCGCCGCGGTAGGCGACCTCGCGATCGACGATCGAGTTGTCGTCGGTGAAGGCGGTCGCCCGGTGGCCGGCGCGTCGGATGCGACGGGCGATCTCCTGCAGGCTCGTGCGTAGCGGGCCGTAGTGGTCGACCCAGGCGTAGCGACCGACGCGCCCCTGGGCGCCGGGCGGCCGGTCGGGTTCGTGGTCGGAGAGGTACGGCTTGGCGAACACGAGGACCGACCGGGCTCCCTCGACCGCCCGGGTCGGGTCGGTGGAGCGGTCGGGGTTGCGATAGGTGAACTCCATCCCGGCGTGGAGCCCGGCGGCCTTGCGCTCGACGAGTGCGGTGCGGGCCCGCTCGAGGACGTCGGCCGGCGCCACCCCGACGTGGTGGATGTCGTGTTCGGCGGCGAGCGCGACCAGGTCGTCCCACGTCGGGAGAGGTTCGGTGCGCCGCATGTCCCCAGGGTACGGGGGTCGTCAGCTGGCGACGTCGTACCGCAGGTCGGGCACGAGCCCGGCCTTGCCGAGCAGGCGCACGACGCGCACCTGATCGAGGTCGAGCACGAGTGGCTCGTGCTCGGTCTGTTGCTCGTCGTCTCGCAGGAGGAAGCTGACGACGCAGTCGTCGCACGCCGAGGTGCACTGCATCCGGCAGTCGTCGCAGCTGATGGTGATGCCCCAACCGTTTCCGTTCATACACCCCATCCTGACGAAGGGCTGTCACAGAGTTTCCGGCCCCGTGTGCGCTCCCCCCCCCCCCCACTTTGCTGAAGCGATCACGACGGCGACGGTCATGATCGCTTCCACAAAATTGGTGTGAGCGGGGACCGGGCGGGTCAGTGTTTGGTGGCGCGGAGGACGGTGTCGCGGTGGTGGGGGGTGGCGTGGCCGGCGGGGCGGTCGCGGACGGCGTGTTCCTCGATCGTCCAGTGGGCGGGGTCGAGGCGGGCGGCGACGTCGTCGACCTGCACGTACGCCTTGGAGTCGAACGCCGGTGTGTGGTCGTGGTGCTCGTGGTCGTCGAAGGTGTGCCCGACCACCAGCAGCGTCCCGCCGGGCGCCACCACGTCGAGCAGCACGTCGATCGCCTCGGCGGACGGTGTCCTCGGGATCGCCGGGTAGAAGACCGACACCAGGTCGAACGAGACCGGCTCCAGACCGGCGGCAGGGAGTTCGGCGCACACGGTCTCGATCGAGACCCCATGCGACAGGGCCGCCGCGGTCGCACGGTCGAGCGCCGACTCGGCCACGTCGAGCGCCACGACACTCCATCCGCGTTCGGCCAACCAGACCGCATCCGCACCCTCACCGCACCCGACATCGAGCGCCCGACCCGGTTCGACCCCGTCGATCTCGACGACGAGCGTGCCGTTCGGGTTGCCGCTCCAGACGTGGTCGTCCGCGCCGTAGCGGAGGTCCCACTCCTTCGGCGCCGACGCACCGGCGAGGTCGTCGTGCACCAACTCGGCGTTGATGACCGCGCCCGACATGCTGCCGGCCGCGGCCGCCGGGAGGACCTGCAGCATCAGGTTCGCGACATTGCCCGCCGCGTACACGCCGCGCAGCGCCGTCGCGCCCGTCTCACCGACCTCGATCGACGTGCCGATCCCCATCGGGTGCACGGTCGGCTCGAGCCCGAGGGGCGTGAGCATGTCGGCTCGCGCCCGGATGAACGTCGCCACGGCGACGGCGTCGGCCTCCACCACCCGACCATCGCGCAGTTCGACACCGGTCAGCCGACCGTCGGTCGCGACGACCCGCACCGCCCGGTCGGTGAGCACCTCGACACCGTGCCCGGCCAGGTCGGCCAACGACGCCAGTCCGTCACCGCCCACCGCCTCGGGGTCGTGGACCACGACGGTCACCCGGTCGGTCAGCTGTCGGAACAACCCGGCCTGGTGTGCCGCCATCGGGTTGGTGGCGATCACGACGACCCGCTGGTCGCGCACCTCCCATCCGTGGCAGTACGGGCAGTGGATCACCTGGTCGCCCCAGTGGTCGGCGAGTCCGTCGATCGCCGGCAGCTCGTCGACGGCCCCGGTCGCCACGAGCACCTTGCGCGCCGAGACGGTGCCACCCATGAGTCGGGCGACGAATCGCTCGCCGTCACGCTCGACGGCGTCAACGCGACCCGGGAGGATCTCGACGCCGTAGCTGCGGACCTCGTCGCGACCGGCGGCGATCAGGTCGGCCGGTGCCTTGCCCTCGTAGCCGAGGTAGCCGTGCATGTGGGCGGCGGGCGCGTTGCGCGGCTCACCACCGTCGACGACAATCACCGACCGCCGCGACCGGGCGAGCATCAGGGCGCCGGCGAGGCCGGCCGCCGAGCCGCCGATCACCACCACGTCGCACCACCGCCGGAATCCGTTCGAATCGCTCATGCGGGCAACGCTACGCCGCCTTCCAGATTTCGTCGATGGTCTTGCAGAATTCGCAAGACACCGCCAGACTGACCGACATGTCCGACCTCGACGACATCGAACGGCTCGTCCGCACCCGCATCCGCAGCCTGCGTACCGCGTTCGGGTGGTCGCTCGACGACCTGGCGGAGCGGAGCAATCTCAGCGCGTCGACCATCAGTCGCATCGAGAACGGGAAACGGTCGATCGGCCTCGACGTGCTCGTGGCGCTCGCCGCGGCACTCCAGGTCGACATGGACGCCCTGCTCGACGTCCGTCGCGACGACGACGTCGTCATCCGACCCGTGCCGACGACGCACCCGAACCGCACGACGTGGCTCCTCAGCCGACCGACCGGCAACACCTACGCCGTCAAGATGCGGCTCGAACCGGTCCCGCACCGCGGCGAACCCGGGGTACATCCGGGGCACGACTGGTTCTTCGTGCTCGAGGGCCGGGTGATGCTGGTGCTCGGCGATCGCGAGATCGTCGTCGAGACGGGCGAGGCGGCCGAGTTCGGGACCATGACGCCGCACTCGTTCTGGGCGATTGACGAACCGGCCGAGGTGATCATGGTGTTCGACCGCGACGGTCAGCGCGCCCACGTCCACTCCGACGCCGGTTGACCCGCAATGGGAGACTGATCGGATGAGCGACCGCGAGTTCGACCTGATCGTCTTCGGCGCGACGAGCTTCGTCGGCCAGATCCTCACGAAACACCTCGCGACGCGCGGCACCGACGTTCGGTGGGCGATCGCCGGCCGCAACGCCGACAAGCTGGCCACCGTCGCCGACGAAGCGGGCGTCGACGTCGAGCGGATCGTCGCCGACGCCGCCGACACCACGGCGATGCGCAACCTGGCCGAGCGCACTGAAGTCGTCGCGTCGACCGTCGGTCCGTACGCGCTCTACGGGTCGCCGCTGGTCGAGGCGGTCGCCGCGGCGGGTACCGACTACTGCGACCTGACCGGCGAACCGCAATGGATGCGTCGCATGATCGACGCCCATCAGGAGGCGGCTGTCGCGTCAGGTGCCCGGATCGTCCACGCGTGCGGGTTCGACTCGATCCCGAGCGACCTCGGCGTGTGGTTCACCCAGCAACGCGCGCAGGAGCAGTTCGGTCGGCCGTGCACGTCGATCTCGCTGCGCGTCAAGGCGATGAAGGGCGGTGCGAGCGGCGGCACGATCGCCAGTGGTCTCAACCTGATGGAGGAGGCACGGGCCGACGCCGATCTGCGCAAGCTGCTCGCCGACCCGTACGCACTCGCACCGGTCGACCATCGCACCGGGCCCCGCCAGCCGAATGTGTCGCGACCCCGTCGCGACGAGGCGTCCGGTGAGTGGGCCGCCCCGTTCATCATGGCGGCCACCAATACGCGCGTGGTCCAACGCAGCCACGCCCTGCTCGGACGTCCGTGGGGCCCCGACTTCCTCTACGACGAGGCGATGATGGTCGGCGGCGGCGTCGGCGGCGCCCTGAAGGCCTCGGTCGTCACGGGCGGGATGGGTGTGTTCGGCGGCATGGCGGCGTTCGGCCCGACCCGATCGTTGCTGCGCAAGATCGTGCCCGAACCGGGTGAGGGACCCAGCCCGGAGGCACGGGAAGCCGGCTTCTTCGACCTCAGGCTCTACGGACGCACCGCCGACGGCGACCGCATCCGCACCCGGGTCACCGGCGACCGCGACCCCGGCTACGGGTCGACCGCGAAGATGCTCGCCGAGTCGGCACTCGCGTTCCTCGACGTGCCGCGCTCCGACGTCGGCGGCGGGTTCTGGACACCGGCGACGGCGTTCGGCGACCTGCTGATCGAGCGCCTCGAGGCCGAGGCCGGCCTCACTTTCGACGTGCTCTGACGCGTCAGCGCTCGTCGCGGAGGGCGGCGCGCAGCTGGTCGATCGTCGCGGCCGGCAACGTGCCGTGGACGAGTTCGGCGCCGGCGAACCGGTGCAACTCGGCTTCGAGCGCCCGCACGTCGAGATCCTCGGCGAGCACGACGACCGTCGTCGTCCCGTCGGCGACGGCGGCACGGAACCAGTCGACCCACTCGTCGGGCACCCCGAGGTCGACGACCTTGGCGGCGACGACACCCGCTCCGGCGCCGACACCGATGCCGGCGACCCAGCCGACGGGCCCACCGATCAAGAGTCCGAGGAGTCCGGACCACATGGCGCCCGAGAGCGCGGTCCGGCCGGGCTGGAGGTCCATCGTCTCGCGGACCTTCACCTCACCGGCGTCGTCCTTCGTGACGATGACGGCGTCGCGCAGCCGAAGTTCGTGACGGCTCGCCATCCGCGCCATCGCCGTGAGGAACTCCTGGGCCCGGAACGCATCGTGGAACGAGATGCCGACGAGCGCCTGGTCGGTCTCGATCTGATCGATCGGCACCGTCATCGGGCTCGGTTCGGGCGATTCGGTGGGCGGATCCCAGCCTGCGTTGCTCATCGTGGCCATGGTACGTCGGTACCCGGCCGCTCCCCCGGACGAACCGACCCGTCTCAGGATCGTCCCAGTTACACTGCCGGGCGGCGTCGCGAGGCGTCGACGGGATGTGGCGCAGCCTGGCTAGCGCACCTGCTTTGGGAGCAGGGGGTCGCGGGTTCGAATCCCGCCATCCCGACCATTCACCGGCCACTCACCGGCCGTGTGCATCGACGGCGTCGTCGACCGTGTCGAAGATGTTGTCGGGTCCCAGTTCCTCGATCAGGCCATAGCGGTCGAGCGTCGAACGGACCGATGCGCTTGCGTTCGCGATGGTGAGTGTCGCCCCGCCCTCGGCCAACGCCTTCTGGAGCTGGCGGATCGTCTCGCCGCCGGTGTAGTCGACGTCGGGGATCGCGCTCGCGTCGATGCACAGGCAGCGGAGCGGCACCGCTGCGGTGGCGAACGCCTCGGTCTGTTCGAGGAATCGGCCGGCGTTCGCGTAGTAGAGGCTGCCGGCGAACCGGTACACGACGAGACCCGGCATCGTCCGCGCGTCGGGCGCCGCGTCGACGGTCTGCCAGGCGGTCGAGTCGCCGCGGACGAGTACGCCGGTCATCGGTCGGTACGACCGGCGGAGGTGGTCGACGATCGAGATGACGATGCCGAACAAGATGCCCTGGCCGACGCCGGCGGCGACGACGGTCGCGCCCACGAGCGCCGCCACGACGAACTCGTCACGACGAAGGTCGAGCACGCGACGCATCCCCGCGATGTCGATCAGCTTGACGCCGACGACGAACACGACGGAGGCGAGCACCGCGTTCGGCATGTACTGGATCGGTTCGGTGAGGAACAACAGGACGATCACCGCGAGGCCCGAAGCGACGAGCTGCGCGAGCTGGCTGCGACCCCCGGCGCCGTCGACCATCTGGGTCTTGGTCGGGCTGCCGTTGACGGCGAAGGTGCCCGACAGGCCGGCGGCGATGTTCGCGGCACCGAGCCCGACCAGGTCGACGTTCTCGTCGAAGTGGTCGTTGTACTTGGCCGCGTAGGCACGCGAGGTCGCGGCGCTCTGGGCCAGGATCAGCACGAGGATCGACACCGACGTCGCGGAGAGCGTCGGGATGTCGGACCACGAGACGTCGGGGATCCCGATCGGGGGGAACCCGCCAGCGAGGCTCCCGACCGTCGACACCCCGTGCGACGACAGGTCCCACTGCCAGCTCACGAAGATCGACCCCACGACGACGAGGAGCTCGGCGGGGATCTTGTCGGTCACCAGGCCGAGCCCGCTGATCACGGCGAGTGATGCCGCCGAGACGCCGACGGTCGTCCAGCTGATGTCGCCGAGATGGTCGACGGTCGAGACCAGTGTCGCGATCGTGTTGGTGAACTGGTGGCCGCCGATGGTGACACCATCGCCCTTCGACACGCCCAACATGCCGGCGATCTGTCCACACGCCACCTGCACGCCGACGCCGGTCAGGAAACCGATCAGCACGGTCCGTGAGAGGAAGTCGGCGATGAAACCGAGCCGGATCAGTCTCGCCACGATCAGCAGGACGCCGGCCATCACGGCGAGGAGTCCGGCCAGACCGATGTACTCGTCCGAGCCGGCCGTCGCCAGCCCGGCGAGGCCCGCCGCCATCACGACGGCGGTCGCCGAGTCGGCGCCGACCACGAGGTGTCGGGACGAGCCCAGCAGCGCGAAGGCGATCATCGGCAGGGCGATCGTGTACAGGCCGGTGACCACCGGCATCCCCGCCAGACTCGCGTACCCCATGCCGGCCGGGATCGCCAGCGCGGCGAGCGTCACGCCGGCCGACACCTCGCCGCCCAGCGTCTTCCGGTCGACCGGAACGATGCCCTGCAGCACGGCGATCCGACGCCGTGACGTCTGCACATCTCGCCCACTCATCCCGGCGAATCATCGCACCTCCGAGGACCCTCGAATGCGCTCGAGCGCACCCCCGCCGGGGGCTACGATCGGCGGCCGAGCCTGGAGGTGGGCATGGGTGAGCGTTCTGCGGTCGCCGTTCTGTTCGACGCCGTCGCCGAGACGTACGACGCGGTCGGTGTGGACTTCTTCCAGCCGATCGCGCACGGACTCCTCGACGCCGTCCGGCCGATGCCGGGCGAACGTGGCCTCGACGTCGGCTGCGGGCGCGGCGCGGTGCTGCTCGCCCTCGGCGGGCGCGTCGGCCCCACCGGGACGGCGATCGGTATCGACATCTCGCCGCGCATGGTCGAGTCCGCCGCTCGCGCCGCAGCGGCGACGGGCGTGCGACCGGGCCTCGTGCTCGGCGACGCGATGGATCCGCCCTTCGCGCCGGCCACCTTCGACCTCGTGGTGTCGTCGCTCGTCCTGTTCTTCCTCCCCGATCCGGCACAGGCACTCCGGGCGTGGCGCGACCTGCTCGTCCCGGGCGGACGGGTGTGCGTGTCGACGTTCGGCCCGTACGACGAGCGGTGGCGCGAGACGGTCGACGAGACGCTGCGTCGCCACGCGACGACGGCGACACCCGACGCGCGCACCACGGGCGCCGCCGGTCCGTTCGCCAGCGATGCCGGGATGGAGGGGCTCGTCGCGGACGCCGGGTTCGATGACATCGGCACCACCCTGCTCGATCTCCGGGTCGTGTTCGACGACGCCGAACAGTGGCAGCGTTGGTCGATGTCGGTCGGCCAGCGCCAGTTCTGGCAGGCGATCCCGCCCGACCGTCTGGCCGACGTGCGCGACGAGGTCTTCACCGCCGTCGAGCAGTGCCGCCACGACGACGGGACGATCGGGTTCCACCAGCGGATCCGCTACACCTCCGGCAGCCGCTGACCGCGTCGGCGGATCCTCAACGGTTCCTCAGCACTTCCCCAAGCGTCGCTTGCGAACGCAATCGATGATGGTCGGGTGGCCC
>JAGQSS010000103.1 GCA_020439405.1 Ilumatobacter sp. | reverse complement strand
GGTCGCATTCCACCGTGCTTCTGGCTGCCTCGATGTCATGGGTGACTCCGGCAATGTCAGCGCCTCGAGTGTCCGTCAGCTCATCGACCTCGGGATCGGTCTCAGCGCGCTCGCCGACCCGGAGCGGCAGGTATCACCTCAGCTCGGTCGGACGATCGAGCAGTTGGTCGACGAGGTTCCCGGCGTGGGTGCCGACGTCGTGGCGGAGCTGCGCGGCGTGTCGACGAGCTCCAACGCGGCGCGGCTCGCCCGCCGCCGTGCACGCGCACGCCGAGCTGCCGATCCGATGATCGACGAGGTGCTCGCCTTCCTCGCACGCCAACTCACGCCGGAGTCAGGTCGGCCGGGGTCGGTTGATGTCAGACCAGAACCGACCAGGTCGTTGTGACCCACAGCTGCGGGGATGGTCGGTTCTGGTCTGACATCAACCGACCGGGTCGTGGGGGAGGTTGGTTCGGGCGGCTCGGAGGTAGGCGTAGGGGGTGCGGGCGCCGAAGTTGGCGACGCGGCTGGTGTAGACGTCGGCGTACTTCTCGACCTGGCGGGCGAACAGGCTCTTGTCGTTGCCGGCACGCATGAGGGGGCCCCACGTGGCGTTCCCGAGCGAGCCGCTGCGGATCGCCAGCGGGGTGATCTTGTCGTCGAGCCGGGAGATCTCGCCGTACAACCGGTCGATCTCGTCGGACCGCCGCGATCCAGCGCGTGCCGCGTCGAGGCGGGCCTGTGACAGCTGGGTCTCGAGATCGATCTTGCCGACCATCATGTCGCGCAGCACCACCTCGTCGTCGGCGAAGCTCGCTGCGTCGAGGATCTCGGCCTCGATCTCACGCAGGATCAGCGCCGTGCGCCACCGCACCAACGACTTCGTCACGTGGACGTCGCCGAAGAGGTGGTCGCCCACGTAGAGGATCTGGTCGCCGGCGAGTCCGAGGCTCTGCTCGACCACTGCCGCACAACCGCCGTGGTAGACCTCGCCCTCGGCGTAGGGACCGTGGTGCGGGATGAACAGGCCACGTGCCGGATCGACCATCCGGAACGACGGCTCGGTCGTCGAGAAGAACCGCGGCTTCGCCGCGGCGACGACCACGATGTCGAACAGATCGCGCCACGTGCCGCCGGCGATCTCGTCGGCGACGGCCCGATCGAAGGCGTAACGCATCATCGGCTGGGTGTAGGTCCACTCGCTGTTGGTGATCAGCAGCAGCCGCTTGCCCGCCAGCCGCTGGTCGAGCAGGGTGCGCGCCGTCTCGTCGTCGAGCGAACAGAAGCGGTCGGGGTCGCTGATGATCTCCGACTTCAGCGCACCCGTCTGGTGCACCTTGTCGATCGAGCCCGACACGAGCCGATACAGCTCGTCGTACCCCATCGGTGCGTGCCGATCGCCGACGAGCGACCCGTCGTCGAGACGATCGACGAGCTGGGCGTACAGCGAGGCCTCGGAGATCGAGAAGAGGGTGTTGAGGAAGCGGAACCTCGGCTCTGCGAGGTCGACGACGACGTCGGAGTAGGCCCGCCGGAGCTCGTCGAAGGAGAGTTTCGTCGTGCCGTGCATCCCCTGGATGACGTACCCGAAACGGGTCGCCTTCAGGAGGTTGCCGAGATCGAGATCGATCACGAGACCTTGGATGTACGCGTCGGGCTCGAACCGGAGCCCGTCGACGCTCACGCCCTGCCGCCCGAGTTCGAGCACGGCGTGGGCGAATGCCGCCGCTTCCCACTCGTCGGTCCGGTATGGGATGAGCGTGTAGTCCATGTCGTACCCGATCGCCTCGACCGAGCGCAGGTTGAGGGTGCGGTTGGCGAACATCTCCCGTTCCGGAGGCAACGCAGGCAGATCGCGGGTCACGTCCCCGAGTGTGGCACGTGCGGCGTCGGGCACCGATTCGGTTCGCGGCGCGTTCACGCCCGAACGCGACCATGAACGGATGACGAGACGGATCGAGGGGTTCCGACGTGGGATCGTGGGTGGCGCAGCCGTGGCGGTCGTCGTGACGGGAGCGACCGCGTTCGCCGACGTCGCGACGGTGTCCGCCGCCGGGGCGACCTGGTACGTTGACGCGAACGCACTCGGCGCCGACAACGGCTCGAACTGGACGGATGCGTACACCGATCTCCAGGACGCGCTCGCGGCGGCGACCGCCGACGACGAGATCTGGGTTGCCGACGGCACGTACGTGCCCGGCTCGGCCCGGACGGATTCGTTCGTCCTCGTCGCCGACGTGTCGATCTACGGCGGGTTCGCGGGCGGCGAGACGCTCCTCTCCCAACGCGACCCGGCGACGAACGTCGCCACGCTGTCCGGCGAGATCGGGACCGCTGCGGCGACCGACAACTCGTACCACGTGGTCTCGACGGACAGCGGCCTGTCGGGCACCGACGCCGTCCTCAGCGGGTTCACGATCACCCGCGGCTACGCCGACGGTGGCGAGGTGTTCGGCGGCGGCGTGTATCTCCAGCACGGCCACGTCACGCTCGACCAGCTCGTCCTCACCGACAACTACGCATCGGCCGACGGGTCGGCGGTCACCCTCCGGTCGTTCAACAACGGCCTGACGTTCACCGACAGCACCGTGACCGGGAACACGAGCGATTCGTTCGGCGGGTCGGCGGTCGCCGTGTTGTACTCGAGCGCGACCGAGCCGGTCGTGCTCGACGGCGTCACGGTCGACGACAACGATCTGCGCGGCCTCGAGATCGTCAGCGTCGACACCCACGTCGTCAACAGCACCTTCACGAACAACGTGCAAGGTGGATCGACGCTGACCGGCGGGATCACGGTGGTGGGCGCCGATGTGACGATCGCCAACTCGCGGATCGTCGACAACCAGGGCGTCAACGGCGCCGGCCTGTACGTGATCACGAACAACGCCGGCTCGAACGTCGTCGCCGTCAACACCCTGATCGCGAACAACGTCTCGAGTGGCGGCTCCGGGGCCGGCGTCTACCTCCAGGGAGGCCAGGCGACGCTCGCACCGAACGAGGACCGCTTCGTGACGTTCACGGCCCACAGCTCGACGTTCTCGAACAACGTGTCGCAGGTCAGCAGCGGGCACGAGCTGTTCGTCGAGCCGTCGCTCGGCGACGACACCGGCCTCCCGCTGGCGACGGCGTCGTTCACCAACTCGATCGCCGACAACGGCCGCGCCAACGACCTCGGACAGGTCTTCTACCCGCCGGGCTCCCCGATCACCTGGGTCAACAGTTCGGTGTCGCACTCGAACGGCTCGGGAGCGTCGTGGAACACCGACGTCGGCATCGACGGCGGCGCCAACGTCGAGGTGTCGCCGAAGTTCGTGAACTTCCCCGATGGGGACTATCGGGTCCACGTCGGTTCGCCCGTGATCGGTCTCGGCGACCCGACCCTGCGTCCGACCGACGTGATCGACCTCGACGGCGACACCAACACCGACGAGCTGCTCCCGGTCGATCTGAACGGCGATCCACGCGTCCAGATGCAGGGACGCATGACGCTCGGCGCGTTCGAGGAACCCCGGTGCTCCCCCGGTCTGTCGACCTTCTACGTCGACGGCACGGCGACCGGGACCGGGTCGGGGACGTCGTGGGCCAACGCGTTCACCGACCTCCAGTCGGCGGTACTCGGGACACCGTTCTGCGACACCTTCCCCGACCTCGACATCTGGGTCGCCGACGGCACCTACCTCCCGACACAAGACGGCGATCGCAGCCGCTCCTTCGACCTGCACCAGGGCACCCGCCTCTACGGAGGGTTCGCCGGCGACGAGACCGACGTCGACGACCGCAACGCCGTCGTCAACCCGACGATCCTCAGCGGCGACATCGGCACCGGCGGTCTCGCGAGTGACAACACGTACCACGTGCTGGAGGTGTCGACGCGAGGCAGCGGATCGACCGTCGTCGACGGTTTCACGGTGACCGGCGGCAACGCGAACGGGAGCGGAACCGACAATCGTGGCGCCGGCGTCAACGTCAACGGGGTCGGTGTCCTGCTCGCGAACCTGACGGTCGAGGACAACACCTCGTCGACGATCGGCGGGGGTATCTACGTCGACGCATCGACGACCACGGCGATCTTCAACTCGATCGTGCGCGACAACCAGTCGTCGGAGGGCGGCGGCATCGGCGTGAGCAACACGGCGGCACCCGTCGTCGTCAACAGCCTGTTCACCGGCAACCACGCGACGGCGAAGGGTGGGGCGATCTCGAACTACGGCGGGCTCCAGCTCGGCGGCGTGACCGTGACCGGCAACTCGGCGGTCAGCTCGTACGGCGGCTACATGTCGACCGGCGGCGGCACCATCGACAACTCGATCATCTGGGGCAACACGCCGGCGACCACGCTCGGCAGCGCCTCGGTGGCGACGAGCGACGTCGAAGGGTCAAACGGGTCGGGCGGCAGCTGGGCCGGTCCGGGCAGCGACGGTGGCGGCAACGTCGACGTCGATCCGGATTTCGTCGCGCCGCTCTCCGGCGACTTCCGGTTGTCCGCCTCGTCGACCCTGCTCGACGCCGTGGCGGCGGGCTTCCAGGACCCGGCCGACATCGACCGCGACGGTGCGCTGAAGGAGATCGCCGCCGACCTGCTCGGCAACCCGCGCGTGCTCGGCGCAGCGATCGACCTGGGGGCCTACGAGCGGGCGTTCGACGACGCCGACAGCGACGGCATCGTCGACGCGAACGACAACTGTCCGGCGGTGCCGAACCCCGACCAGGCCGATGCGGACGGTGACGATCTCGGCGACGTCTGCGACCCCGACGACGACAACGACGGCGACCTCGACGGCGACGACAACTGCCCCGTCGACGCGAACCCCGACCAGCTCGACACCGACGGCGACGATCTCGGCGACGCCTGCGACCCCGACGACGACAACGACGGCGACCTCGACGGCGACGACAACTGCCCCGTCGACGCGAACCCCGACCAGGCCGACCTGAACGACGACGGCGTCGGCGACGTGTGCGACCCCGACGACGACGGCGACAACATCGACGACGACGTCGACAACTGCCCGACGACCCCGAACGTCAACCAGCTCGACACCGACGCCGACGACATCGGCAACGTGTGCGACCCCGACGACGACAACGACGGGGTGCTCGACGTCGACGACAACTGTGTGTTCACGCCCAACGGCAGCCAGACCGACACCGACGACGACGGCATCGGCGACGCCTGCGAAGACGACACCGACGGCGACGGCATCCCGAACGGGTCGGACAACTGCACCATCGTGTCCAACCCCGACCAGACCGACACCGACGACGACGGCATCGGCGACCCGTGCGACGGTGACGACGACGGCGACACCCGGCCGGACGGCAACGACAACTGTCCGCTGGTCGCCAACCCCGACCAGACCGACACCGACGGCGACGGCGTCGGCGACGCATGCGACGACTCGACCGTCGGTTCGACGTTCACCTCACTCGCACCCGAGCGCTTCCTCGACACCCGACTCGACGGGGAGACGTTCGACGGGGCGTATCAGCGTTCCGGGCCCAACGCAGCCGGCACGTCGCTGGAGGTCCAGATCGCCGGTCGAGGCGACGTGCCCGCCGATGCGACCGCAGTGATCGTGAACCTGACGACGTTCGCCGGCGACCGTCCCGGTCACGCGACCGTGTACCCATGCACCCCCGAGGTGCCGACGGCTTCGTCGGTCAACCATCTGGCCGGCGCCGTCGACCCGAACGAGGTGATCGCGAAGCTGTCGCCGACGGGCACGGTGTGCATCGCCACCCATGCCACCGTGCACCTCATCGCCGACGTCGTCGGTTACGTCGCCGACGATTCGCCGTACGTGCCGATCGATCCGCGTCGCTACGGCGACACGCGCCCCGAGGACACCTTCGACGGTCAGTACCGGGCCGGCGGTCCGGTCGGTGCCGGCACCGTGTGGCAGGTGAAGATCGCCGGCCGCGGCAGCGTCCCCGCCGGCGCCACGACGGCCGCGCTCAACATCACCGTCGTCGCTCCCGCAGCTGCCGGGCACGCGACGGTGTACCCGTGCGGTGACGACGTGCCGACGGCGTCGTCGCTGAACTACGTCCCCGGCCAGGTCCGACCCAACGAGGTCGTCACCCGCCTGTCGCCCGACGGCTTCGTCTGCATCTACAGCCACGCCACGGCTGACTACCTGATCGACGCCGTCGGCTACATCGGGCCGACCCCGACCTACACGTCGATCGAACCGGTGCGGTACGCCGACAGCCGCGCCGAGCCGACGTTCGACGACGGGTACCGGGCGGTCGGCCCGATCGCCGGCGGGACGAGCTGGAAGGTGAAGATCGCCGGCCGCGGCGACGTCCCCGCCGACGCCTCGCTCGCCGTCCTCAACGTCACCGCTGTGACACCGGCCGCCGCGGGGCACCTCACCGTGTATCCGTGCCTCCCCTCGGTGCCGAACGCGAGCCACGTCAACTACCTCCCGGGCGACGTCCGTCCGAACGAGGTGATCGCGAAGCTCGACGACGACGGGTTCGTGTGCGTGTACACCCACGCGACCGCGCACCTACTCATCGACGTCACCGGCCACGACTGATCCGAGCCACGGCCGGCCGCCGGGTACGGTCGACGGATGCGCCCGGAACTCGCTGCCGCCCTGGGTTCGGAGGTCGTGTCGATGGCCCGACTCGGCGGTGGTGACGTCGCCGAGTCGTACCGGGTCATGCTCGCCGACGGCCGGACCGTGTTCGCGAAGACGCATCGGAATCCGCCCGCCGGCTTCTTCACGACCGAGGCGGCAGGGTTGCGCTGGCTGCGAGAACCCGGCGAGCTGCCGGTGCCGGATGTCCTCGCCGTGTCCGACGGCGAGGATGGGAACGATGGGACCGATGGGAGCGCACCGGCGTTCCTCGCGCTCGAGTGGATCGACGAGGGTGGACGCCACTCCGACGAGGCGACCTTCGGCCGCGCGCTCGCCCGGCTGCACCGGGTCGGCATGCCGTCGTTCGGGCGGCAGGACCGACGGACGACGGGGAGCCGTGCGCTTCCCAACGATCCGTGCGACACGTGGGTCGAGTTCTTCCGCGATCGGCGACTCGTCGTCCTCCGACGTCTGGCCGCCGAATCCGGCGCGCTGCCGCCACACACGCTGTCGAAGCTCGACGGCGTCATCGACCGGCTCGCCGACCTCGGCGGGCCTCCGGAACCACCCGCGCGCCTCCACGGCGACCTCTGGGCCGGCAACCGTGTCGTCGACCGGACCGGACGTTCGTGGCTGATCGACCCCGCGGCACACGGCGGCCACCGAGAGTTCGACCTGGCGATGATGCGCCTGTTCGGGGGCTTCGGCACGGAGGCATTCGACGCCTACGACGACGAGTTCCCCCTCGCCGACGGCTGGGCGGACCGCGTGCCGCTCCACCAACTGGCCCCGCTGATCGTGCACGCCGTGAAGTTCGGCGGCGGCTACGCGGGCGCCGCCGACCGAGCCCTCGATCAGGTCCTCCGCGCTTCATAGCGAGACGACGGCCTGGTGCGCTGTCCGATGGTCTCCGCTGGCTACAGTGCCCGCAGGCGCCGCCGACGTTCGGGGGCATCAGGGAAAGGCGGGCGTCATGGACGGGCGTTTGTGTGGTCGGTGGGCGATCCGGCGGACGGCGGTCGCCATCGTGGTCATGGCATCGATGGGTGCGTTCGCGCCGTCGGCGGCGAGCGCTGCAGACGGCCCCGATCTCGTCGCGACCGTGTCCGACGATCTGAGTGGCTCCGGCACACCGGGGGTTGCCTTCTCGTGGCGGATCGAGGTGCTGAACGCCGGTGACACGGCCGCCACGTTCGCCGACGGAGCGCGACTCCTCCTCGACGATCTGCCGACCGGAATCGACTACTCGCCCACGGTCTCGTTCTCCGCGATGTCCGGCCTGTCGGGTACCGGCACGCTGCAATGCGCGCTGAGTGGGAACAGCCTCGCGTGCTCCGCCGTGGCCGGGACCGTCGTCGTCGGACCGGGCGGAACGTTCGGGGTCGAGGTCGAAGCGACGCCCAGCTCGACAGGGACGTTCGACAATCCGGCCGCCGCCGGCTCATGCGCGGCCGACCCCGACGGTGTCGTGGCCGAGGCGGACGAGACGAACAACGCGTGCTCCGGCAGCGTGACGGTAGTCAACCCGTACAACATGACCGTCACCAAGACGAACACGGTCGACGGGGTCGCCAAGGTCGGTGACCCGGTCACGTGGACGATCCGGCTCGCCAACGCCGGCACGGCGACCGCGATCTTCCCGAGCGGCTCGGTGGTCATGACCGACGACCTGCCGCTCGGGCCGACCTACCCGGCCATCCCCACCATCTCCAACCCCAGCGGCGTCTCCGGAGCGATCCTGTGCAGCATCACCAACAGCGTGCTCACGTGTTCGGTCGTCAGCGCCGTCAGCTTCCAACCCGCCGGCTCCTTCGACCTGCTGATCACGTTCACGCCGTTCACGACCGCAGTGCTCGCCAACCCGCGGCCGGCGGGGACCTGCATGATCGACCCGAACAATGTCGTCGCCGAGTCGAACGAGGCCGACAACACGTGCGCCGACACCCTGATCGCCTCCGACCTCGACCTGACCGCCGCCAAGTCCGACGACGCCGGCGGCACCGCCGAGTACGGCACCCCGTTCGCGTGGACCATCACCCTCGGCAACAACGGGTCGGGGGCAGCGTCGTTCAACGATGGGACCGTGCTCGTCAGCGACGCCCTCCCCGCGGGCACCGAGTGGACCGGCTCCCCGGTCGTCGTCACCAAGAACGGCCCAGCGGGGACCGTGCTGTGCGACGTCGTCGCCGGCACCATCACCTGCACCGCCGGACCTGGCGGGGTGCTGATCTCGACCGGTGAGTCGATCGAGGTCGAGATCCCGGTGGTCGGCAACGCCCTCGGACAAGTCGACAACGTCTGCACGATCGACCCCGGCGGCACGATCACCGACTACGACTTGAGCAACAACACCTGCGCCGACAGCGTCACCGTGGTCGACACCACCCCGCCGGCGATCGGCCCGACGGACGACATCACGGTCGAGGCCACCTCGGCGGCCGGGGCCGTCGCCGACTTCGCCCCGTCCACCTCCGATCCGTTCCTCGACACCGTCGTCTGCACGCCGGCCTCGGGCAGCTCCTTCCCACTCGGCACCACCACCGTCACGTGCACCGCCACCGACACCTCCGACAACGCTGCGTCCGACACGTTCGACGTGATCGTCGTCGACACCACACCCCCGGTGATCGCCTCGACGTCCGATATGACGATGGAGGCGACGGGACCGAACGGTGCGACCGCCACGTTCGCTCCCACGGCGACCGACCTGTTCCTCGACACCGTGACGTGCACACCGGCCTCGGGCAGCGCCTTCCCACTCGGCACCACCACCGTCACCTGCACCGCCACCGACACGTCCGACAACACTGCATCGGACACCTTCGACGTCATCGTCGTCGACACCACACCCCCTGAACTGGCTGGTGCCGTCGACGGCCGGCTCCCTGATCAGTCGGTGGCGCTCCCCGACGGAACCGCCGGACCAGTGACCTTCTCGGTACCGTCGAGCTCCGATGCAGCGGGAACGACGACGGTCGTCTGCTCCCCGTCGTCGGGGACCACGCTGACGGTCGGCGTCCACACCGTGGTATGCACGGCCACGGACGCCGCCGGCAACACGACGACCGCCAGCTTTGCCCTGACGGTGACGGCCGGGCCGACGGTCACACTCCCGGCGACCGGCACGAACGCGCATCGGCTCACCATCTCGGGGTTCGCCGCTCTGACCGGTGGTGGGCTCCTCCTCCTGATGAGCCGCCGACCCGCTCGTCGGTGATCGACGAGCCGTCCACTTCGTGGCCGGTCGACGAATGGGTCGGCATCGATGTCGTCGTTTCGGCCAAGATGGCACGATGCGCCGCTGGATCGCCCTGCCCGTCGTTCTGATCTCGGTCGCCGCGTGCGGCTCCTCCGGAGGTGACGACGGCGACGCCGTCGAGTCTGCCGAGTCCACGACGACCACGACGACGGACGCACTCGCCGGTGGGTCGTCGTCCGACACGACGACGCCCGAGACGACCGCTGCGCCCACCACTGCGACACCCACGACGGTGGCACCGACCACCGCTGCGCCGACGACGGTGGCACCGACGACCGCCGCACCCACGACCACGCTGCCGGCGCCGACCGGCCCCGAGTGTCTGATCGGGAACTGGGTGATCACCCAGGACGAGATGAACGCGTTCTACGACACGCTCGAGTCGCAGATGGACGCGCCGTTGGCGATCACCGTGTTCGGCCAGACCCAGCTCGACCTCACCGCCGACACCTACGTCTACACCGCCAACTTCGACCTGACGGTCGAGGTCGCCGGTACGGGCGGCGAGGGACAGTCGACCGGCACCGTGTCGGGCACCTATACGGCCGACGACGGTGTGATCGTCACGACGCTCGGTTCGAGCAGCCTGAACGTCATCATCACTGTGATGGGGCAGACGATCGACGGCAGTTCGATGGCGAACGGCATCCTGAACTCCGCTCCGATCAACGATGCGCCTTACGACTGCTCGGGCCCGACGCCGGTGATCATGTTCCAGACCGCCGATGCCGGCGTGCGGCACCCGGTCACGCTGACGCCGGCCTGATCAGGCCCGCCACTCGACGACGGCGAACCCGCCGAGCCCGGCGAACGACTGACGGTTCGAGATCCGCAGCCCGCCACGCGTCCGCTCGACCGTGACC
>JAGQSS010001030.1 GCA_020439405.1 Ilumatobacter sp. | reverse complement strand
CGGGACCCAGATCGACCGGAATCCGGTGTGGGCGCTCCCCGCCGCCGTCACGTTCGGTGTCACCGCCGCAGCGATCGGCGCCTGGCGGCGACTGGCCGCCCCGCTCGTCGCCGGGACGGCCATCACGGCGGCCACGACGTTCGTCGCGATGGGATCGGACCTCCGCGCCGTCCCGACCTGGATGTGGCTCGCCCTCGGCGGTGTCGCCCTGCTCGGCATCGCCGTCCTGATCGAACGCACCTCCCAACACGGCACCACCCTCCGCGACCTCACCGACCGCTGGAACTGACCCGGTCGGTTGATGTCAGACCGGAACCGACCACCCCAGAACGCCACACTCCGAACGATCCGGTCGGTTCCGGTCTGACATCAACCGACCATCGACCGTCGCGTCACTGGGCGTCGCGGAGCTCGCGGCGGAGCTCGTTGATCTCGTCGCGGAGTTTGGCGGCGTACTCGAAGCGGAGCTCGGCGGATGCCTCGTGCATCTCCTCCTCGAG
>JAGQSS010000102.1:3977-10969 GCA_020439405.1 Ilumatobacter sp. | reverse complement strand
CAAGATCGACGACTACCCGCTCGGCGTGTACGTGCTGCCCAAGCACCTCGACGAGAAGGTCGCCCGCTTCCACCTCGACTCGCTCGGCGTCAAGCTCACCAAGCTCACCGACGAACAAGCCGAGTACATCGGCGTCGAGCCCTCGGGTCCCTACAAGCCCGACCACTACCGCTACTGATCGTCAGCCGGGCCGACAGTTCCGCTCGTTCATGTCGCGCTCAGTCCCACAGAGGGAACTGAGCCCGACATGAACGTGGACGCGGCGAATGGCCCCGACACCACACGCTCCTCATGTACCGACGTTCGGCGGAGCGATGGCCGCGCCGATGCCGCGGGCTGCCCCGATGGCGATCGCCTCGGCGCGCGTCCTGACACCCAGCTTGGAGAGGATGCCGGTGGTTCGGTTGCGCACCGTCTTGGGCGAGAGGAAGATGCGTTGTGCGATCTCGCCGACCGTGGCACCCAGCACCAGCAGCGCCAGGATCTCCCGGTCACGAGAATCGAGTGCCTCGAACGGATCGGTCGCCGGCGTCGACGCCGCTGCGGCAACGACGGGCGCGCTGGCGCTGCTGCCGAGTACGACCGATCCCTCCGCTGCCGCCCGGATCGCCGCCCGCAACTCAGCTGGGTCGGAGTCCTTCAAGAGGTAGCCGTCGAGGCCGGCGCCGAGGCTCCGGATCACTCCGGCCGGGTCGGCGTCCATCGTCAGCACGAGGACGTGCGTGCCGGGCCATCGTTGCTTGAGTTCCACGCCGAGGTCGATGCCGTCGGCGTCGGGGAGTCGCCGATCGACGACGCACACGTCGGGAGCCGGATCGACGTCGATGGCACGTGCAGCCGCGGCGTCGGCCGCCGATGCCACCATCGCCATGGACGGGTCGGCTTCGATCAACGCAGTCAGGCCGGTCCGCACCACCGGGTGGTCGTCGACGACGGCGACCCGGATCACGTGCACGGCACCGGCACCTCGAGGACCAGCGCAGTCCCGGTCGGTTCGACCGACGTCCAGTGCAGCGTCCCGCCGATCTCGGCGGCCCGATCACGGAGCGAAGCGAGGCCCATCCCGGGGATCATGTCACCGCCGACCCCGTCGTCGGTCACCGTCGCCCGCAACACGGCCTCGCCGGCGACGACGCGAACGGTCACTCGTGACGGTCGGGCGTGCTTGAGCGCGTTGGTGATGCCCTCCGCCACCACTCGATAGACGACGACGGCGGTCGACGCGTCGATCATCGGCGCCGCCACGGCATCGAGCGTCACCTGCGCCGCTCTGCCGGTGTCGAAGGACGCCACGAGCCGCTCCAGGGCGCTCGACAGGTCGCCGACGACGAGCGGTCCGGGACCGAGGCCGGCGACGATGCGGCGCAGGTCCTGGCGGCAGGCCGCGAGATCCACGGCGAGGGCGTCGAGCTCCGGCAGGTGGTGAACGTCACGTGCCGCTTGGACCCGCATGCTCATTCCCGCCAGGACTGGTCCGAGGTCGTCGTGGAGATCGGCGAGCATCCGGGATCGCTCCGCGTCGCGTTGGCGGGCCACGTCGTCGCGGGCGTGCCGGGCGTCGACCGCCAGCGTCACCGCCCGAGCCACGAGCGCAACGGTCGGTTGCAGCTGTCGGCACCAACGAGTCTGACGCGCCTCCAGACCGCCCACGTGCGACGGACGCACCAGCATCGTGCCCACGAACTCGTCGCCGATCACGAGCCGCCATCCGTCCCAACCCTCGGGTACCTCGACCTCGTCGAGCACGAGTTGCGTCTCGGCAACACCGCTCGCGGCCGTGATCATGGCGCCTGCTTTCACGAGTAGTTCGCGCGGGTCCGTGGTCGATGAGAGGTCGGCGGTGAGCGCCGCCACGTCCTCGTCCGAGAGCACCCCGGTGCCGTAGCGGCGGGCCAGGAACTCGCGACGCAGCCACCACATCGAGGGCACCAGGAGCACAGCCGTCGCTCCGGTGGCGAGGGCGCTCGACACCTCCGGAGCGATGACCCGCTCCTGCCGCGCCAGTCCGAGCATGAGGGCTCCTGACCCAGCCGCGAGCGCAACTCCGATCACAACCAGCGCGACGTCGACCAGCGGCTCGATCACCGGGCGCGGTTGCGTGACGACGGCCGACGTGCCGATCACCGTCGCGACCGCCAGCAGACCGATCGCCGACGTGGCGCCGTACGCGCCGGGCGACCAAACGAGCCAAATGGCGGTGCTCACCAAGAGTGTGGCTGCGCAAGCGGCGATGGTCCAGACGCGCCAGCGACGTTCCGCTCGATTGGGTCTCCGCCGTGCGATGCAGGTGAGCATCGGCGCGGCAAGCGCGAGCAACGCCCATGGCCCGAGCGCCTCGGCGGCCCGCACGACCGGCGGTCCGGCCGGGTCGCTGCGCAGCCACCACCGTCCAGCGAGGGTGAGACCGAGTGGCGTCGCAGCGGCGAGCACGCACGCCCAGCCGAGCGCCACGTTGGAGTGGCGGTCGATCAGCACGGCGCCGGCGACGCCGACGGCCAGCCAGGCGAGGAGTCCCGCCGACGCGCCCGACGCCGACGGATCGTGCGGAAGCTGCACGAGCAGCGGCACGACCGAGGCCGTCAGCACGATCGACGCCACGACGACACCGGCCGCAACCGGGGACCCGACAGATTCGACCAACGGCTCGGACGCGAGGGCACCCACCGACTCATTCTGCGCCACGCGCTCGAACCGGGAAAGGTCCGGCCGCGGTCGCGGGACGCGTCCGGGAAAAGAGCGGGACGCGTCGGGCACCTGAACCATCGACACGGGCCCACCGATGCGTCAATCTGGCCGCACGCCGGATTGCCCGGCCACAGCGACGAAGGAAACCCATGAACTCCACCCACACCGGCCTCGAGACCGGGTCGGCGACGCACGAGGCGACGATCGTACCCACGTACCGGACGCTGCTCGCCACGGTCGTCGTCGTGTGCACCGTCGGCATGGCCGCCAACCTTCTCGCCGCCATCGCTACCGACGTCGTCGACGACGGGCCACGCACCCTGCAGCAACAACTCGCCGGCGTGCTCGGCTTCGGCGCCGCCGGTCTGGCGATCTCGCTGGCGGGAGCATGGTGGTTCACCCGTCAACCCGGCCGGTCGAGGATCGGCGCCATCGTCTACGGCGCGCTCTCGGTTCCGACGCTCCTGCTGTTCTTCTCCGGTACCCCCGCCATGTTCGGGGTGACGGCGGCCTTCCTTGCGGGGCTCACCCGCGGCCGGCAGCCCGAGACCGGCGCACCGCGGGTGTTCGGCACCGTCGGGCTCGTGCTGGCGGTGGTCAACGTGTGCGTCACCATCCTGGGCGTGACCATCGCCTGGCTCACGGACTGACACCGTTCCGACGCACTCCCGACGAAGCGCCCCTCGAGAAGTGCGGAGCAGCACAACAGAGATGCGCTCTCCCCTGATCGCGCACTCAGCCAGCGATCTGCGCACCCGGTGAGCGCTCTGCCGTCGAGCCGGGGTGATGGGACTCTCCGAGCGGGTACCGGTGGCCGGCCGACGGTGGCCGCGCTGGACGGTTCGGCTGCACGATCCGGCGTGGGTCAGACTCTGGGGATGCCGTCGTCGCCGAAGCCTGCTTCCGAACACACCCGGGTTGCCAACGCACCTCGTGACCTGGGGATGGACCCCGCCGACTTCGAGCGAGCGTCGCGCGGACTGATCGCCCAGCACCCGACCGGGAAGATCGAGGGAGCGTGGGGCACCGCGTGGGACGTCGCCAAGTACGACTTCATCGAGCAGGGGAGTGAGAACCCCGACACGGTGAACCCGAGCCTGTGGCGACAGGCCCAGCTCAACAACATCCACGGCCTGTTCGAGGTCGGGCCCGGCATCTGGCAGGCGCGCGGCTACGACATCTCGAACATCACCTTCATCGAAGGCGAGACCGGCTGGATCGTCATCGATCCGCTCACCGTCGAGGGCTGCGCCCGCGACTCGCTCGCGCTCGCGAACGAACACCTCGGTGCGCGACCGGTCACCGCCGTCATCTACACCCACTCCCACACCGACCACTTCGGCGGGGTCCTCGGGGTGACGAGCAAGGAGGCGGTCGACGCCGGCGACTGCCGGATCATCGCACCCGAGCACTTCATGTACGAGGTGGTCAACGAGAACGTGATCGCGGGCTACGCGATGACGCGCCGTGCACTGTTCCAGTTCGGGCCGCTCCTGCCGCCCGGTCCGCAGGGCCACGTCGACTGCGGCCTGGGCAAGGCGATCCCGTTGTCGCCGCCCGGGCTGCTGGCGCCCACCGAGGACATCACCCGCACCGGTCAGGAGCTCATCGTCGACGGGGTCCGCATCGTGTTCCAGATGACCCCCGAGGCCGAGGCGCCCGCCGAGATGAACTTCTTCTTCCCCGACCGGGTCGCACCCGGCAAGGGGTGGCTGTGCATGGCCGAGAACTGCTCGCACAACATGCACAACCTGATCCCGATCCGTGGTGCACAGGCCCGCAACTCGCTCGCCTGGTCGAAGTACATCGGCGAGGCCATCGATCTGTTCGGCGAGCAGAGCGAGGTCATGTTCGCCTCGCACCACTGGCCGCGCTGGGGCAACGACGACGTGGTCGGCTTTCTGCGCAAGCAGCGCGACATGTACCGCTACGTCCACGACCAGACCATGCGTCGCGCCAACCACGGCATGACGCCCAACGAGATCGCCGAGGAGCTCGTGCTGCCACCCGAGTTGCGGACGGAGGGACACACCACCGGCTACTACGGTCACCTCGCCCACAACGTGAAGGCCGTCTACCAGCGCTACCTGTCGTGGTACGACGGCAACCCTGCGAACCTCTGGAAACTGCCCCCGACCGATGTCGGCGAACGGTACGTGGCACTCGCCGGCGGACCCGATGCCCTACTGACGAAGGCGCGCGAGGCGTTCGATGCCGGCGACTACCGGTGGGTCGCCGAGGTCGTCGGCCACCTCGTGTTCTCCGATCCGTCGAACGAGGCGGCTCGCGATCTGCAAGCCGATGCGTTCGAACAGATCGGGTACCAGAGCGAGTCGGCGACGTTCCGGAACGCGTTCCTCTACGGCGCGCAGGAGTTGCGCAACGGGCATCCACCGCGGAACCCGGCGATGCGTCGCGGCTATCTCGACGCGATGACCGTCGACCAGCTGATGGACGCCGCCGCGGTACGGCTGAAGAGCGAGGAGGTCGGCGGTGTCGACGTCACCGTGAACCTCGTCATCGGCGACACGGTCGCGTCCGACGGCACCGACTGGAAGGTGACGATCTCGAACCGGGCGATGAGCACGTCCCGCGGCCATGCCGCTGCGGCCGACGCGACGGCGCGGTTCGACCGGTCGGTGATCGTCGAGATCGGATCGGCCGAGACCACGATCGACGACGCCATCGATGCCGGCCGGGTGGCGGTCGACGGCGATCCGACCGCCGTGCGGACGATCTTCGGTCACCTCGACGTGTTCCTGTCCGGATTCCCCGTCGTCGAGCCCTGATTCCGGCCTACAGTTCGGGCATGGGTCTGTTCAGCAAGCGGAACATCGACAAGGCCAAGAACCTGGCGATGAAGAACAAGGAGAAGATCAGCTCGACGGTCACGAAGACCACCGACACGATCGACAAGAAGACGGGCGGGAAGTACTCGGGCCACCTGAAGAAGGTCGACGATGCCGCCAAGAAGTTCGGCGGCGACACGGCACCCGACGTCGACGACGAACGCGACCGCCTGCGTCCCGACGAGAGCGAGGGCACCGCCCCCGATCTCCACCCCGACCCGGACGCCCCGAAGCCGGCCGACTGAACGTCGGTCAGCCCACGACGACGGTGTCGGTCGCCGAGCGGCCGAACACCTCCGGCGAGTAGATCTCCTCGGCCTTCGCCGGCGGCACCACGAACGTGCCCGGCGTCGTCGCACGAGCGAGGTAGCTGTACTCGTACGTGCCGCCGTCGAGGTAGGTGGTGAACGCCTCGGCGCGGTCGTCGCGCAGGTTCTGGTGCTCGAACCAGTTCCACCAGCGGAACCACGGCTCGACCACGCCGTCGTCGCCCTCCTCGGGACGAACGGTCTGTGACACGGCCAAGGCCGGGTTGAGCGGCTCGAGCCCGGCCGGCAGCGGGTCGACGAGCGCGACGTGGACGCGCCGTGCGTCGGCGACCATCGTGACCCGCACCCGCACCGTCGCGCCCGGCTCGATGCGCCAGGTGCCGTCGTCGTCACGGCTGACGGTCGTCTCGTCGCCGATCGGTTCGTAGGTGCGCTCGACGACGAACCCTTCGTCGCGCGGATCGAGTCGGAGGTCGGCCGGGGCGTAGTGCAGGCCGAGTCGGTAGTAGAGGCGGCCGTTGCCGTCCTTGGCGAGCGTCAGCGACGGATCGGTGGTGTCGGCGTTCGGCGTGTCGGTGGGGGTGCTCGCCATCTGGACCAGCTCCGACATCGGGATGAGCGTGGCGACCTGATCGGTCGATCGACCGATGAACTCCGACTCGGCGACGTACGTGTCGCCCAGCCAGGCGCGGGCCACGAAGAACGGGTCGACGTCTTCGTACGTGACGAAGTAGCGGTGCATCGACAACAGGATGAACGAGTTCTCCTGCGCGTTGTTCCAGCGCCCGTTCACCTGCCGGGAGAGCAATCCGTTGACGACCTTCGGGATGAGATCGCTGTCGGGCGTCTCGGTGATCAGCGCATCGAGGATGACGCCGTCGGAGCGGCGTTCGGAGTGGGCGATCAGGTAGTCGCCCTCGCCGTAGTCGAGCGCGAACGTCGCCCCGCCCGGCGTCTCGGTCACGCTGTTCGCGAAGCGGAGCTCGATCAGCGATCGCAGATCGGGGTCGGTGATCGACGGCCAGATCCAGGCCAGCGCGTCGAGCTCGAGATCGTCGCCCGCCTCGCGGTAGAGGTCGGTCGCCTTGGCGGTGTCGGTCCGGCCGGCCTCGTTGCGGACGTAGAGCGCGTAGGCGCTGATCGTGTTGCGCACGTCGTCGGGGTAGTCGCTCGGGATGTACGCCTCGAT
>JAGQSS010000102.1:0-3878 GCA_020439405.1 Ilumatobacter sp. | reverse complement strand
TGCGGCGACCGCCATGATGCGCGAGGCGTAACCGTCGGACGACTGGTACTCGTACTCCTGGAGGTACAGGACGGCGTCGGTCAGCGAGCTGACCGCGGTCGACGAGGTGTCGATCTCGAGGCCACCGAACTGGGGGATCACGTTCTCGGGCGGCAGCAGCGGCTGTGCGATCGCGCCCTCGTCGATCGTGCCGTACACCGCGAACGCCTCGCTCGTGGCCGGCGTGTACACCGGCATGCTGATCTCGTTCGCGTCGGAGTAGGTGCCGCTCACGGCGACGACCCGAGCCCGTGCGGTGCCGGCCTCGACGGTCTCGGCGGGGAACCGGACCTCGACGCGGTCGTTGGCCGGGACCGTCACGCGCTTGCCGCTCGGTCCGGACAGCGACAGGTTCGCGGTCTCGACGACGACATCGACCTCGAGTGGTTCGTCGGTCTGGTTCTGGACCACGACCGGAAGTTCGAACTGGTCGCCGAAGTTGAGGAACCGTGGGGGAGAGGTGCGGGCCATCAGCGGGAGCCGAGCGGCGATCGACGACTCGCCGCTCCCGAACTGGTCGACGCCGTCGACGGCGACGGCCATGACGCGATAGCGGGTCAGGTTGTCGGGGAGCGGCACATCGACGGTGACGGTGCCGTCGATCCCGGTCACCTCGGACGGTGCGTACACGGCGACGGCGTCGAAGTCGGTTCGGACGTCGATCGCCGTCTGTGACGATCGGGCAGCGCCGTCGCCGCCGGCACTGTCGAAGTCGCCGAGCGCGGCGTCGTCGGACGCCATCTCGTCGGCGGGCTCTTCGGCGGACGCCTCACCTTCCTCGACCACCGACGTGGCCGGGTTCTCACCGTCGAGCTGCACCGTCGAGGCGAGTCGGATCGACGAACGGAGGTACCGCGAGCGGAGCGTCGACCAGACGTTGCGATAGAAGACGTCGATCGGATCGTCGAGTTCGTAGCCGGTGAGCGACAGGACGGCCTCGTCGACGATCACGACCGCGACCTCCGACGCCTCGACGGGGGCCCCGTCGGCGTCGGTCACGGTGACCGTCACGGACGTGTCGGCGCCGGGTTCGACCGCGTCGTCGGCGGGGGTGACGTCGACCGACAGGGTGCGTTCGGTGGGCGGGACCGGGAGATCGATCGTGCCCGTCGCGTAGGCGGGCCGGGTCGGGAGATCGTCGCGCGGTACGCCGTCGTCGTCGGTGCGCGGCGCGGAGCCGGTCATGTCGATCTGGACCGTGAGGTTCGGCACGTACTCACCGGTGATCGGGATCTCGAGCACGGCGCTGCCGTCCTCGGCCTCGAACGATTCGACGGAGACGATGTCGTGATGGGCGATCGTGACGGTGCCCCACGCCGGGGCGAAGGGTGCCTGGACGAGCAGTTCGGCCGTGTCGCCGGCTGCGTACTCGTCGCCGTCGGGCACGATCGTGACGGCCTCGAGCGCCACGTTGCGAACCGGACGGCCGGCGCCACCCGACACCCACTGCGTCAGCTCGCTGCGGCTGCGGTCGCCGCGGCTGTCGGTGACGGTCGCGGTGATCCGGTAGGTGCCGCCGACCTCGGGGACGAACTCGCATCGCATCGACTCGTCGTCGGTCGAGGTGGTCGAGTCGAACGTGCAGGTCTGGACGTCGACGAGTTCCTCGACCCAGGTGCCGCCCGAGTAGTTGCCCTCGACCCTGCCGGCGGTCATCTCGACCGGGCGTCCGGCGAACGCTGCGCCGTCGACGTCGGTCACGACGGCGTCGATCCGGATCGGGGTGCCCTCGCGCACGAAGTTGCGGTCGGTCCGGAGCCCGACGTAGTACTGGGCAGGGTGCACCAACAGATCGGTGCGCGACGCCCACGCCTGTCGGTTGACGTCGAACACGGTGGCCTCGGCCGTGACGGTCGACGGCAGGTCGACGTCGTCGCCGTCGAAGTCGAGCTGCAGGTAGTGCGAGCCGGTCGCGTCGGTGCGGCCGCTGAAGTCCTCGTAGGTCACGTCGCCGTACGGCCCGCAGTCCCAGCAGTCGACGGGGTACGCGAGATCGGCGGCCGACTCGTAGCCGCCGACGTCCTCGCCGTACCACCACCAGGGCTGCCAGACGCCGAACGAGAAGTCGCGCCAGCCCGGCGGGGAGAAGTTCGTGTCGGCCGTGCTGACCAGCCAGTCGACTTCGGCGTCGGCGAGCGGGCCACCGGCGAAGTACTCGGCGTCGACGGCGACGATGGCCGGGTCGGCGGCGTAGTGCGGGGCGGGGGTCTCCGACCTCGTGGTGACCTCGAACTCGGGACGGCGGAACTCCTGGACCTGGAGCGCGTGCGACGTCGAGGAGCTGCCCGACTCGTCGGCCATGGTGAACTCGACGTAGGTCGTGCCGAGGTTCGTGCCGGCGGGGAGTTCGAGGTCGAGCGTGAACCGGCCGAGTGGGCTCAGTTCGAGTCGGCCCGAGCCGAGATCGGCACCCTGCGGGTCGTACGCCTGCCAGCCGACGGTGGCCGTGTCGTCGTAGAGCTCGAGCTGGGCGCCCTCGGTCCAGTCGAAGCGACGGACCCAGCCGGTGATGTGCGCGGTCTCGCCGGGGCGGTAGATGCCGCGATCGTCGAACACGTACCACCGGCCGTCGGCCGACGTCGTCTCGACCCGCCAGCCGTTCCAATCGTCGGCCGGCAGGAACGCCTGGCGGTCGCCGGCGTTGCCGTAGAGACCGGTGATCGGCTCGTCGGACAGGTCGATCTCGACCGTGCCCTCCTCGTGGGTCGTGGCGACACGGCCGTCGCCGATCAGCTCGACCGGCACGTTGCCGATCGGCTCGCCGGTGTTGAGGTCGGTGGTGACGATCAGGAGGTGTTCGGAGTCGCGGATCGCGTCGATGCCGAGCCTGGTCGTCTGGACCCAGGCGACGGTGGGTTGGTTGTTCCAGTACGTCTCGTCGTCACGGGACAGGTCGAGGAGCGGATCGATCCGCACGACGATCTGGCCGCTCGACGAGTTGAAGGCCTCGGTGAGATCGATCGCCGTCTCGACCCAACGGTCGACCGGTGCGTCGATCTCGACCTCGGTGTCGAGCGCTTCGGGCCACTCGGGCACCGGCGCCGCGTCGTCACTCCACAGCTGTTCGAGGTAGTCGCGGAACTCGGGGTACTCGGGTGGGACGACGAGCCACGCTCTGACTCGCACCGCGTCGTGGTTGATCGTCGAGATCGACACGGTCGGTTGCTCGGCGCCGGGGTCGGTCGTGATGAACTCGCTCGACAGGCCCCGCAGCGCCGGGTCGGCCGATCCGACGTCGAAGGTGACGTCGACGTCGTCGCCGAGCCGCTGTCCGAACACGTCGGTGAGTTCGCCGGCGAGCGTGACGGTGTAGGTGGTCTGGCCGTCGGTGACGCCCTGCAGCTGGATCGTCGAGCCGTAGACGTCGATCCGCAGCCCGGGGATCGACGGTTCGACGCTCACCTGCTCGGCGTCGAACTCGTCGGGATCGAGCTGGTTCGAGAACTCGATGACGAACGGTGCACCCGGTTGGCAGCGCTCGTCGTAGCCGCACCACGACCGTCGGACCTCGAGCGCCCCGAACGTCGCGCCGGAGTAGGTGACGGCGTCGGTGCCGACACGCGGTCCTTCGGCCGACGGGACACCGGGACCGACGGTGATGTCGATCGGAGTATCGACCGGCAGGTCGTCGACCGCACGGAAGGCGACCGTCCGCCCGTCGAGCGCGCCCTGGACGGCGTTGCGTGCGACGTCGTCGGCGTCGATCTCGTTCGGGGTCGCGACGCGGACGGCGACGTCGTCGCCGCCGGCCACGACGTCGATCGCCATGATGACCTCGTTCGGGTCGACGAGCTGGTCGAAGGTCGCGACCCACACCGGGCTCGTGTTCATCGAGTCGG
>JAGQSS010001029.1 GCA_020439405.1 Ilumatobacter sp. | reverse complement strand
TGTAGAAGCGGGTGTTGCCGCCGTCGCCCTGCTCGAGGCCCGGCAGATCGAAGACCAGCAGGCCGGCCGTGTTCTCGTAGGCCTCGTTGTCGAAGACCCAGGCGTCGTAGCTGTTCTCGATCTCGACGCCGGCGACGTTCTGGAAGGCCACGCTGTCGCGGACGACGATGTGGGTCGACTGGCCGACGTAGTGGCCGGCGTCGCGCGAGCCGATGACCGTCGACTCGAGGATCGACACGTTGTTGCAGCCGACCGGGTAGAGGCCGTAGGCGCCGTGGGTGGTCAGGTCGGCGGCCTCCCACTGGACAGTGACCCGCTCGAAGGTGATGTCGTCGACCTGATCGCCGCGGATGCCGTCTCCGGGGGTGTTCTTGACCTGCAGGTCGCGGAAGGTCACGCCGTCGGCGACGACCTTGATGCCGTTGCCGCCCTCGCTCTGATCGACGAAGTCGAGCACGGTCTCGTCCTGGCCGGCGCCGACGATGGTCACGCCGTTGACCG
>JAGQSS010001028.1 GCA_020439405.1 Ilumatobacter sp. | reverse complement strand
GAAGACCTCCATCTCGCTGGCCGACCAGGCCGACCTGGCGGTCACCTTCGCCCGCACGGGCACGGCCGAGGACGGCGCCTCGGGCATCTCGGCCCTGCTGGTGCCGCTCGACCTGCCGGGCATCAGCCGCACCCGGTTCGACGACCTGGGCGAGAGCTGCATCGGCCGCGGCTCGATCTTCTTCGACGGGGTCCGGGTGCCGGTGGACAACCTGCTGGGCGCCGAGGGGCTGGGCTTCAAGCAGGTCATGCAGGGCTTCGACTTCTCGCGCGCCCTGATCGGCCTGCAATGCCTGTCCCTGGCCCAGGTCTGCCTCGACGAGACCTGGGCCTACGTGGGCGAGCGCAAGGCCTTCGGCCAGCCCCTGTCGGCCTTCCAGGGGGTGTCCCACCGCCTGGCCGAGCTGGACACCCAGGTCCAGGCGGCGCGCCTGCTGTGCTACAACACCCTGTGGCTCAAGGACCAGGGCCTGCCGCACACGGCCGAGGCGGCCATGTGCAA
>JAGQSS010001027.1 GCA_020439405.1 Ilumatobacter sp. | reverse complement strand
CACCCCGTTCAGCTTCTTCGCCACCGCGGGCAGCATCGCACGGTTAGGCGCCAAGCCCGTCTTCGTCGATATCAACCCGCGCACCTACAACATCCAGACCGCCGACATCCAGGGCGCGATCACCAAGAACACCAAGGCCATCATCCCCGTCCACCTCTACGGCTTAAGCGCCAACATGGACGCGGTCATGGAGGTCGCCAAGGCCCACAAGCTCAAGGTCATCGAAGACGCCGCCCAGGCCTCCGGGGCGCGCTTCCACGGCAAGCCGGTCGGCTCGATCGGCGACGTCGGCTGCTTCAGCTTCTACCCGACCAAGAACCTCGCCGGCCTGGGCGACGGCGGGGCGGTCACGACCAACGACGACGCGCTCGCCCAGAAGATGCGCCAGCTGCGCAACCACGGCGCGGACCGGGCCGACAACTTCCCCGACGTCGGCGGCAACTTCCGGCTCGACGGCATCCAGGCCGCCTGCCTGAGCATCAAGCTGCCGCACCTGGACGAG
>JAGQSS010001026.1 GCA_020439405.1 Ilumatobacter sp. | reverse complement strand
GAGAACAACCTCACCCACACAACCCAAGCCGCCGCTTGACAGCTACCAGTCCTGGGGTGTCTGACCCGATGTGTGGCTGGCGCCTGACCCGATGTGTGGCTGGCGCCTCGCCCATCACCTCAGGCACCTGACCCGATGTGTGGCTGGCGCCTCGCCCGTCACCTCAGGCACCTGACCCGACCCGCTCGTGTCTCAGGTGCGGTCGATGCCGGCGCCGATCGACTGGAGGCGGCCGACGAGATCGTCGTAGCCGCGGTCGATGTGGTGCACCCCGGAGATGGTCGTCACGCCCTCGGCGGCGAGCCCGGCGACCACCATCGCCGCGCCGGCACGGATGTCGTGCGACACGACGTCGCACCCGGCGAGCCGCGGCACGCCGCGCACCACGGCGTGATGGCCGTTGGTGCGGATGTCGGCGCCGAGCCGCTGCAACTCCTCGACGTACTTGAACCGCCCCGGATAGATGTTCTCGGTCACGATCGCGACCCCGTCGGCGACCGAC
>JAGQSS010001025.1 GCA_020439405.1 Ilumatobacter sp. | reverse complement strand
ATGGTGACGACGGTCGCGGCGAGACCGACGAACAGCGAGATCCGGCTGCCCCAGACGAACTGGGTCCACACGTCGCGGCGGAGGTAGTCGGTGCCGAGCGGCGGGTGCTCGCTCGGCGACGCCCACTGCGGCACACCGTCGGCCCGTGCGACCGCGGTGTCGAGACCGGAACGGTCGGCGATCAGCGGCGCCGCCAGCGCGATCACGACGAACACGAGCAGGATCAGCAGGCCGAGCCGGCCGGGGCGCGAGGCCCAGAACTGGCGGCCGAACGCCCCGAGCGCGCGTCGCCGTCGGACCCAGGTCGGGTTGCGGACCGCGGTGGCGTTCACGACGGCCTCACCCGGGGGTCGAGCCACACGTACAGCAGGTCGGCGACCAGGTTGAAGAAGATCACGGCCGCGCTGAAGAGCAGGAAGAGCGCTTGGAGGACCGGCAGGTCGGGACCTCGGATCGCGTCGGTGGTGGCGCGCCCGAGTCCGGGCCACGAGAACACGGTCTC
>JAGQSS010001024.1 GCA_020439405.1 Ilumatobacter sp. | reverse complement strand
ATGGTGACGACGGTCGCGGCGAGACCGACGAACAGCGAGATCCGGCTGCCCCAGACGAACTGGGTCCACACGTCGCGCCGGAGGTAGTCGGTGCCGAGCGGCGGGTGCTCGCTCGGCGACGCCCACTGCGGCACACCGTCGGCCCGCGCGACCGCGGTGTCGAGACCGGAACGGTCGGCGATCAGCGGCGCCGCCAACGCGATCACGACGAACACGAGCAGGATCAGCAGGCCGAGCCGGCCGGGGCGCGAGGCCCAGAACTGGCGGCTGAACGTCCCGAGCGCTCGTCGCCGTCGGACCCAGGTCGGGTTGCGGACCGTGGTGGCGCTCACGACGGCCTCACCCGCGGGTCGAGCCACACGTACAGCAGGTCGGCGACCAGGTTGAAGAAGATCACGGCCGCGCTGAACAGGAGGAAGAGCGCCTGGAGGACCGGCAGGTCGGGACCTCGGATCGCGTCGGTGGTGGCGCGCCCGAGTCCGGGCCACGAGAACACCGTCTC
>JAGQSS010001023.1 GCA_020439405.1 Ilumatobacter sp. | reverse complement strand
TGCTGGCCCAGATCGCCAGCGGGGTCGACGACCCCGGGCGCTTCGTCGAGGACTTCCGCCGCTGGCAGGACATCCCCGAGATCGCCTCGCTGGCCCTGTCGTCGCGGGCCCCGGAAGTCGCGGCGCAGCTCCTCGACACTCCCCAGGTGCGCCTCTACCACGACCATGTCCTCGTCAAGGAGGGCGGCACCAAGCAGCGCACCCCGTGGCACCAGGACCAGCCGTACTACAACGTCGACGGCCACGGCACGAGCGCCTGGATCCCGGTCGACCCGGTCCCGCTCGCCGGGTGCCTCGAGCTCGTCGCCGGCTCCCACGAGGGTCCGTGGAAGATGCCGCGCACCTTCCTCGACGGCAAAGCCAAGTGGTTCCCCGAGGGCACCCTCGACGAGCTGCCTGACATCGAGGCCGACCGCGACGCCTTTGACATCCGGGCCGCCGAGATGCAGCCCGGTGACGCCATCTTCTTCGACTTCCTCACCGTGCACGGCGCGCCGGGGTT
>JAGQSS010001022.1 GCA_020439405.1 Ilumatobacter sp. | reverse complement strand
TTTGCGTTCGGCGCGGTCGGTCCAGTCGGTGTACCACCACGAGAAGGCGAGCGGGATCACGATGCCGATCAGTGCAAGTCGTCCGAGACTCGACATCTCGACCCACGGCTGCACGGCGGCGAACACGAGGAAGGCCATCACCACCAGGTCGACCCACCGGTGGAGCTTGCGCCCGACCAGCCGGAACGCACCGAACGGACCGCGCACGACGGCGGCGTTGAGCATCACCACGATGCCGACGACGGCCGGGACGGTGGGGTGCGTGTCCTGAAAGCCGAAGACGATCAGCGCCAGCCCGATCACGTACTCGACGAACTGGTGGATCCAGAACGGACGCTGCGCTCGGTCGGTCACCCGAGCAACCTACCCCGACGGACACCAACGCCAGAAGGGGTCAGGCACCTTCTGGCGGCAGGGACGGTCGGCCACTCGGACCTGGCTAGCCAGAAGGTGCCTGACCCCTTCTGGGACGCGGGACGGCCCGGGGGCGAACCCCCCGGAGA
>JAGQSS010001021.1 GCA_020439405.1 Ilumatobacter sp. | reverse complement strand
GCCGAGTTGCTCGCCTCGCTCCCACCCCGCAAGGTGCCGCCGAAGACCGAGCCGCCACTGCGGCGGATCGCCCGCACGCGCACGGTCTGAGCCGCCCACGCCGCGGGGACGAACGGCCCTGTTCGGCCGGGACCGGTCGGCGCACGATGGAACCAGGCAAGCCGAGGGAGGTGCCCGATGTTCCAGCACGTGGTCGTCCCGATCGACGACTCCGATGCCTCGTGGCGAGCGGTGTCGATCGCCGCGCGTTACGCCGCCGCCGTCGACGGCAAGCTCGACGTCATCGCGGTCGTCGACCGTCTGAGCGAGGTCGAACCGGAGTTGCAATCGCTCCGCGCCGGTCTCGAACGACTCGCGCCGCTCGCCGTCGAACCGACGGCCGAAGTGCTCGCGCACGACTCGATCGCCGCGGCGATCGCGGCCCATGTCGAGGCGCTGAACGGGGCGATCGTCGTGATGAGCTCGCACGGTCACGGGCGGTCGGCGAGCGTGCTCGGCAGTAC
>JAGQSS010001020.1 GCA_020439405.1 Ilumatobacter sp. | reverse complement strand
GCCGCCGAGGCCGGTCGCCGGCACTCCGGTGGGCTTCACCGTCGTGACCTTGATCTTCCCCCGTGACTCCACCCGCAACGACTCCGACAGGTAGTCGACGGCCGCCTTCGTCGCTCCGTACACGCCGGCGCCGGCCACCGGATAGTTGCCATAGATCGACGAGAGGTTGATGATCTGACCGCGCCCGGCGCTGACCATGGCGTCGTGGACGGCCACGATGCCGTTCAGCACGCCGCGGAAGTTCACGTCGATGCAGCGGTCCCAGGCCTCGATGGCGGCCTCGTGATCGCTGAAGAAGGCCAGCGGCATCGTGCCGGCGTTGTTCACCATGACGTCGATTGCGCCGAACCGGTCGAGCGCCAGCGCGACCAGGGCCTGCACGTCCGCGAGGGCCGTGACGTCGGTTCGCACGGTCGCGATCGAGCCTCCCGCATCGGTGACGAGGCGCTCGGTCTCGGCGAGCCCCTCCTCGGTGATGTCGCCACCCACGACGTTGGCTCCCCG
>JAGQSS010000101.1 GCA_020439405.1 Ilumatobacter sp. | reverse complement strand
GCCCAGCATCTCGAAGAAGACGAGGTGCCGCTTGGTGCGGCCGACGTCGTCGAGGTCGTTGTGCTTGCCGCCGGCGCGGGCGCACTTCTGCGAGCTGACCGCACGCTGATAGGGCGGCACCTCGTCGCCGACGAAGTACGGCTTGAAGGGCACCATGCCGGCGACGGTGAACATCACGGTCGGGTCGTGCGGGATGAGCGATGCCGACGGCACGACCTGATGGTCCTTCTCGGCGAAGAACTCGAGGAAGGACTGTCGAAGCTGGTCAGCGCTCATGCCGTCGGTCATAGGCGGTTCAGCCTACCGATCGGCACCATCGGCTTCCTGGCCCGTTCGCGTACGCTCGCCCGGAATGACGAATGCCGACGACGCCGACGTCGCCGACGTCCACGAGTGGATCTCGTTCGAGGACGACGAGGAACTCCGCACGTGGGAGTTCGACGCGACGTTCCTCCGCTCGAACTACCGGTGCATCTGGGGGTGCGGGTGTCAGGGCGTCCTCGACGAGCCGGCGGCCGACCTCCAACAGGGATGCTGCAGCTACGGCGCCCACTTCGTCGACGAGGACGACGTGCAGACGGTCGTGCGGGCGTTCGTCCGCACCGGGCCCGAGCACATGCAGTTCCATGGCAAGGCGACCAAGAGCGGCTTCCTGCGTGCCGGTGACGGTGAGGGCGAGGACCGTCCCCCGACGACCACACGCGTCGTCGACGGGGCGTGCATCTTCCTCAACCGGCCGGGGTTCGAGGGCGGTGCCGGCTGCTCACTCCATCTGGCGGCGGAGGCGGCCGGCGAACGCCCGATCGACTGGAAGCCGAACGTGTGCTGGCAGTTGCCGGTTCGACTGGAGCACTTCACCGACGATCAGGGACACGTCGTCTCGCGGCTCCGGGAGTGGAAACGGCGCGACTGGGGCGACGGCGGCGCCGACTTCGCCTGGTGGTGCACCGAGGCACCGGAGGCGTTCACGGCCGACGAGCCGGTCTACCGGAGCGCGCGCGACGAGATCGTCGAGCTGGTCGGTGCGGTGGTCTACGACCGGATGGTCGAGTTGATCGAGCGTCCCGGATGGGTGCCGTTGCCCCACCCCACGGTGCGGCGCCGCTGATCGGCACCGTCGTCCGTCGTCGTCAGTCGTCGTTCTCGTCGTCGTCGTCGAAGGTGACGCCGTACTTCTCGGCGAGCGCCGCGTACTCGTCGTCTTCGGAGGCATCGTCACGCGAACGATCACCGAAGCCCAGGTCGAACGCCCCGGGACCAGACTGCTTGAGCTTGCGCGCTTCTTCGAAGCGGCGATGACGACCCTTCTTCACAGTAGGGCTCCCACAATCACTAGAGAACTGACATTGGGGGCCACTCTACCGGGCAACCCCTGCTCCCGGCGCATTTCGCCCGAGGTGGGCCCGGCTCGGTGGCCGATCGGGCCCGACATGGCACGATGTCCCCATGCGACGCACCGTTGCCGTGTTGAACCAGAAGGGTGGGGTCGGCAAGACGACCGTGACGCTCGGATTGGCGTCGGCCGCCGACGCCGCCCGACGCAAGGTCCTCGTGGTCGATCTCGACCCGCAGGCGGCGAGTTCGTGGGTCCTCGGCGTCGATCCGGGCGGCCCGTCGGTCGCCGATGCACTCGCCACGAAGGGCCGCACCGACACCTCGGCGTTCGTCGTCCCCTCGGGTTGGTCGGACCACGTCGACGTCCTCCCGGGCTCCGCCGACCTGCAGCGTCTGGAGGACGGCAATGTGAAACGCCTCCGCAAACTGCTCGGCCAAGTCGAGGACGACTACGAGGCCGTGCTGATCGACTGTCCGCCGTCGCTCGGCGACCTCACCAAGTCGGCACTCGTCGCGGCCGGACACGCACTGATCGTGGTCGAACCGTCCTCGCTCGGGCTCCGCGGCATCGGCGGGGTCGCCGATGTGATCGACGAGGTGTGGGACTCCCACAACCCCGATCTCGAACTGTCGGGCGTGATCCTCAACCGCGTACCGGCCGTGTCGCGCGAGGCCGAGCGTCGCATCGACGAACTCGCCCGGATCGTGTCCCGCCGGGCGATCTGGTCGCCCTCGATCCCCCAGCGCGTCATCGTCAACGAGGCGGTCGGCGCCCGTCGGCCGGTGCATTCGTACGGCAGCCGCGCCGCCGACACCACGGCCGTGTTCGACAGCCTGTGGCGCAAGGTGCGCGGACTGGTCCGGACCTGACGCGGGTCGGGCGCCCGGGTCAGTCGTCGAGATCGACCAGGCGGAGTCCGTTGCCCCGGTCGAACGTGAGGGCGGCCTTGCCGTCGACGAGGCGACGGATGCCGTCGCCCAGCAGCTCGTTGCGCCACCCGTGAGCGAGACGCGCCTCGGGGTCGCCGGCGAGGAACGCCGTCAGGTCGGCACGGGTCGCCAGCATCGCGGTGTCGATCCGTTCGCGCTTCGCGACCTGGCTCACCCACGCCGAGATCAGCGTCACCGCCGGGCGCAGATCGCGGTCGAGGTCGTCGCCGCCACGCAACTGCTCCGGCGGCTCGGCCTGCTTGCCCTCGGCCACCGCCTGCAGCAACTGCTCGGCGATCTTGCCGCGCGTGAAACGATCGTCGACGCCGCGGGCCTGTCCGAGTTCCTTCGCGCTCGACGGCTGACGCTGGGCGATCCCGAGCACCGCCAGGTCGGGCAGCACCTGGCGCACCGGTGTGTTGCGCTCGACGGCGGTCCGTTCGCGCCATGCGGCGACCGCCTGGGCGACGGCCCGGGGCTTGGGTCGGAGCCCCTTCACGTCTTTCAGCTTGGTCCACGCCGCCATCGGGTCGGTGGCGCCCACGGGCCGCTGTGCGAGCTCGCGGCACGCCTCCTCGGCCCACGACACCCGACCGAGTTCGTCGAGTTGCGCCAGCAGTCGGTCGTGCACGTCGAGGAGGTGCGCCACGTCGACCGCGGCGTACTGGCGCTGCGCCGTCGTGAGCGGTCGGCGGAGCCAGTCGGTCAGACGATCGCCCTTCGGCGGGTTGATCGACAGCTCGCCGTTGAGCAGCGCCGACAGCGACGGCGTGCCGTAGCCGACGAATCCGCCGGCGATCTGGGTGTCGAAGAAGTGCCGCGGCACCGCGCCGACGGCGTGCGTGAGCACGTCGAGATCCTGTTGTGCGGCGTGGAACACCGCCGTGACGTCGCTCTCGAAGAGGCGACGGAACGCCGAGACGTCGACCGCGAGCGGGTCGATCAGTGCGATCCGGTCGTCGCCCCACCCGAGCTGGACGAGCGCAAGCGCCGGGAAGTACGTCCGTTCACGGTGGAACTCGGTGTCGATCGCATAGCGCTCCTCGGCGAGCACGTCGTCGATCACCTCGTGCAGGGTCGCGTCGTCGTCGACCCAGCGGTATTCGAGCTGGTCGGTCACGCGCCGGAGTCGACCGGGCGACCGGATTCGATCCAGGCGAGGGTGCCGCCGGCGACGTTCACCACCTCGCGCCCCTGCGCGGCGACGAACTCACACGCCCGCATGCTCCGGGCACCGGAGCGGCAGATGACGTACGTGGGTCCGTCGGCGTCGAACGCATCGAGACGGTCGGGCACGGTCGCCAGTGGGACGAGGGTGCCGCCGGGAACGCGTGCCGCCTCGTATTCGTCGGGCTCGCGGACGTCGACGAGGGTCGCTCCCTGCTCGAGCAGCTCGGCCAGCTCGTCGACCGAGATCTCCTGAATGGTCATACCATCGGACACTATCGGTCCACATCGCCGCCCGAGCGATCGCCCTCCGTGAGATCGTCGGTCGTGTTGACGTTGCGCACGGCCACGGCGTCGACCTGCACGGTGACGGCGTCGGCGAACGCCTCCCGCAGCGACCGGTCGGTGGGTTCGTCGTCGAGCATCCCCGTGGGCACGTAGACCACCAGGTGGTGTCGATCGCCGGTTACCGCGACCGCCGCCCGGTCGGCGGCACGCCCGGCGTCGAGCACCGCGGTCACCGTGGCGGCGTCGAGCTGTGGGAGATCGCACGCGGCCACGACGATCGGCGCGCCGTGCCGCCGCGACGCGCTCCGGATCGCAGCGACCGGACCGGCGTGCGGGTCGTCGTCGGCGACGCCGGTCAGTCCGAGCGATGCGAGCGCCGCCAGATCGCCCCCCTGGCACTCGACGGGGTGACAACCGGCCTCCCAGAGCGCGTCGGCGACGGCGATCGCCATCGGCCGGCCGTCGACGGCGACGAACGCTTTGTCGACGCCCATCCGGCGGCTCGCTCCCCCCGTGAGCACGACGCCGGCGACGTGACTCATCGGGACAGGATCGCGTCGATCTCGGCCTGGGGCGGGCCACCACGGTCGAGTTGGTGGAGGAACTGGATCGTCCGGTCGGCCTCGGCGAGATCACCGATCGCCCGCGACATCAGGTGCAGACCGAGCAGCGACCGGAGGAACCCGCGGTTGGTCGGTTCGGACCATCGGACGTCGCCGGTCCCGCGCCAGCCGTTGCCGCGCAGGGCGTCGAGCCCGCGGTGGTACCCGATCCGGTAGGCCGCGTACCGGTGCACCTGCTCGGGCTCGGCGTCGCCCAGGGCGGCCCAGGCGAACAGCGACGTCGGCGACGCGAGCACCACCGAGCGGAGCGCCGGCAGGTCGGTCCGGGACCGGTCGATCGCCGCCATCAGGTCGTCGGGTTCGGCCGGGAGGACGAACGGCGTCGGACCTCCGACGCTCATGCGGATCGGTTCGGATTCGTCGGACATACTGTGTCGACAGTACCCGTCGCACCACCCGATCATCCCGAGCGGCATCGAAGACTCAGGATCGTGTCAGGTTCGACCGATACATCAGGGAATCGTCATGTCGTCCGTCCGTGTCTCACAGCCCGATGCACTCAACCGGCTGATCGCTGCTGCCGATCCGTCGTCGAAGTGCGACACGGGGACCGCCGAACAGGCGGCACGAGAGCTCCTCCTCGTCGCGCAGGCGGAGGGCGACGCCGAACTGGCCGCCGAAGCCGAGGTGTGGATCTGCATCCATCTCCTCCAGGCCGGTCGCCTCCGTGAGGCGATCGCCGAGTCACCGTCGATCCGCGAGCGGCTCCGCGCCGAACGGCCCGGCACCCGGCTCGGCGACGCTCGACTCGAACTCCTCCGGACGATCGCACTCGCGGCGAGCGAGGCCGGCGAGTTCGACGTGGCGATGGGCGCCGCGCAGGAACTCACGCGCGACCCGGTCGTCCACGCGCACGCCGATGCAGCGTTCGATGCCGCCTTCTCACTCGCCGTGTGCCTGGAACGGATGGGCAACAGCTGGCAGGCACTGCGGATCCTCACCGACGTGATGGCGCAGCACGGCACGAGCGCACCGTCGTTCCCCATGCTGTACACGATGAACGCGCTCGTCGCCACGGCGCTCGGCGCGTTCCATCGGGTCCGCGATCTCGACGACGAGGGCGAGTCGGTCGACCTCCTCATCACGGCGCGCGACGCCGCCGAGCGGGCGATGCCGCTGCTCGAACCGTTCGCCAACCCGCTGTATCGGGTCGCCGTGACGGGCAACCTCGGCGAGGTGCTGATCTACCAGGGCGAGCTCGACGTCGCCGAACGCCATCTCCGCGCCGCGCTCGCCGAGGCCGAGCGCATCGGTGCCACCGCCCATCGCGATCGCGTGCGGGCGTCGCTCGGGGCCTGGATGTCGGCGGCCGGACGCGACGCCGATGCGCTGGCCTGGCTCACCGACCTGACGACCGATCTCGGCGAGGACGGTCCGCACAGCACACGCATCCGCGCCCATCACGCCGCCCATCTCGCCGCCCGCTCGCTCGGGCGCTTCGAGGTGGCGCTCGATCATCTCGAGGCGTACGAGCTCCTCGAACGTCGTCGCACGACGAGCCAGCTCCGGTCGCAGTCCGAGATGTACGTGACGCGCACCGAGGCCCAGGCCGAGGTCGAGCGTCACCGGGTCAGCGCCGAACGCGACCCGCTCACCGGTCTCGGCAACCGACGCCGACTGAGCCGGCTGCTCGACCAGCTCGCGCCGGTCGGTCGACCCGCGACCCCGTTCTCGGTGGCGATGGTCGACGTCGACCACTTCAAGTCGATCAACGACCTGCTCGGCCATGCGGTCGGCGACGGCGTCCTCGTCGAGGTCGCACAGGTCCTCCTCGACGGCAGCGGCGACGACGAGGTGATCGTCCGGTACGGCGGCGAGGAGATCGTGATCGTGATGCCGTCGGTCGACGTCGACGTGGCCACCGCGCGCTGCGAACGGCTCCGCGAGCGCATCGAACGTCACGCATGGCTCGACCTCCCCGAGGGCCGACAGCTGACCGTCAGCATCGGCGTCGCCGGCTCGCCGCCGAGCGAGCCCGAACGTGCCGTGGCCGCCGCCGACCGCGCGATGTACACGGCCAAGCGCGCCGGCCGGAACCGGGTGGCCGTGGCGACGAGCGACGACCTGCGCGACGCCACGCCGATGTCGATCCCGCGCCGCTGACCGAGGCGTTCGCGAGCAGCGGGCCGTAGGGTGCTCGCCGATGCCGAGGGCCCGTCGCACCGAACTCGTTGCGCTCACGGGCGCCAAGGTCGTCTCGAACACGGCGTTGCGCTGGGTCGGCCCCTTCCTGCCGACCCTCGAGCGGGCCTTCTCCACCACCACCGGCACGCTCACGGGCGTGATGGGGATCTGCGAACTCGGCGGCCTCACCACCGTCGCCACCGGGCCCTCGCTCGATCGCGGGCACGAGCGTCGCGTGTTCACGCTCGGTCTCGTCGCCGTCGCCGTGTCGTCGCTGATCGCCTTGGCGGGCACGGTGCCCGCGTTCGCCGTCTCGTTCCTGGTGCTGATCCTCGGCGTCAGCAACCTGACCGTGGCCGGTCACGCCTGGATCGGCCATCGCGTCCCGTTCGCCGCACGGGGCAGGGCGATCGGCGCGTTCGAGACGTCGTGGGCGATCGCGTTGTTGGCCGGCGCACCGCTGCTCGCCGCACTGATCGCCTGGGTCGGGTGGCGCGGGCCGTACGTTGCCCTCGCCGTCGGCGCGGTCGTGGCGGCCGTCGTCGTCCTCCGCCTGGTCGGGGCCGACGCTCCCCACCTCGCCGAGCGACCTGCGGCGGCACGGGCTTCGCTCCCCCGCTCGGCGTGGCCGCCGATGGTCGGCTCGGCCCTCACGGCTGCCGCCGGCATCGGCACGTTCGTCGTGTCGGGCGCATGGCTCGACGACGCCTACGGCCTGTCGACCGGTGGGCTCGGCGTCGTGGCGGCGATGTTCGGCCTGGTCGAACTGGTGTCGTCGACCACCGTCGCGACCCACGGCGACCGGATCGGCGCCCGACGATCGGTCCTCGCCGGGCTCGTGGTCCTCCTCCTCGGCGTCGCCACCATGCTGTCGGCCGGCGACAGCCGAACGATCGCCATCGCCGGGCTGCTCGTCCTGCTCACCGGGTTCGAGTACGGCTTCGTGTCGTCGCTCACCCTCGTCTCCGAAGCGGCGCCCGAGGCGCGTGGCCGGGCGATCGGGTTGAGCAACGCCATGGGCACCGTCGCCCGGGCGACGTCGGTGTTCGTCGGCGGACAGCTCTACGAGGCGTTCGGCATGACCGGCACGCTCACGCTCGTGTCGTCGTGTGCCGTCGCCGCGTTCGTCGCGTTCAGCCTGACGCGTCGATGAACCGCACGATCCGGGCGGCGACGTCGTCGGGGTGCGTGTTCGGACCGAAGTGACGGGCGTCGGGCACCATCTCGAGTCGCGAGTCGGGTAGCCAGTCGGCCAGCGTCTCGGCACCGCGGCGGTGATGCGGCTGCCCGTGCTCGCCGAACATGACCAGCACCGGCACCGTGATCCGATCGGCCTCCCACGGGGCGTGTTCGCGGAGATCGGCCAGCTCGCCGAGCATCGCCGGACCTTCGCCGCGCCGTGCGGCCCTGGTCGACGGCGGCAGCCGCTCCCATCGCTCGTCGCCGATCAGTCGCCGCATGAACAGCTCGGCCGCCTCCGCCGGGTCGTCGCGCGATGCCATCGCACTCGAGCCGGCCGAGCCGCCCCACCACGGCAGCCACGACAACGGCGACTCGTACGTCACGACGGCGTCGACGAGGTCGGGGGCGCGCTCGGCGAGGGCGAGCGCGACGTTGCCGCCGTAGCTGTGTCCGACCACCACGCACCGTTCGTGGTCGGGCTCGGCGGCGATCACCTCGGCCAGGTCGTCGACCTGCGCGGACATCGTGAACGGTCCGTCGTGCGGGACCGAGCGGCCGTAGCCGCGGCGGTCGTACCGCGTGACACGGAACCTTCCGTCGAGTCGGCGGCTCAGCTTCAACAGGCCGGCCGATCGATCGAGCGACCCGTGCACCAGGACGACCAGCTCGCTGCCGGCGCCGGCCGTCGCCGACCAGACCACTCAGTCGACCTGCACGATCCGGAGCACGTCGGCGGCGGTGTCGGCCGACTTCTTCGGCGACCCGGCGAGCACCACGACGGTGCTCCCCCGCTCGACCAATCCGGACGTCACCGCGCGTTCGACGGCGTGCCACACGATCTCGTCGGGGCTCTCGAACGTGTCGAGACCGAGGGTCTGAACACCCCAGAGCAGCGACAGCTGCTTGACCGTGCGCGGATCGTTCGACAGGGCGATCAGCGGCGACTCCGGACGGAACCGTGCCATCGCGATCGCCGTGCGACCCGTGTTCGTGCAACAGATGATCGCCGACGCACCGGCGTCGACGGCGGCCTCGGACGCCGCGTGGGTCAGCGCGGCCGTGATGCGGTCGCCGATCGAGTCCCACTGCGCCCGCTGGATCCGGCCGAGTCGCTGGGCCCATTGCCGGTACGACGCCTCGGCCTCGGCGCGTTCGGCGATCGTGGCCATCGTCTCGACCACCAACACCGGGTCGTGTCCGATCGCGGTCTCGCCCGACAGCATCAGGGCATCGGTACCGTCGAAGATCGCGTTGGCGACGTCGGTCACCTCGGCGCGGGTCGGTGACGGCGCGTTCACCATCGACTCGAGCATCTGGGTCGCCGTGATCGCCGGGATGCCGTACTCGACGCACTGTCGCACGATCGACTTCTGGAGGTGAGGCAGGTCTTCGATCGGGCAGTCGATACCGAGGTCGCCGCGTGCGACCATGATCGCGTCGCTGACCTCGATGATCGACTGGAGGTTGGCGAGCGCCGTGCTCGTCTCGATCTTCGCGATCAACTTGGCGCGCTTGCCGACCACGTCGCGGACCTGCTGCACGTCGGCGGCGGTCCGCACGAACGACACCGCCATGAAGTCGACGCCCGCCTCGGCCATCTGCTCTGCCAGGACGAGGTCTTCCTCGGTCGGCGTGGAGAGACGCAGGTTCTCGGACGGGATGTGGACCCCGGGTCGGCCCTGCGCACGCCCGCCGGTCTGGACGATCGCCGCCGCCTCCGAGTCGTCGACCGATTCGACCCGCAAGCAGATCCCGCCGTCGCCGATGATCACGGGATCGCCGGGGCGCAGGTCGTCGAGCAGGGTCGGATAGTCGACGTGGATGAGGTCGTCGGAGCTCGGATCGAGGCCGGGCCGCAGCCGCAGCGACGCGCCGGCGTCGAGGTGGATGCCGCCGTCGACGAACTTGCCGGCCCGCACCTTCGGCCCGGGCAGGTCGGCGAGCACACCGACGTGCTTGCCGACGCGGTCGGCGGCGGCGCGCACGATCGCCAGCTTCTCGAGGTGCGACTCGACCGGGCCGTGGCTGAGGTTGAGCCGTGCGACGTCGACGCCCGCCCGGAAGAGCGCCTCGAGGGTCGCCGGGTCTTCGCTGGCGGGGCCGATGGTGGCAACGATCTTGGTACGCCTGGTCATTCGTCTCGTCCGTCTGTGGGGGGTGGGTGGATCGGTACGGCCCGTGTCCGGGCGGTCACGAGCATATGACGATCGACGCACGACGGTGGACGTCCCCGCCCGCACGCCCCGATCCGGTGTAGAACGGGTGACCATGATCGACGATCTCCGGGCGTTCCTCGATGCGTCTCCCTCGCCGTACCACGCTGCCGCCACGACCGCCTCACGGCTCGACGCCGCCGGTTTCGATCGGCTCGATGCCGCGGAGCGCTGGAGCGAGCTGCCGGCCGCCGGCTACGTCGTGCGTGACGGCGCGGTGATCGCATGGCGGGGCCCAGCCGCCGCGCCGTCGTCGACGCCGTTCCGGATCGCCGGTGCGCACACCGATTCGCCCTGCCTGCGGGTGAAACCCTCCCCCGACGGGTCGGCCGTCGGCTGGAAGCAACTCGCCGTCGAGGTGTACGGCGGCATCCTCAACAACACCTGGCTCGACCGCGATCTCGGCGTGGCCGGCCGGCTCACCCTCGCCGACGGCTCCCACGTCCTCGTCGACGTCGACCGACCGATCGCGCGGGTCCCGCAGCTCGCGGTCCATCTCGACCGCGCCGTCAACGCCGAGGGCCTCAAGCTCGACACCCAGCAGCACCTCCACCCCGTCTGGGGGACCGGCGCCGGCACACGCGGCGAGTTCGCCGAGTGGATCGCCGACCAGGCCGGCAGCCCCACGCCGGCGTTCTGGGAGCTCGGTCTGTACGACGTCCAGCCGGCTGCCGTGCTCGGGGGCGACGAGTCGCTGCTCGCCAGCGGACGACTCGACAACCTGCTCTCGTGCTGGGCGGCCGTCGACGCGCTCGTCGCGGCCGATCCCACCGAGGCGATCGCCGTGATCGTGTTGAACGACCACGAAGAGGTCGGCTCGTCGTCGACCACCGGCGCCGCCGGCCCGTTGCTCGAACACGTCCTCGAACGCCACGTCGCCGCCCGCGGTGGCGACCGTGCCGATCTGCTCGGTGCCTTCGGTGCGTCGTCGTGCATCTCGGCCGACAACGCCCACGCGATCCACCCCAACTACCAGGACCGCCACGACCATGCGCACGGCCCGATCGTGAACTGCGGTCCGGCGATCAAGATCAACTCGAACCAGCGCTACGCCACGTCGTCGTCGACGGCCGCCCTGTTCCGTCGGGCGTGCGACGCAGCGGGCGTCCCCCACCAGTCGTTCGTGTCGCGGAACAACATGCCGTGTGGATCGACGATCGGCCCGATCACGGCGACGCGGCTCGGGATCGACACCGTCGACGTCGGGGTCCCGCAGTTGAGCATGCACAGCGCCCGCGAGCTGTGTGGCACCGACGATCCGGTCAGCCTCGCCAAGGCGCTGCGCGCCGCGTTCGAGATGTGACGACACGGTGAGCGAGCGA
>JAGQSS010001019.1 GCA_020439405.1 Ilumatobacter sp. | reverse complement strand
CGGCAGGCGGGTGGGTGCCGATGATCGGAACACGACCTTCCCGCCGCGAGGACACGGAGTGATCTCCCCACAACGCCGGACCGGACCATACCAATAGGTATGCTCGCTGGCCGTGGCGCTTCAGTGCCGGAGGAGCACCTCCTGGGTGCAGGTGGCCACGAGCCGTCCCGACGAGTCGTACAGATGGCCGAGCGCAAGGCCGCGCGCCCCGCCGGTGACCAACGGTCGCTGGGCCCACAGCAGCCAGTCGTCCACCCGGAACGGCCGGTGGAACCACATGGCATGGTCGAGGCTGACCACCAGCAGATCCTCACCCAGCCAGGTCAGCCCGTGCGGCGTGAGCACGTTGTCCGAGATCGACTCGTCGGCCACGTAGGCGGCGATGGCGGCGTGGAGGTGCGGATCGTCGGGCAGCGGCCGCGGCGTGCGCCACCACACGCGGATCCCGCTGTCGGGCGTGGGGCCGGCGTCGGTCCACGGGGCGTGGGCGTAGCGGAGCTGCAC
>JAGQSS010001018.1 GCA_020439405.1 Ilumatobacter sp. | reverse complement strand
TGGCTTCAACGGCCTGATCTTCCCCGAGCAGTACCCGCTCGGCAACGGCACCGTCGTGCTCGACGCCGAGGCGGTGCGCGGGATCGCCCACCGGGGCGGCACCATGCTCGGCAGCACGAACCGCGGGAACCCGACGCACTACCCGGTGCGGCAGGACGACGGCACGATCGTCTACGAGGACCGCACCGACGCGCTCGTCGCCCGCTTCAAGGAGGCCGGCATCGACGCGCTGATCTCGATCGGCGGTGACGGTTCGCTCACGATCGCGCACCGGCTGTGCGAAGCGGGCATGCGCACCATCGGTGTGCCGAAGACGATCGACAACGACCTCGACCGCACGAGTGTCACGTTCGGCTTCGACACCGCGGTGTCGATCGCCACCGAGCTCATCGACCGGGTGTTCACCACCGCCACCTCGCACAGTCGGGTGTTCGTCGTCGAGGTGATGGGGCGGTACGCCGGCTGGATCGCCCTCACCGCCGGCATGGCCGCCGGGGCGCACGCG
>JAGQSS010001017.1 GCA_020439405.1 Ilumatobacter sp. | reverse complement strand
CGTCGCCCGTGACATCAGCGGGGACGAGCTCGCCGTGGGCGGCCAGGACCGCCACGATGCGCTCGACGTCCTCCCGTGAGATGCCGTTGTCGCCGAAGGCGATGCGCTGGTGCCGGTTGGCGTCGAGCAGCGACTTGCGTTCGCTGAGGGCGCGCAGGACGAGCACGCCGGGCGCGTCGAGCCGCAGACGGACGTGCCCGTCGTGGTCGAGCAGCGCGAACCCGTCGACGTCGACGACGACGACCCGAGGGGCGCGCAGCGCGAGCGGCGCCTTGGGGTCGATCGAGGGTGCAGCTGCGTGGTCGGTGGGCGCGTCGGCGCCTGGCGTGAGCGGCGGCGCCGTCGCGACGCCGTCGGCCGAGAGCAGCCCGTTGTCCTCCAGTTGGCGCACGAGGCGTTGGAGGTGCGCCGGGTCGGTGTCGTGGCGGGAGGCGACGTCGGCCACGATGTCGTCGACGCTGCGATCGGGGCGACCCGCGAGCTGCTCGATCAGCGCGACGCCGACGGGC
>JAGQSS010001016.1 GCA_020439405.1 Ilumatobacter sp. | reverse complement strand
GGTTTTGTCGAAACTGGTCTCGCCGGGCGGGGTGATCCCGATCGGCATCGTTACCGCGCTGGTCGGGGTGCCGTTCCTGTTCTTCCTGATCCTGCGCGGCCAAAGGAGGCATTGGTGATGCTGGCACTTGACGATTTCGCGGTCGCCTATGGCCCTGCCCCGGTGATCCGGTCGCTGTCGGACCTGTGGCCCGCCGGGCAGGTCACGGCGCTGATCGGCTGCAACGGCGCCGGCAAGTCGACGCTGCTCAAGGCAATGGCGGGCCTGTTGCCCTGTTCGGGGCGGATCACCCTGAAGGGGCGGCCGCTGACCACGCCCGAGCGGCGCCGAACCATCGCCTACATGCCCCAGGACAATGCCGCCATCGCATCCTCGCTGACGGTTCTGGAAGTGGTCCTGCTGGGCCGGCTCGGGGCGTTGGGGATGCGGGTGCCGGCGGGGCTGGCGGATGCGGCGCTTGAGGCCCTGGCGGTGTTCGGGCTGGCGCCGCTTCAGGGGCGGCGGCTGGA
>JAGQSS010001015.1 GCA_020439405.1 Ilumatobacter sp. | reverse complement strand
CGCAGGTGGTGGTCGAGGTCCCGGACCCACGGCCCGTCCATGGCCACGCCGGCCTCGGCCAGACCGACGCCCTCGGTGTTGGGGATCGAACCGATGGCGAGCACGCAGTGGGAGCCTTCGGCGCTGCGACCGTCGTCGCAGCGCACCGCCACTCCCCCCTCGGTGTGGTCGATGCCGATGGCCCGTGCGCCCTTGTAGAGGCGGACGCCGCGCTGCAGGAAGTCCTCCTCGAGCACCGCTGCCACCTCGGGGTCCTTGGTGGGCAGGACCTGCTGGCGCGACACGATCAGGGTGACGCGGCTGCCGAACGACGAGAACATGTGGACGAACTCGACGCCGGTCACGCCGGAACCGACCACGATCACGTGCTCGGGCAGGACCTTGGGCGGATAGGAGTCCCGTGTGGTCAGCACGCGGTCGCCGTCGGGCGAGGCCCACTCGGGGATGCGGGGGCGGCTGCCGGTCGAGACCATGACGGCATCAGCGGCGAAGGTGCGTTCGCCGTCCTC
>JAGQSS010001014.1 GCA_020439405.1 Ilumatobacter sp. | reverse complement strand
GGAATCAAGCTCTTTGGCGGTGATGGCGGCAAGCTCGACGACGCAACCGAGGCCGGGGTCGAAGCCCTGATCCATGATCCCCCGGCGCCGGCCGCCACTCCCGGGCGCATCCGCGAGCTCAAGGGTGCCGGTCAGGACTACCTGCGCGAACTGGAGAGCAGTTTTCGCCTCGACCTGAAGGGTCTCAAGGTCGTCCTCGATTGCGCCAACGGCTCCACCTACGGAGTCGCGGGAGAGATCTTTGCCCGGCTCGGCGCCGAGGTCGACCTGCTGGCGATCGAGCCCGACGGCCGCAACATCAACGACGGCTGCGGCTCGACCGACCTGACCCTGCTTTCAGAGCGGGTGGCTTCCACCGAGGCGACGATTGGGTTCGCCTTCGACGGTGACGGCGACCGGGTCATGGCCGTAGATGGCGAGGGAAACCCCTTTGACGGGGACGAGATCATCGGTCTTGTCGCGACCGCCCGCGCCGCCTCGGGGCGGCTCGGGGGCGGGGTCGCGGTGAC
>JAGQSS010001013.1 GCA_020439405.1 Ilumatobacter sp. | reverse complement strand
TATCCGAACGAGGACACGAGATTGGGCACGTCGGAGTAGGCGAGACCCTTGTAGGTCCAGGTGTCGGAGAAGTTCACCTGCTCGCCGTCGACGGTGAAGTCGACCTCGCCGAGGGTCACCAGTTCGAGGCCGGTGGCGGTCACGATGACGTCGGCGGGCAGTTCACGGCCGGACACCAGCTCGATACCGGTTTCGGTGAAGGTCTCGATGTGATCGGTGACCACCTCCGCTGCGCCGGATCGGATCGCCTTGAACAGGTCGCTGTCGGGGATCAGGCACAGCCGCTGGTCCCACGGGTTGTAGGAGGGGGTGAAGTGGGTCTCGACGTCGTAGTCCTCGCCGAGTTCGGCGCGCACCATGCCCAACAGCCGGGCCTTGACCTTGTCGGGGTCGGTTCGGGTCTTGCGGTAGACGAACTCCTGCAGGCGCGAGTTCTTCCACCGGGTGAGGTTGTAGGCCAGCTGGTCGGGCAACACCTTGCGCATCGCATTGGCAAGCGCATCCTTGGC
>JAGQSS010001012.1 GCA_020439405.1 Ilumatobacter sp. | reverse complement strand
GCTTCTTGCCGGCCTGATCCGCCAGCGCCACGAGGTCGAGCAGCTTTTCCGCCCGGTCGCGCCGCTCGCGCTTCGAAAGGCCCCGCGCCTCCAGCCCGAAGGCCACGTTCTCCCAGACCGGCATCAGCGGAAACAGCGCCAGGTTCTGAAAGATCAGCGCCGTCGGCCGCGCATTGGGTCCGATCCCGGCCATGTCCTCGCCACCGATCAGCACCCGCCCCTCGGACGGCTCGATAAAGCCCGACACCGCCCGCAGGATCGTCGTCTTGCCACAGCCCGACGGGCCGAGGATGGAAAAGAACTCGCCCGCCTCGATGGTCAGGTCGGTGGGATGCACCGCCCTGAACCCGTTGGGATAGGTGATCGACACATTGTCGAGCCTGACATCCTTGCCGCGCATCGTTGCCACCCCCTCAGGCATGCGCCCGGCCCGGTCTCGTCATCGCCCGGGCCGGGCCGTTTCTCTCTCAGGTTCAGAACAGGAAGCTGGCTTCCCTCAGGTCCTGACAG
>JAGQSS010001011.1 GCA_020439405.1 Ilumatobacter sp. | reverse complement strand
CCCGTCCCGACGTCGTCGACCTCCACGGCCAACCGCAGGTGCCTGGCGCGCGGCAGCACGCGGGCCACCCGGTCCCCCAGGCTGGCGTGGAACACCAGGACCCGGGCCTCGGAGTCCTCGAGCAGGTGGAGCAGCTCGTCGTCGAGGTAGCGGTAGTTGACGTTCACCGGCACCGCCCGCACCTTGAAGGCGGCGAAGGTGGTCTCGAGGTACTCGGGCGAGTTGTAGAGGTACTGGGCGACGGCGGTGCCCGGCGCCACGCCGGCGGCCACGAGCGCGGCGGCCAGCCGGGCGGCGCGGTCGTCGAGCTCGGTCCAGGTGCGCCGCGTGGCGCCCTGCACCACGGCGATGTCGTCGCCCACCTCGTCGGCCACCGACTCCCAGACGGTGGCGAAGTGCCGCTCCACCTCCGGCACGGTACGGCACCGCCCCGGCCGCCGCTGCGGGAGGACCACGACAAGATCGCCGCCTCCGGCGTCAAGGACGCGTCAAGCCCGTTCCGCCGGGCCC
>JAGQSS010001010.1 GCA_020439405.1 Ilumatobacter sp. | reverse complement strand
GGGCACGGGACCACCGCTGCCACCCGAAGCCTGACGGATGGAAAGGGTGATGCGACGCTGGTCGGCCTTGACGTCGATGACCTTGACTTTGACCGGTTGGTCGGGCTTGAGCACCTCGGATGGCTTCACGACCTTGTAGTCGGAGAGTTCGTTGAGGGGCACCAGACCCTCGACGCCTTCGGCAATCTCGACGAAAGCGTAATTCTTGGCCAGTTTGGTCACGCGCCCATCGAGCACTTGGCCAACGCGCAGCGACTCGGACATCGTCATCCAGGGGTCAGGACGGGCCTGCTTGAGCGACAGCGAGATGCGCTCGCGGCTGCGGTCAACGCTGAGCACGCGCACCTCGACCGATTCGCCGACCCGAACCACTTCGTTAGGATGCTTGATGCGCTTCCAGGAAAGCTCGGAGATGTGAACCAGACCGTCGACGCCGCCCAGGTTGATGAAAGCGCCGAAGTTGGTGAGCCGGGCGACATGGCCGCTGACGATCTGGCCCTCTTCGAGCTCG
>JAGQSS010000100.1:9342-11187 GCA_020439405.1 Ilumatobacter sp. | reverse complement strand
GTCACCGCCGAACGCATCGCTGCCGCACGTGGCGGAACTGCGTGGCGCCCCGACCCGACCGAGCACGAGGTCTACCCGGGCGCACGCGGGGGAGCAGGGCCAGGTGGCATCCGCGTCCACGGGGTTCGCATGCACGGCATGGTCGCCCACCAGGACGTCATCTTCGGCGCCGAGGGGCAGTCGCTGACCCTGCGCCAGGACAGCTACGACCGCAGCAGCTTCATGCCCGGTGTGTTGCTGGCGTGCCGTCGGATCGCCGACCACCCCGGTCTGGTGATCGGCCTCGACGCCTATCTCGGCGTCTGACACCGGCCGATCACCCCCGGCGTGTATCACACGCGTCCGCTCCGCCTCTGTGGAGCATGGCGAGGGTGGCGGCGATTGCGGGAATCACACTGGTGTTGGCGGCGGTCGACGTGATCGAGGCGATCCTGGCGAAGGAGTGGTCGGAGCGACGCTCGGTCTGGCTCCTCGTCGGTGGTGTGGCCGCCGCGATCGCCCTGTTCGCCCTGTTCAGCGTGGCGATGCGCTACAGCGACATGTCGACGGTGACGCTCGGATGGATCGTGGTCATGCAGGTCGGCCTGATGGTGACCGAGCGGGTGCGCTACGGCGTCGACCACGGACTCGACCGGTGGGCCGCGGTGGCCGGCATGGTCGCGCTCCAGGCATACCTGCTGTTCCGCGCCGCCGAACCCGCCGCCGGCTGACGACCGCCGACCCACCTCCACGTGTGTCCACGGTCGGACGTGGGGCCGATTGAATCGGCTGTGTGTCCACCGTCGGACGTGGGGCCGATTTAATCGGCTGTGTGTCCGTGTGTCCGTGTGTCCGGGCCGTTCGGAAAGAAATTCCGGGATTCGTGTATCAGGGTCGCCGCAGGTGCCTCTGTGGGGGTGCACATGCGGGAACCATGGCCGCTGTGGTCGGGGCGCTCCGGGCGGGGGCGCCCCGACCGGCGGTCGAGGATCGTCGGTCGGTTCGGCGGGACGGCGACGATCGAGTACTCGGCGGGGCCGAGCCGGGCGGGCTCGGCTCAGCCGAGTGCGGCCAGGGCGGCGTCGTAATCGGGTTCGTCGGCGATCTCACCGACGAGCTGGGTGTAGGTCACGTTGCCGCTCTCGTCGACGACCACGACCGCACGAGCCATGACGCCGGCGAGCGGGCCTTCCGTGAGGCGGACGCCGTACTGCTCGGCGAAGTCGCCGCGGAAGCCCGACCCGGTCTTCACGTTCTCGATGCCCTCGGCGCCACAGAAGCGGCCGGCGGCGAACGGCAGATCCTCGGACACGCAGAGCACGACGGTGTCGTCGAGGCCGGCGGCCTTCTCGTTGAACTGACGGACGCTCTGGGCGCAGGTCGGGGTGTCGATGCTGGGGAAGATGTTGAGGACGACCTTCTTGCCGGCCAGCGACTCGCTGGTGATCTCGGAGAGGTCGCTGCCGACCAGCGAGAACGAGGGGGCCGACGAGCCGACCGACGGCAGGTCGCCGTTGGTGTTGAAAGGGTTACCGCGCAGGGTCACTTGTGCCATGCGGGCATTGTGACACCTTTGGCCGGTCAGAGTTCGAAGCGGCGACCGCGCCAGAGGTTGAGCGCGACGGTGGCCAGGGTGAGCGCGATCGCGATCACCAGCGCCGGGGTCTGGTAGCGGTTCAGGAAGTCGAGGACCGCGTCGATCTCGTCGTCGGCGATCTGGGCGACCCACCACCACAACAGGAGGCGCAGGACGAGACCGACGGTGACGAGGAACACGAGTCGTGGGATCTTCGTGCGGACGATGCCGGTGATCGCCGCGACCAGGTTCGACCCGGTGAAGAACGGCACGACGACCCACTCGGCCTG
>JAGQSS010000100.1:5386-9243 GCA_020439405.1 Ilumatobacter sp. | reverse complement strand
GTGGAACATCCGGATCATCTGGTTCATCTGGTCGCGCGACACACCGAGGAACCGGCCCATCCAGACCAGGACCTGCGTGCCGTACGCCCGCCCGATCAGATGGCAGACGAGGTATGCGATCGCGAGCCGGACGAAGGCGATCAGCCCGTACGACCACCAGGAGATGTCGCCACCCAGCGCCAACAACAGGTGCCGCACCCGTGAGTGGAGCATCAACAGACCCGCCGGATGGGAGTTCGCCCAACTCGGTGCGACCGCGGTGCCGATGTAGCCGAGGACGACGAGGACGACCCACGCGCCGACGGCGACCGGTCCCCACCAGGGGGTCGTTTCGTCGGGCGCCTCGACGGGCGCGGTCTCGGCCTCGGTCATCGGAGTGACGCTACCGCTCGACACGCAGGGGTCGCCGACGCGTGACTAGCGTTTCCGGTCATGCAGGGGTTGATGCAAGACGTTCCGATGACGATCACGCACTTGTTCGATCGCGCCGAGCAGTACCACCGTCACAAGGAGATCGTGACCGCGACCGGCACCGGCCGCGAGCGCACGACGTACGGCGAGTGGGCCGAGCGCACCCGACGACTCGGCGGCGTACTCGACGATCTCGGCATCAGCGCCGACGGCCGTGTGGCCACCTTCGCCTGGAACACGGCGCGCCACCTCGAGCTCTACTTCGCGGCGCCGTGCACCGGCCGGGTGCTCCACACCCTCAACATCCGCTTGTTCCCCGAGCAGCTCACCTACATCGTCAACCACGCCGACGACGAGGTGATCTTCGTCGATCGCTCGCTCCTCGGGCTCCTCGCGCCGCTCCTGCCCACGTTCGAGCGGCTGCGGCACCTCGTGCTGATGGACGACGGCGTCGGCGAGATCCCCGACGATCTGAACGGTCACGAACTCCTCGACTACGAGCAGCTGCTGGCCGCGGCGTCGCCGGTCGAGTTCGGTGTCGCCGACGAACACCGTGCGGCGAGCATGTGTTACACGAGCGGCACCACCGGCAATCCGAAGGGCGTGCTGTACAGCCACCGCAGCACGTTCCTGCACACGATGGGAGCGATGACCGCCGATTCGCTCGGTGCCCGCGAGTCCGACGTGATCCTGCCGGTCGTGCCGATGTTCCACGCCAACGCGTGGGGCCTGGCCCACGCCGGCGTCGCCGCCGGCTCGTCGCTCGTGATGCCCGGCCCCGACCTGTCGGGCCCGGCGATCGCCGACCTGATCGTCGACGAGCGCGTGACGGTCGCCGCCGGCGTTCCCACGATCTGGATGCAGGTGCTGCCCGAGCTGAAGGGTCGCGACACCTCGTCGCTGCGGGCGATCCCGTGTGGCGGGTCGGCCGTCCCGAAGGCGCTCTCGGAGGCGTATCGCGAACAGCTCGGGCTGCCGATCCTGCAGGCGTGGGGCATGACCGAGACCAGCCCGATCGCCGCCGTGTGCCAGCTCGACGCCGACGAGCTCTCGCTGCCGGTCGAGGCCCAGGCCGAACTCCGCACGATGGTCGGTCGGATCAACTTCGGCGTCGAGATGCGCGTCGTCGACCCCGACACCCAGGAGCCGGTGCCGTGGGACGCCGAGAGTTCGGGCGAACTCCAGTGCCGTGGCAACTGGATCGCCGCGACGTACTACGAGGACGAACGGGCGGGCGAGAGCTTCACCGCCGACGGGTGGTTGCGCACCGGCGATGTCGCGTCGGTCGACGAGCGCGGCCGCATCCGACTGGTCGACCGCACGAAGGACCTCATCAAGTCGGGCGGCGAGTGGATCTCCTCGGTCGAGCTCGAGAACGAGCTGATGGCCCACCCGAAGATCGCCGAGGCGGCCGTCATCGGCGTGCCGCACCCGAAGTGGGCGGAACGTCCGCTCGCGTGCGTCGTGGTGGCGCCGGGGGAGGAGATCACCAAGGACGACGTGATCGCCTACCTGGCCGACAAGGTCGCGAAGTGGCAGCTCCCCGACGACGTCGTGTTCATCGACGAGGTCCCGAAGACCAGCGTCGGCAAGTTCTCCAAGAAGACGCTACGCGACGAATACGGGGCCTACGTGCTCCCCACGAACTGATCCGAACGCCGTCGTTCTTCACAGTTCACACAGAAATTTGGTCCGATGGCGTGCAACACGCGCGTTCTCGGGTCCATCCTCTCTGCCCGTGAAAACAATGTTTTTCGGGAAAGTGCTCGTCGCCGGTCTCGCCGCGGTGACCGTGCTCGCCGCCTGCGGTGACGACGCGAACGACCAGGGCGTCGCCGCCCGTCAGCTCGAGGCCCGACTCGCCGCGTCCCGCACAGCGACGACGGTGACCACCGACGCACCGGTCGAGGCGTCGACCGACGACGTCGAGACCACCGCCGGCGAGTCCGCCGCCGCCACGACCGTGCCGGCCGAACCCGCGGCGCCGGCGGTCGAGCCGACCGGCGTCCTCGTCCCGGTCATCGCGCTCGACAACTCGTTCCGACCGGAGGTCATCGAGGTCGAGGTCGGTGACGAGGTCGTCTGGGAGAACCGTGGCCTCAATGAGCACGACGTGCTCTACGTGCAGGACAGCGCGGCCGACTTCGGCGTCGAAGTCGCCGACTTCCAGCCCGGTTCGATCTACTCCCACGTCTTCACCGAGGCCGGGGAGTTCCATTACTACTGTTCGATCCACGGCAACGAGACCGTGGGCATGGTCGGCACCGTCATCGTGACGGGCTGAAGCTGAATCACCGGCAAAGGGAGGACCCGTGAAGAAACTTGCAACACTTGCTGTGTGTGGGGGCTTGCTGATGGCGAGTTGCGGCAGCGATGGAGACTCGGCGGACACGCCGGACACCGCCGCCGAAACCACCGAGGCGCCGACCACCGAGCCGTCGGAGACGACGGAGGCACCCGAGACGACCGTGGCCGACACGGACACCACGTCGGCGCCCACGACCGAGGGCACGTCCGACACGACGGCACCCGAGACGACCAGCGTCGTCGACGACGACGGCGTCTACTGGGTTCCGACCGAGTACGACACGATCCAGGCCGCGGTCGACGCCGCCCAGCCCGGTGAGCTCGTCATGATCGAGCCCGGCACCTACAACGAGGCCGTCGACGTCTCGACCGACGAACTGACGATTCGTGGCGTCGACCGCGACGGCGTCGTGCTCGACGGTGAGCTCGTGCTCGACAACGGCATCCGCGTCCTCGGCGCCAACGGTGTCGCCGTCGAGAACCTGACGGCGATGAACTACACCAACAACGGCGTGTTCTGGGTGTCGTCGGAGGGCTACCGCGCTTCGTACATCACGACCTACCGCACCGGTGACTACGGCATCTACGCCTTCGACTCCGTGAAGGGCCAGATCGAGTACTCGCACACGATCGGCAGCCGCGACGCCGGCATCTACATCGGCCAGTGCTACCCGTGCGACGCCGTGATCGACACGGTGATCTCGTCGAACAACGGCCTCGGCTACTCGGGTACGAACTCGGGTGGCAATCTGATCATCGTCAACTCGGTGTGGCACAACAACCGTGCCGCGATCGTGCCGAACTCGGGCAGCTACGAGCTGTGCTACCCCGAGCGCGAGACGACCATCGTCGGCAACCTCGTGTACGACAACAACCAGGGTGACACCCCGGCGATCGACACGGCCCTGCTGGCGCAGGGCAACGGCATCCTCATCGCCGGCGGTATCGGCAACGTGGTCGAGCGCAACCGCGTCGACAATCACTTCCGGACCGGCATCGGCCTGGTGCCGTACCTCGAGGAGACCCCGAACGACGACCTTCCGACCGAGGACGAGTGGACGCTGCCCTGCGACGAGCAGAAGCAGCTCGAGATCAACATCCCCGACGGCGATCTGCTGTGGGACTCGTACGACAACACG
>JAGQSS010000100.1:0-5287 GCA_020439405.1 Ilumatobacter sp. | reverse complement strand
TGACCTCGCGGTCGCACGCTGGCTCGCCGAGATGGCCGATCTGCCGGGTGAGGTGCCGTGGCAGGAGGCCCCGCTGCCCGAGCTCGGCACGCACGAGAACATGCCCGACGCCGAGACGGCGCCGCCGAAGCCGGCGACCGACGTCCCCTACACCGTCGACCTCGATGCGATCACGGTTCCCGAACTGCCGTACTGAGCGCTCGTCCGTACGCCGATTCGCCGCCGCGACCATCGCGGCGGCGATCGTGCTCGCCGGTTGTGGCTCGGCCGACCCCGAACTCGCGGGGTCGGCCGAGCCGGCCGCGATCGGCGACGCGCCCGACCGGGTCCTGACCGGCCCACAGGGCACGCGTGGTCAGTTCGTCGTCGAGTGCGCGTTCGACCGGTTCGTGCCGGACGACCCGATCGTGCACCCGGGTGAGGCCGGCGCGAGCCACCTGCACCAGTTCTTCGGTGCCGTCGACGTGTCGGTCGACTCGTCGTACGACGAGATGATCGCCGGTGCCACGACGTGCGATCAGCGCGCCGACACCGCCTCGTACTGGACACCGACCCTGCTCGACGCCGACGGGGTGCCGGTCGAACCCCTGCGCGCCGTCGCCTACTACCGCGCCGGACCCGACGTCGATCCGACGTCGGTCGTCCCGTATCCACCCGGCCTCATGATGGTCGCCGGCGATCACACGGCGATCGAACCGCAAGCGCTGTCGATCGTGTCGTGGTCGTGCGAGACCGGCGGTCGCCGTGAGGCGCGGCCGTTCGACTGCACCGACGCGCCCAGCCTGCGCATGTGGATCACGTTCCAGGACTGCTGGAACGGCGTCGACGAGCGGAGCCCGATCGTGCCGCAACCCTCGATGCACGTGGCGTACTCGGCGGCGGGGGAGTGCCCGGAGACGCATCCGGTGCACATCCCGCAGCTCCAGTTGGCGATCGATTTCCCGGTCCCGCCCGCCGATCAACTCGATCAGCTCGCCTTGTCGTCGGGCGACATTTTGTCCGGCCACGCCGACTTCTGGAACGCGTGGCACCAGGACAAGCTCCGCAACGAGGTGATCCATTGCATCCACCGCGACCTCCCCTGCGGCGTCAGCGGCTGACAAATCGCTTGACGGTGAGACGCTTTCTGTCTTAGTGTCTCACCGCATGGGGGCAACCGACCTGGAGACGCGTGTACTCGACGCCACCAAGTCGTGCTGCGAACGCTTCGGCGTCGCCAAGGTGACGATCGACGACATCTGTGACGAATGTGGCGTCTCCCGTGCCGCCGTGTACCGCCTGTTCCCGGGCGGACGCGACGTCCTGTTCGAGGCGCTCCGGGTGCGCGAGCTCAACGAGTTCTTCGACGTGCTCACGTCCGGCGCCGAGGGCCACGACGACGTCGAGGACCTCGTCATCGAACTCGTGGTCCTCGCCACCCGCGAATTGCGAGCCGACGATCACCTCGCCCTCATGCTGGCCTCCGAACCCGGTGAGGTCACCGCCCAACTCACCGTCGACGGCTTCCCCCGCATCATCCGGGTCGCCACCGACTCGCTGATGCCGCTCCTGGCACCACACCTCGACCCCGAGTTCGCCGAGCAGCTCATCGAACTGCTCGTCCGGACCGTCATCTCCTACTTCCTGGCACCGAGCGAGCACGTCGACCTCGGTGACCCCGACTCAGCCCGAGCGTTCCTGCGGCCGGGCCTCGCCCTGCTGACACCCCGAACCTCCGAGAGGACCCTCACATGACCGACACCTTCTCCACCAACGAAGAGATCATCGGCCGCGCCGACATCAACGACATCGAGGCGATCCTGTCGATCTCGAACACCGACGTGAACGAGATCGAACACATCGTCAAGGACAACGCCGACGCCATCTTCACGTGGGACTACTCCCTCGCCCGGCCCCAGCTCCGCAAGTTGTACGAGAAGGCCAAGACCGGTCAGTGGAACGGCTCGACCGACCTCGACTGGGACGCCGACATCGACATCGAGAAGGTCGTCAGCGCCGACCAGGCCGCATCGTCGGCCGGCTTCACCGCCGACCACTACGAGGGCACCGTCGTCGAGAAGTGGGGCGACAAGGAGTGGCTCGAGTTCGGCATCGACCAGCGCCGCTGGACGCTGTCGCAGTTCCTCCACGGCGAACAGGGCGCCCTGCTCTGCACCGCCAAGATCGTCGAGACCGTGCCGTGGTACGACGCCAAGCTGTACGCCGCGACGCAGACGATGGACGAGGCCCGCCACGTCGAGGTCTTCCATCGCTACCTCGACGAGAAGATGGGCGGCGAGTTCCAGGTCAACGCCCACCTGCGGATGCTGCTCGACGACATCATCGAGGACAGCCGCTGGGACATGACCTACCTCGGTATGCAGGTCATGGTCGAGGGGCTCGCGCTGGCCGCCTTCGGCTTCATGCACCAGATGACCGAGGAGCCGTTGCTCAAGAAGCTGCTCCGCTACGTCATGAGCGACGAGGCCCGCCACGTCGCGTTCGGCGTGCTGTCGCTCAAGGAGGTCTACGACGGCATGAGCGACGCCGAGATGAAGGAGCGCCAGGAGTTCGCGTTCGAGGCCGCGATCCGCATGCGCGACCGCTTCCTGTCGCAGGAGGTCTGGGAGAAGCACGGCGTCAACCCGAAGGACGTGGTGCCGCTCGTGCTCAAGGACCCGACCCGCGACCTCTTCCAGCAGATGTTGTTCAGCAAGATCGTCCCGAACTGCAAGAAGCTCGGCCTCCTCGACCGCAACGACCAGTGGCTCCGCCGCCGGTTCGAGGAGATGAACGTCATCCAGTTCGAGGACTGGGAGGACACCGGCTCGGAGTACATCAAGTTCGAGCTGGAGGGCGAGGGCGAGGGCGCGCAAGAGCAGCCCCAGCCCGTCGCCGGCGACTGACGGGTCACGCGCCCCGTCGCGTGACGGGGCGCGCCGGCTCGTTTAGCATCGTCGCATGACGGTCGACTGGGAACCCGACCGGTACGAGCGGTTCAAGGCGCAACGCGCCGAGCCCTTCTGGGATCTGATGGAGCTCGTCCACCGCGGCGGCATCGAGCGCGCCGTCGACCTCGGCTGCGGCACCGGCGAACTGACCGTGGCCGCCGCCGACCAGCTCGGCGTGCGTCGGATGACCGGCGTCGACAGCTCGCCCGCCATGCTCGAACGGGCGTCGCGCCACGGTCGTGTCGAGGTCACCTTCGTCGACGGCGACATCGCACGGTGGACCTCCGACGGTGATCACGACCTGGTGCTGGCCAACGCGGCGCTGCAATGGGTGCCCGACCATCGCGGTGTCCTCGAACGGTGGGTCGCAGCACTCGCGCCGCAGGGCCAGCTCGCCGTGCAGGTCCCGGCGAACCACGACCACCCGTCGCACCTCGCCAGCGTCGACGTGGCACACCGCGAACCGTTCGCGTCGTCGTTCGGCGGCGACCCACCCGCCGATCCGGTCGCCGCCAACGTGCTGACCCCCGAGTCGTACGCGACGACGCTGTACGAGCTCGGGCTCGAGGAACCGCACGTCCGGCTCCAGGTGTACGGCCACGTGTTCGACTCGCCGGCCGACGTCGTCGAGTGGACACGAGGCACCTCGCTGACGCGATTCTTCAAGCAGCTCCCACCCGAGATGCACGAACCGTTCGTCGACGCCTACCGCGACGAGTTGTTGTCGCGCATCGGCACCGAGGGCCCGTACTTCTACGCCTTCAAGCGCATCCTGATCTGGGGCCGCAAGGCGTGACCGCCCCGCTCGGGTGATCCCGGCAACGGTCGACCGCCTACCCTGCGACCGATGACCGGCGTCCACGTGATCGGCAACGCGTCCGCCCCGCACGGGCAGGAGCAGTTGGGTGAGGTCGCCGAACTCCTCGCACGGCTCGGCGTCGAGGCCGAGGTGCACCGCCCGCCGACGCTGGAGGCGGCACGGGACTCTGCACGGCACTGCGTCGCCGACGGAGCCGAACGCCTGATCGCGGTCGGCGGCGACGGGGTCGTCAACATCGCCGTGAACGCCGTCGCCGAGACGGGTGTCGTGCTCGGTGTGGTGCCGGCCGGCACGGGGAACGACTTCGCACGGGCGCTCGGGTTGCTCGAGGGTGACATCGAGGCCCAGGTCGGGCGGGCACTGGCCGACGCCTCGCCGGTCGACGCGATCCGGACGGACCACGGATGGGTCGCGTCGGTCGCCACGCTCGGCTTCAGTGGCGACGTCACCGCTCGCGCCAACGGCCTGCGGTGGCCGCGGGGCCAGCACCGCTACACGCTCGCGACCCTGCTGCAGCTCCCACGGCTCCGGCCGTACATGGTCACGGTCACCGTCGACGGCGAGCGTGTCGGCACCGGATCGACGATGCTGCTCGCGATCGGCAACACCGCGTACTTCGGGGGAGGGATGCGCATCTGTCCCGCGGCCCGACCGGACGACGGGCGGTTCCAGGTGGTCGACATCGACGCCGTGTCCCGCCTCCGGTTCCTCCGCGTGTTCCCGACGGTCTTCTCGGGGCGACACGTCGATCGGCCGGAGGTGTCGGTCGGCAGCGGGACGGCGGTCGAGGTCGACGGCGCCGACATCGACCTGTGGGCCGACGGTGAACGACTGGGGCCGCTCCCGGTCCGGCTCGAACTCGTCCCCGGTGCCCTCCGAGTCGCCGGGTGGGCCGGCTGACCGCTCAGATCCGCTCGAAGTAGCGGCGGCGTTCCCAGTCGCTGACGGCGGTGTGGAACGCGTCGACCTCGGCGCGGTGGAAGTGGGCGTAGTGGTCGACCACGTCGTCGCCGAACGCGGCGCGTGCCACCTCGCTCCGGTCGAACAGCTCGGTGGCGTGCTCCAATGTGCGCGGGACGCGCGGCAGGTCGGCGGCGGCGTACACGTCGCCACGGAACTCGTCGGGCAGATCGAGCCGTTGCTCGATCCCTGCGATGCCGGCGGCGAGCGCCCCGGCGTACGCCAGGTACGGGTTGCAGTCGGCGCCGGGCAGACGGCACTCGATCCGCCGTGACTGACCCGACCCGACCACGCGGAAGCTGGCGGTTCGGTTGTCGGACGACCAGGCGACGCGCGTCGGCGCCCACGAGCCGTTGACGTACCGCTTGTACGAGTTGATCGTCGGCGCGTAACAGACCATGAGGTCGTCGACGTATCGCATCCAGCCGGCGAGGAAGTGCCGGAAGGTGTCGGCGGTCTCGTCGCCGAAGACGTTGGTCTCGCCCGCCCACACCGACAGGTGGATGTGGCTGCTGCTGCCGGTGTCGGCCGTCGTGGGCTTGGCCATGAACGAGACGCTGATGCCCATCGAGTCGGC
>JAGQSS010001009.1 GCA_020439405.1 Ilumatobacter sp. | reverse complement strand
GAGCCCGGCCACCTCGGCGACGCCGTCCATGACGTTGCCGACCACGTCCTTGCTCTCGTCCAGCCGTGGTTCCTGCTCGAGCAACCCGACCGTGAACCCCGGGGTCAGGCGCGCCTCGCCGGTGTGGTCCTCGTCGATGCCGGCCATGATGCGCAGCAGCGATGACTTGCCGGAGCCGTTGGCTCCGATGACGCCGATCTTGGCGCCCGGGTAGAACGACAGCGAGATGTCCTTGAGGACCTCTCGATCCGGCGGGACGAACTTCCCGACGCGGTGCATGGTGAAGATGAACTGGGCGCCCATGGGTCGGGACTGTACCGGCGGGCCGGACGCGGTCCGGAACCGGTCTGCGCTCGGAGGTGCCGGCCGGCTCGGGCGGACCGCTCTGACGATCCGGTGGTCGAGCGGGTGCCGAGCGGGTCGTCGAGCAGACGAGGAGCGTCGCACGCATCCCCCCGGACGCGCCGGTGCGGCCCGATCACTCGGGCCGCACCGGTCTCCGATGTCGTCG
>JAGQSS010001008.1 GCA_020439405.1 Ilumatobacter sp. | reverse complement strand
CTGAGATGAACAGGCGCATGTTCGCAGCCGCCTCACGAGTAAACCGATCATCGCCCAGCAGGCGGATATAGAAAGTCGGCACGCCCATCAGCACGGTGGAATCGGCCATCAGACCGATCACCGCACCGCTTTCGAACTTGTCGAGGAACACCATCGACGCGCCGGAAAAGACCACGCAGTGCACCGCCACGAACAGGCCGTGGACATGGAAGATCGGCAGGGCATGGATCAGCCGGTCCTCGGGCGTGAAGCGCCACAGGTCGATGAGCGTCTCGCCGTTCGATCGCAGGTTAGCCTGGGTCAGCATAGCCCCCTTGGGCTTGCCGGTGGTGCCAGAGGTATAGAGGATCGCCGCCACGTCTTCGGCGCTGCGCGCAGCGGGAGCAGCCACCTCGGCGGGCAGATCGTTGAACAACCGGGCCAACGTCGTCACGCGCACCGCGCCCTTGCCGATCCGCTCGAACAACGCCTCGTCACCCTCGCGGCACACCGCCAGCACCGGGGTCGCATCG
>JAGQSS010001007.1 GCA_020439405.1 Ilumatobacter sp. | reverse complement strand
GAAGCACGTGTGGTTCGAGGTGTGACCCGGTGTGTGGATCGCGGTGACCCTCCAACCCGGTCCGGCGGCCACCGTGTCACCCGTCCGGCACTCGACGTCGGGCCGGAACGCGAGATCGTGGCCCTCCTCGAGCGGCGGGTCGTTGGTCGGCGTGTCGCCCCCGGCCGCGTCGGGTGGCGGCCGGCCGAAGTCGTCGGGGAGGGTGCCGAGGTCCACCTCTCCGGTGTCGCCGTGCGGCCCGAACGCGTACGTCGGCGCCCCCGTCTCCTCGCGCAGCCGTGCGGCGAGCGGCGAGTGGTCGGCGTGGCAGTGGGTGACGAGGATCGCCGTCACGGTCTCCCCCGCCAGTGCGCGCAGGAGCGCGTCGAGGTGCCCGTCGAGTCGCGGACCGGGGTCGACGACGGCGACGCTCGAACCCGAACCGATCAGGTAGGTGCCGGTGCCGTGGTACGTGAACTTCGACGGGTTCTCGGCGATGACCCGGCGTACGCCCGGCGCGACCTCGGCCGGGA
>JAGQSS010001006.1 GCA_020439405.1 Ilumatobacter sp. | reverse complement strand
GGTAGAAGTCCTCCATGGTCACCCGGCCCCGCTGCCCGGCCCATGCTGCGAAGTCGTCGGGGTCGGTGAGGAACTGGCCGGTGGGAGCGAGCTCGACACCGAGCCGCCCGAGCAGGGCCCGGCCGTCGAACGAGGTGGGTGTCGTGGCCGACACCCGCGCGGGCCGGTGCTCGGCCACGTGGGCCTCGAAGCCGGCCTCGAGGCCCGCTGCGCGGCGGTGGTCGACGTCGAACCCCTCGGCCCGCAGCTCGGCGACGAAGCGGCGCATGCCGGCCACCACGAGGTGGGCCCGCTGGCGGTGCCACCGCTTCGAGCGCAGCAGGGTCGTGCTCTCGACGACGAGCACTCGGTGGTCGGCCGGCGTGGCGACGCCGAGCGCGCCGAGCGAGCGGTTGAGCTGGTCGCCGAGCACCCACACGGTCTCCATCCGGGCGACCCTACGGCCGACCCGCCACCGGACTGTGACCGCGCGCCCTTCGTGGTCCGGCACTCGCCCTTCGGGGTCCGGCACTCG
>JAGQSS010001005.1 GCA_020439405.1 Ilumatobacter sp. | reverse complement strand
TCGAACGGTGAAGCCCAGGGCGACCTCTTGTCCCAGATCGAGAATGTGATCGGGTCGGACCAGTCAGACATCATCGACGGCGATTTCCGCGCCAACCGGCTTGAGGGCGGCGCCGGCTTCGACCGCCTCAGCGGCGCGGAAGGCGACGACACGCTGCTGGGCGGCGACGGCAACGACACGCTGCTCGGCGGCGCGGGTGCCGACTATCTCGATGGCGGTGCCGGCAACGATACCGCGGATTTCAGTGACGAGACCGCCGCCGTCACCATCAACCTCGCCACCAGCGCCACGAGCACGGGCGACACGCTGGTCGATATCGAGAACCTGACCGGATCGGCATTCGACGACAACCTGACCGGCGATGTCGGCGCGAACATCATCTCCGGCGGCGCGGGCAATGACTTCATCGACGGCGGCGCCGACAACGACACCCTGTCGGGCGGCGGCGGCAATGACCGCATCCGCGGCGGCGCCGGCTCCGACGTGATCAGTGGCGGTTCCGGCATAGATACGG
>JAGQSS010001004.1 GCA_020439405.1 Ilumatobacter sp. | reverse complement strand
TCCACTGTCCCGACCTCCGGGCGGTTGAGCCTCGAGTTGGCCCTTCCCATCATCGCTTTCATGCGTACTCGACAAGACAATCTTGGCTTGGTCTCGACCGGCCTGCTTTGCCTCGCGGCACTGGCTCTGACTCCCGCCTGTGGCGACGACACCGGCACCGACGGCGGTTCCGCAGGCACCGACACCGACACCGGCAACGACGACGTCGACACCAGCACCACCACCGACGAAGCCAGCACCACCACCGACACCACGGACACCACCGACACCACCGATACCACCGACACCACCGACACCACCGACACCACCACCGGCGGCGTCTGTGGCGACGGCGTGGTCGATGACGGCGAGGCTTGCGACGACGGTGTCAACGACGGCAGCTACGGCGGCTGCGCGGCCGACTGCATGGCCCTCGGGCCCTTCTGTGGCGACGGCATGGTCAACGGCCCCGAGAGCTGCGACGACCAGAACGCCGAGAGCAACGACGGCTGCCTCGGCAGCTGCGTGGTCCCCAG
>JAGQSS010001003.1 GCA_020439405.1 Ilumatobacter sp. | reverse complement strand
ATCGCCTGCGCCTCGGCCCGCATGGTGGCGCGGTCGACGAAGTTGATGCCGAGGATCTTCTTCTGCGGCTCGCGGCCAAGGAAGATGTTGGCCGCGACATCCTGTTGTTTGGCGAGCGCAAGGTCCTGGTAGATCATCTCGATCCCCATCCGCCGGCGCTCTCCGGGGGAATGGGTGAGGATGTCCTCGCCGTCGAGCGTGAGCGCGCCCTGATCGGCGGTATACATGCCGGTGACGATCTTCATGAGCGTCGACTTGCCGGCACCGTTGTCGCCGACCAGGCCGACGACTTCGCCCCGGTCGACACTCATGTCGACGCCGTGCAGAACGCTGACCGGACCGAAGCTCTTGGAGACGTCCCTGATTTCAAGAAGGGTCATACCCGGCTCTCCTTCCGGACCTGCCACTGGTCGATGAAGACCGCGAGGATCAGAACCGCGCCGATCGCCATCTGCTGGTAGTAACTCTGCACCGCCAGCAGGTTGAGGCCGTTCTGCAGCACGCCCATGATGAGC
>JAGQSS010001002.1 GCA_020439405.1 Ilumatobacter sp. | reverse complement strand
CAGGTCACCGCCGACGGCGTGTCCAGTCCGGTCCCTCGTCCGTTCTTCGTGATCGCCACCCAGAACCCGCGCGACTTCCAGGGCACGTTCCCGTTGCCCGACGTCCAGCTCGACCGGTTCACGATGCGACTCAGCCTCGGCTACACCGACCATCAGACCGAGGTCCGGTTGCTCGACGACTACCACCGTCGTCGGCGCGACGAGTCGGTCCCGGCGGTCACCGACGCCGAGCAGCTCGAGCGGGCGATCGACGAGGTCGACCGGATCGAGGCGGCGCCGAGCATCAACGACTACATCGTCCGGATCGCTGCGGCGACGCGCGACCATCACGACCTCCGGCTCGGCGTGTCGACCCGCGGCAGCATCGCGCTCCTCCGTTCGGCCCGTGCGTGGGCGGCCACCGCCGACCGCGACTACGTCACACCCGACGACGTCCAGGACGTCGCGTCGGCCGTGTGCGCCCACCGGATCGCGTTGACGCCCGAAGCGGAGCTGCGCGGGGCGTCGCCGTCGTC
>JAGQSS010001001.1 GCA_020439405.1 Ilumatobacter sp. | reverse complement strand
TCGAGGCTATCCCTGGGGTCGGTCGGCCGGTGGTCAATACGGCCACTCGCGGCCGCGCAGGATCTTGGCCGAGATCAGCACCTTCAGCCCGACGTTCTTCACGAACCACGGGAGCTGTGCGACCTGCCGGGCGGCGCTCGACCAGCGGCCCGCCGCGGGATCGACCCGGTAGATCGCCAGCGAGCGGGACCGCCCGACGTACCGGAAGCGCGACGACGCGACGAGCTCGCGAGCGATCGCCGCCGTCACCCCGACGCTCGAGAAGCTGTCGTGGATCAGCATCGTGCCGCCGTCGACGACCTTGGCGCCCCATTCGCGGATGTCGGCGAGCGCCGGCGCGTACCGGTGGGCACCGTCGATGTAGAGCACGTCGATGTCGCCGACCTCGTCGAGGGCGTCGTGTGAGAACGTGCGCAGGTGGTCGACCCGGTCGCGGACGCCGGCCCGGACGAGGTTCGCCTCGAAGCGGGCGTGGTCGGAGGCGGCATCGTCGTCGTACCCCTCGAGCTCCTGCG
>JAGQSS010001000.1 GCA_020439405.1 Ilumatobacter sp. | reverse complement strand
TCGGTTCATGTCAGACACGAACCGACCGATCGATGGTGAGGTGCCGTCGGCGGGTGGTCGGTTCGTGTCTGACATGAACCGACCAGGGGGTTACGGTTCGGCCATGGATCCGTTGGTGTACGAGACCAAGACGGTGAACGGGGTCGATCTCGAGGTGGCGGTGGCCAACCCGGGCGGGGAGCGGGGGCTGGCGTTGCTGGTGCACGGCTTCCCCGAGCTGGCGTTCTCGTGGCGCTTCCAGATCCCGATGCTCGCCGAGATGGGCTACGAGGTGTGGGCGCCGAACACACGCGGCTATCGCGGTTCGAGCAAGCCGCCGAAGGTGTCCGACTACTCGATCGACGAGCTGCTCGCCGACCTCGCCGGGTTGATCGACCAGTCGGGTCACGAGCGGGTCACGCTCGTCGCCCACGACTGGGGTGCCGTGCAGGCGTGGATGTTCGCGATCCGAACGGTCCGCCCGCTGGAGCGACTGGTGATCATGAACGTGCCTCACCCGACGTGCGCCCAGCGGGAGC